>JAVYSA010000001.1:0-78522 GCA_038729445.1 Thermoplasmata archaeon
ATCGCCGCGGGGTCGAGCGGGGCGACGTTCACCCCGACCCCGACGACCTCGCGGAGCCCGTGGGAGGGCGTCGCGACCTCGTCGATCAGCACGCCGGCGAGCTTCCGGGCCGGACCGGCCGGGACCTCCGCCCAGAGGTCGTTCGGCCACTTCACCCGGAGCGGGACGGGGCTGAGCGGCTCGAGCGCCTCCGCGAGGCAGGTCCCCACCGCGAGGGCGAACCGGGTCCGGGGCGGCGGGGGGGCCTCGGCGATGGCCGAGAGGTAGACCCCGACCCCCCGGGGCGACCACCAGCGGTGGTCGAGCCGGCCGCGGCCGGCCGTCTGCGACCGGGCGACGACGCGGCTCCCCGGCGGGGCACCGGCCCGGGCGAGGGCGATCGCCCGGTCCTGCGTGGACGGGAGGACCTCGTAGAACTCCCGCAGGGCCATGCGCTCGGGTGCGGCGGGGCCTCCCCGGCTAGTCCGGGGCGATCTCGCGGAGCCGGCGGACCATCTTGACCGCGGCCCGGACGGCGTGCCCGGCGTTCTCGATCCGGTCCTGGGCCTGCAGCCGGGTCTCCCCCGGGCCCGAGATCCCGAGGCCGACCGGCTTGCCGAGGTCGACCGCGAGGTCGGCGAGCTTCCGCGCCGCCTGCTGCATGACGACCTCGTCGTGCTGCGTCTCTCCCTCGATGACGGCCCCGAGGGCGACGACGGCGTCGACGTCCCGCCGGGAGAGCAGGACCCGCGTCGCCAGCGGGAGATCGTAGACCCCCGGGGTCTTGACGACCGGGCCGAGCGTCGCCCCGAGGAACGCGATCTCCTCCTTCGCCCGCTCGAGCATCGCGAACGTCACGTCGAAGTTGTACTCGCTCGCCGCGATCGCCACCCGAATCCCCTCGCCGGGCCTCCCCGGCACGGTCTCCTTCGCCATCGGACCCTCTGGCATTCCGTCCCCGCCCGGTCCCCTCCTCCGGCGGCTCAGCGGACCGGCCGGGCCGGGCCGGCGTCCGGGAACCCCTGGCGGAGTCCCTGGCCGCGGGCCCGGCGGAGGTCATGGGGGCGGACGAGGAGGGCGTAGGCGTTGCGCGCGTGCTCGGCGGCCCGCCGCCGGGCCAGCATGTCGAGCTCGGCGTCCGAGGAGGCCTCCCCCTCGAAGACGAAGACCTCGATCACCGGCCGGGCCTCGAGCACGCCGGCGAAGAGGAGACCGAGCGACGCCTCATGGGCGCAGGTCCGGTCGTACTCGGCCCGGCCGGGCATGCCGAGGGCCATCACGAGGTCGGCGCGCTCGTCGCGGAACATCTGGCGGGCCGCCACGGGCAGGTCCTTGATGCCGGGGACGGTCCGCCGGAGGATCCGGAGACCGGGCCCGGTCTCGCGGAGCGCCCGGACGGCGGCGTCGGCCATGTCGACCCGCGCGAAGGTGGTGTCGACGACGCCGACCCGCTTCACGTGCTGGCCCCCTTGCGCTGGGACCGCGCGAGGATCCGCTCGACGATCTTGCGGGTCGCGAGCTCGTCGTGCGGCAGGGGACCGATCCGGACCACCGTGAGCGGCACCCCGCGCCGCGCGCACTCCCGGGCGATCTCGGCCTCGTCCCACTGCTGGTCGAAGCCGAGCGCGAGGATGTCCGGCCTGAGCTCGACGACCGTCTGGTAGATGTCGGTGGTGCTGCCGAGGACGGCCCGGTCGACCGGCTTGAGCGCCTCGACCATGCGGCGCCGCAGGTGCTCCGGCACGTACGGCTCGTGCTTGAGGCGTCGCGCGGTCTGGTCCCGCGCGACGACGACCACGAGCTCGTCGCCGAGCTTGCGGGCCTCCTCGAGGAAGTAGAGGTGCCCCGGGTGGAGGAGGTCGAAGACCCCCGTCGCCATCACGCGGACCATGACCGCCACGCCTCGACGATCGACCGGCCCTCGAGGAAGATCCACCCGTGGTCGGCGGCGTAGGCCCGGGCCGCCTCGGGCGACCGGGCGCCGCCGGAGTCCCCGAGCATCTCGCAGACCGTCGCCGACTCCCCGAGGCCGCCCATCCGCGCCAGCGAGACGGCGAGTTCCGTATGGCCCTTTCGCTCGGAGAGGAGCCCCCGGGCGGCGTAGATGAGGGGGAGATGGCCCGGCGTGGTGATCACGGAGGCGAACCGCTCGGCCAGCACCGGCGCCGGGACCCGGCGGGATGCCGAGGCGATCGCGCCGACCTCCCGGATCGTCCGGGCCCGCTCGATGTCGGAGATCCCGGTGTAGTTCTCCCGGTGGTTGACCGTGATGCCGAAGGCGCTGCGCCGGTCGTAGCGGGGCCGCTCCCCGATGCGGCGCAGGATCGGGTACCGGTCGGAGGCCTCCCGGGCGAGCTCCGCCTGGAACGGGAGGCCGAGGGCCTCCCGGAGCTCGTCGGAGATGGCGGTGCAGATGAGCCCGCCCGCGTCCCGCCGCAACAGGCGCACGAGCTCGGGGGTCGCCCGCTCGCTCAGGATCACGAGATCGGTCTCGCCCTCCCGGTCCGGCGCGTCGTAGATCAGGATCGGTTCCCCGCGATCGAGCGCGGTGGCCGCTCCCTCGATCTCCCCGGAGATCCTGGGCCTCAGTGACGGGACACTCATCCGGCGCGGCACGACCCCACGGAGCTAATAAGCAATGCGTAACGACTCCAAAATGGGTAGATGGCCGACGGGTCGGGACGATCGAACCGCTGCCGCGAACGTCTGCGACCTCCACCGTGCCAGCCGTTCGGGCTGGTCAGGGGTAGGAGGTGATCCATCTGCAGGTTCCCCTACAGATACCTTGTTACGACTTAGTCCCCCTTGCTGAACCGAAGTTCGAGCGACCCAGGTGAGTCACCCTCACTCCGACCCAACTCGGATGACTTGACGGGCGGTGTGTGCAAAGAGCAGGGGCACATTCACCGCGGGATGTTGACCCGCGATTACTACGGAATCCATTTTCACGAGGGCGAGTTACAGCCCTCGATCCAGACTACGATGGGGTTTCAGGATTGCCTTCCCCTTTCGAGGTCGGGTCCCATTGTCCCCACCTTTGTAGCGCGCGTGTTGCCCGGGAGATTCGGGGCATACGGACCTACCGTAGACCTCTCCTTCCTCTGCCTTAGCGGCAGCGATCCCCTCAGTGTGCTCTCCCGATCGCTCGGAAGGTCGCGACTGAGGGCGAGGGTCTCGTTCGTTATCTGACTTAACAGAACGCCTTACGGTACGAACTGACGACGGCCATGCACCACCTCTCGGAGAATCGGGCAAGGTCTTCGGCCTGGCTTTCATCCCTCCGTCGCCCCCGGTGAGTTTTTCGGCGTTGAATCCAATTGAACCGCACGCTCCTCCCGTTGCGGTGCTCTCCCGCCAATTCCTTTAAGTTTCAGTCTTGCGACCGTACTCCCCAAGCGGCAGACTCAACACCTTCGCTCCGGCACTGGGAGCCCACGCAGGACCCCCAACACCAAGTCTGCAGCGTTTACACCCTAGACTACCGGGGTATCTAATCCCGTTTGCGCCCTAGGGCTTCGTCCCTCACTGTCGGACTCGTTCTAGGTGAACGCCTTCGCCACTGGTGGTCCCCCCCGGATTACAGGATTTTACCCCTACCCCGGGAGTACCTTCACCCTCTCCCGATCCCAAGCCGAGCAGTGTCTCCGGCCTTCGGACCGTTGGGCGGCCCGATTTCCCCGGAGATTTGCCCGGCCAGCTACGGACGCTTTAGGCTCAATAATAATGAGCACCACTCGGGCCGCGGGTATTACCGCGGCGGCTGGCACCCGTCTTACCCGGCCCTTACTTCTCGAGCGGTTTAGGCTCGAGAACAGCCTACACATAGTGTAGGCACTTGGAGTTCCCGCATCGTGGTTTCCCACATTGTGCAGGTTTCGCGCCTGCTGCGTCCCGTAGGACCTGGATTCGTGTCTCAGAATCCATCTCCGGGCGACTTCTCCCAAAGCCCGTACCCGTCTTCGGCTAGGGGGTCCGTAACACCCCCTACGACCTGATAGGCCGCAGACCCATCCTCGAGCCCCGCAGGATTTCGGTTTGGGAGCCTTCCATCATCCCAAGCCCATCGGGTATTATCCCCAGTTTCCCGGGGTTATCCCCGTCTCGAGGGCAGATTGTCCGCGTGTTACTGAGCAGTGCGCCGAGGGCTTACCCCTCTCGACTCGCATGGCTTAAGCGAACTCCAATAGCGGTGCCCGCCGGCAGGATCAACCGGATTTGGTTTCGCACACTCGATCGCACGATCCCGTGCGTTCCTGACCGGCGGAGGTCGCAGTCTCGTCGTTGGCTGGCGGTTGTGCTCTTGCATTCCATGAGCAATTCGCGTACGTTTCTCGATCGTCCCTGTCGGTCCCGAGAGGTCACTCCCCGTCTCCGGGGAGGGGATCTCGGGGCTCCACGCCCCGTCGGGCCATCGTGTGGCGCGGCCGTGGAAGGGGCCGGTTCACGTCTCCCCGGCTCGCCGTGGCTGCGCCCCGCATCGCCGCCCCCGCGAGGGGGAGGCGACGCTGGGCGGGACCCAGAGGCGCCCGGTATTTAACGGCGGCGTGCGGGGTACCGCTCCGGCGTTCCCTCGAGCCGGCGGATCCAGGGGGGGACCTCGAGGAGCGACGTCACCTCGGGCGGATCGAGGGAGAACCCGGTCCCGTCCCGGTGCAGCCAGACGGAGGGGATGCCGGCCGCCCGGGCCGCCCGCGCGTCGGTGTACTCGAGATGGCCGACGTGGAAGG
Source organism: Thermoplasmata archaeon (assembly GCA_038729445.1). Lineage (GTDB taxonomy): Archaea > Thermoplasmatota > Thermoplasmata > Lutacidiplasmatales > UBA184 > Lutacidiplasma. Next base: position 4,707 of record JAVYSA010000001.1, read on the forward strand.
ACGCCGCCGGGGAGGCCCCCGCGCGCTCCAGGGCGCGCGCGAACAGGCGGGGATCCGGCTTGGCGATGCCCTCGGTGCCGGAGCTCGTGACGGTCGCGAAGCGGTCGATGAGGCCGACCTGGTCGAGGGTCCGGCGCACGGCGGGCTCCGACTGGGAGTTGGTGACGACCCCCAGGGTCCGCCCGTCCTCCTCGAGGTCGTCCAGGCAGCGCACGACGTCGGAGAAGAGCCGGGGCGGTGAGCGCAGCCGCTGCCACTCGGCGACGAACCGCTCCGCCTGCGTCGGCGTCACTGGCCGGCCGCCGGCCCGGGCGAGCACCTCCCGCCAGAACGCCGCGTCGCCGCTCGGCCGTCCCGCGGCGTCGTCCTCCCGCTCCACGTCGCGGAAGTGGTGCGCGAGGTCGTCCGGATCGACCGGGATCGAGAGGCGCGCGGCGAGGTCGGCCCAGCCAAGGTAGTCGCACTCGTCGACCAGGGTCCCCCCGAGGTCGAAGAAGACGAACCGGATCCGCGCCGCCACGGGAGGCCCCTCGCCCCCGGGGAGGAGTCCGGGTAGATAGCGCTGCATCCGCTACGCGACGCTCACGCTCTCCACGTCGGTGTGCCGCATCAGGACCGCCCGGGCGATCTTGAGGTGGTGGCCCCCCCGTCCGATCGCGCGGGCCTTCCACGCCGGATCGACCGTCACCGTCGCGTGGCGCCCCCGTCCCTTCGGGGTCAGCGCGACGGAGCGGGGATGGAAGGCGAAGAAGAGGTTCCGGGCGAGCGTCGCGGGGTCGTCCGAGTAGGCGACGACCATGATCTCCTTGCGCAGCCGCTCCTTGAGCTGCTCGATCCGCGCCCCGCCCGGTCCCACGGCCCGGGGGAGGTCGGCCGGCTCGACAAGCACGACGACCTTCCCCTCGACGACGCAGCAGTCCCGGACCCGCGCACCGGTCGCCTCCTCGATCAGGCGGAGGTACCCGAGCGCCTCGGTATCGAGCACTAGCGGGGGCGCCGTGGGCTCCTCCGGAGGCCGGCCCGTGCCCGGAATGGGATCAGCCGGTCTCGAGGGAAAGGATCGCGCTGGCCCCGGGATCGACCACGGCGAGGGCGCTGATCGGGTGGGGCCGGCCGCACGCCTGCCCGAGCTCGACCGCGGTCCCCTCGTAGTGGTAGATCGGGACCCGGCCGAGCGCCCGCGCCTCCTTCAGGCGCGGATCCGGACAGGTGGTCGAGACGATGAGGAGCCGGGCGGCCCCCGCGTCCGCCGCGGCGACCGACTCGGCGAGGCCGAGGCGGACCTTGCCGGTCTCGAGGGCGACCTTCAGCGCGTGCGCGAGGTCCATCGCCTAGGCCTCCTCCGCCGCGGGGGCGGCGGGAGCGTCCGGTCCGTTCGCACCCTCCGCCGGTGCGGCCGGTGCCGACGGGGGCCCCTCCTCCCCGGGGGCGGGCGGGGGAGGCGGCGCCGCGGCCGAGACGGGGGGCCGCCCGCCGGAGGCGGGCCGGTAGACGAGGTTGACCGCGCCGGTGCCGAGGGTGATCGGCTGGCCGACGATGATGTTCTCCGCGACCCCCTTGAGCTCGTCGGTCTCCCCGGTGATCGCGGCGTGGAGCAGGTGGGCGGCGGTGATCTCGAAGGCGGCCCGGGCGAGCACGCTGCTCTTCTGGCCGGAGATCCCGTGCCGACCGATGGCCCGGATGTCCCCCTCGTTGGTCATCACGTCGGCGACGAGCATGAGGTGGCGGATGTCGACGCCGAGGCCCTGCTCGCTCAGGGTCCGTCCGGCCTCGCGGATGAGGGCGACCCGCGCGGCCTCCACGCCGTAGACCCGGTAGATCTCGAAGATCGAGTTCGTGGTGGTCCGGCTCCGGTCGACCCCCGCGATCTCGAGGACCTTCTCGAGGTTCGACCCCTCGGTGTAGATCACGTACTCGTCCCGCTCCTTGCGGATGAGCGCGCGCTTGATGCCGGGGACCCCGCGGATCTGGACCCCCTTCGCCTCCTCGCTGGCCTGCAGGAGCCTGCGGTACGGGGTCTCCTCGGCCGGTTCGTCCTTCTTGGCCCGGCCGGCCGCCGGGGCACCGGCCCTCAGGTGGATCTCGAACGACCGCCCCTCCCCTCCGCCCCCTCCGTTCCGGAGCTCGAACGCCCGCGGGTCGATTCCCGCGGCGAGGGCCTGCTCGAGGTCGGCCCGGGTGATCCGGCGCGCCTTGAGCAGCGTGGGCTGGGGGGTGACGACGACCTTGAGCTCCTCGACGACCGTCCCGACCGTCGCGACGTCCGGGACTCCGGTCGCCTCGATCTGGAGGGCGATCGCCTCGACGGCGTCCCGGTCCTTCCGGAGCTTCGGGTCGACGTAGACGGTCATCATCGGCGTCGACGGGACGCGCCGGGCGTCGACCAGTTCGATGAGCCGCGGCAGGCCGAGCGTGACGTTCATCTCGGCGACACCGGCGTAGTGGAACGTCCGCAGCGTCATCTGGGTGCCGGGCTCGCCGATCGACTGCGCGGCGAGGATGCCGACCGACTCGTGCGGGTCGACCGTCGCCCGGACGAACCGCTCGGCGACGGCCCGCACGGCCCGGGTCCCCTCGGCGGAGGTCACCTTCATGCGGGTCAGCTTCTCGTCGAGCTCCGCGACGAGCGACGGGGGGAACGACGCCCCCTCCTCCCGCGCGATCTGCACGATCCGATCGGCCCAGCCGCCGCGATCCCGGCCCGCCCGCTCCTCCCCCATGGCTCACTCCCCTCCGAAGTCCGGACCGTCCTCGGGCGCGCCGAGATCCTCGGCCTCCTCGTCCTCGGCCTCCTCCTCGACCTGGGCCTCCGCCTGGAGGTCCATCTCCTCCTCGGTGACCGGCGGGAGGGTCCCGTCGGCCGCCCCCTCCCCCGGCCCCCGGGCGAGGATCGGCCGGCCCAGGACGCGGGAGAGGATCTCGTCGACGGCGACCGCATGGCCCTGGTAGGACCGGGTCGGGTCGATGCCGTCCTCGCCGTACTGGAACTCGATGACGGTCCCCGCCGTGTTGCGGACCGTCCCGTCCTCGGTGACCTTGAGGTCCTCGAGGGCGTTGATCAGGCGGCGCTGCATGTAGCCGGAGCGGCTCGTCCGCACGGCGGTGTCGACCAGCGACTCGCGGCCCCCCATGGAGTGGAAGAAGTACTCGGTCGGGCGCAGCCCGTGCTTGTAGTTCGAGCTGACGAACCCGCGGGCGTCGGCCCCGAGATCGCCCCGCGCGAAGTGCGGCAGGGTCCGGTTGTAGTAGCCGCGGAGCAGGCGCTCCCCCCGGACCGACTGCTGGCCGACGGCGCCGGCCATCTGCGTGAGGTTCAGCATCGAGCCGCGGGCCCCGGACTTCGCGAGGATCACGGCCGGATTCTCGAGCCCGAGGTACCGGCCGGCGATCTCCCCCGCCTGGTCGCGGGCCATGCCGAGCTCGCGTCGGACCATCACCTCGAGCGTCTCCTCCAGCGAGCGGCCGGGCATCTGCTCGAGCTCTCCCTGACGATACTGGTCGACGAGCTGGTTGACCTTCACGCGGGCCGCCTCGAGCGACTTGGCGATCTCCCGCTGGGCCCCCTCGGGCAGGTCCTCGTCGTCGATCCCCGTCGAGAGGCCCTTGAGGCCGATCGCCGTGATCGACAGCCGGCTCATCTCGTCGAGGAACTGGCGGGCCCGCGCCATCCCGTAGTTGCGGGCGATCGCGTCGAGGACCGCGCCCTTCTCGAAGGCGATCGCCTTCTTGTCGATCGTCCCGGCCTTGAGCACGCCGTTCTCGATGATCACCGTCGCGTCGTGCGTGCACCGGCCGGGCGGGCAGTCGCACTTCGACCAGATGTTCGAGCGGAACTCGAGGGTGAGGTCCGGGGGAAGGGTCAGGCTGAACAGCTGCTTGCCGGTCCAGTACTCCTCCCCGTTCTTCTCGACCCCCGCCGGCGGGGGCATCGGGTAGGGGACCTTGCTGAGCAGGTAGGCGACCTCGCTCCGCCGGAACTTCGGGTTCTGGTACGTCAGGAGGAATGCCGCGGTGATGTGGTCGTGGAGCATCCCGATGATCGGGCCGCCGTAGCGGGGGGAGAGGATGTGCTCCTCGACCTTCATCAGGACCTTCGCCTCGGCCCGGGCCTCCTGGCTCTGCAGGACGTGGAGGTTCATCTCGTCGCCGTCGAAGTCGGCGTTGTACGGCGGGCAGTCGCACAGGTTGAACCGGAACGTCTTGTGCGGCAGGACGCGCACGAAGTGCGCCATCATGCTCATCCGGTGCAGGCTCGGCTGCCGGTTGAACAGGACGATGTCCCCGTCGACCAGCTGGCGCTCGACGATGCAGCCGGGGGCAACGAGCTCGGCGCAGGCCTCCGCGTTCTTCTCCATCACCTTGATCCGCTGGCCGTCCTCCCGGACCACGTAGTTGACCCCGCAGCGGTAGCGCCCGTCCTCACCGGGCGGCGGGGCGGGGCCCCGCCGCACGAGCTCCCGCGCGATCGCCTGGTTGTGGACGGTCACCTCGAGCGGCACCGTCAGGCCGCGCGCGACCTCGATCGGCACGCCGACCTCGTTGATCGACAGCAGCGGATCCGGGCTGATGACGGTGCGCGCCGAGAAGTTGACGCGCTTGCCCGAGAGGTTCGACCGGAACCGCCCGTCCTTGCCCTTCAGGCGCTGGGCGAGCGTCTTGAGCGGCCGGCCCGAGCGGTGCCGGGCCGGCGGAATGCCGCTCGTCTGGTTGTCGAAGTAGGTCGTGATGTGGTACTGGAGGAGCTCCCAGAGATCCTCCACGACGAGCTGCGGAGCGCCCATGTCGCGATTCTCGCGCAGGCGCTGGTTGATCCGCAGGACGTCGACGAGCTTGTGCGTGAGGTCGTCCTCGCTCCGTTCCCCGCTGTCGAGCGTGATCGACGGGCGGACCTGCACCGGCGGCACCGGCAGGACGGTCAGGACCATCCATTCGGGCCGGCCGAACTTCGGGTTCAGCCCGAGCTCCGCCACGTCCTGGTCGGGGATCCGCTCGAGCCGCGCCCGGACCTCCTTCGGGGTGATCTTGTGCCCGTTCTCCCGGAACGTCGTCGGCTTGTCGAGGACGATCCGCTGCTGGACCTCGTGGCAGAACGGGCAGCTCCGCTCCTCCCGGGGCTCCCGGGCCGGCCCGGCCTCGCCGTCCTCGCTGTCCGCGGCGGCCTCGGAGCGGTGGCCCGGCACGTCGGGAAGCCGCCGGCCGCAGGCCCGGCACGTCGACTGGAGCAGGCGCTTGATCTCCTTCGCGTAGCCGACGTGGATGACGGGCATGGCGAGCTCGATGATGCCGAAGTGGCCCGGGCACTCGTTCACGCGCCCGCCGCAGGTCCGGCAGCGCAGGTTCGGCTCGATGACCCCCAGATGGAGGTCCATCAGGCCCATCTCGATCGGGAACCCGTCGTCGTCGTAGGTGTCCGCGGTGATGATCTTGATCGCGCTCATCCGGCGGATCTCCTCCGGCGAGAGGAAGGCGAACTGCAGGCTCTTGATCCGCTTCGACAGTCCCTGCGCCATGGACCCCCCTACCGCATCTCCTCCAGCTGGAGCCGCATGACGACCCCGAGGCTGATGAGCTCCTCCAGGAGGAGCTTGAACGAGTAGCTCATCTCGACCGGATAGATCGACGAGGTGTTCCCGCAGCTCGGGCACCGCAGCGATCCGGCCCGCGCGTCCGGAATGGCGATGTGGCCGCACTCCGGGTTGCCGCAGACGTACTGGATCGTCCCGTCGGACTCGTCGAGGAGGCGGTCCTTGATGACCATCGCGACGCCGTGGCCGATCAGGCAGTCCCGCTCCATCTCCCCGAACCGCAGCCCGCCCTGGCGCGACCGCCCCTCGGTCGGCTGGCGGGTGAGGATCTGCACCGGGCCGCGGGAGCGCATGTGCATCTTCCCCGCGACCATGTGGTGGAGCTTCTGGTAGTAGATCACGCCGACAAAGATCTCCGCGTCGTAGCGGCGGCCGGTCACACCGTCGTAGAGGGTCTCCCGGCCCGACGGATGGAACCCGAGCGCCTGGAGCGACTCCCGCAGGGACCCCTCGCGCTCCCCGCCGAAGGCCGTCCCGTCGATCGTGCGTCCCTCGAGCGCGCCGACCTTGCCCCCGAGCATCTCGAGCACGTGGGCGACGGTCATCCGCGAGGGGATCGCGTGGGGATTGATCAGGAGGTCCGGGACCATGCCGTCCCGGGTGAACGGGAGGTTCTCCGGCGGCGCGATGAGCCCGATGACGCCCTTCTGGCCGTGGCGGCTCGCGAACTTGTCGCCGAGCTCGGGGATCCGCTGGTTGCGGACCTTGACCTTGACGAGCTTGCTGATGTTCTCCCCCTCCGTGAGGATGACGTTGTCGACCCAGCCGAACTCGCCGGAGCGGACCGTCACGCTCGTCTCCCGGCGCTTCTGCGGCGTCAAGAGGTCCGTCTTCTCCTCGAGGAAGCGCGGGGGGCTCGTCTTCCCGATCAGCACGTCGCCCTCCCCGACCTCGAGCTCGGGGAAGATGAGGCCGTCGTCGGCGAGGTTGCGGTAGGCGACGTCGACCCGGGCGCCGGCGACGTCCGGCTGCGGGATCTCGAACCGGTCCTCCTGCCCGCCGGGATACTTGCGTTCCTCTCCCCGGTAGGTCCGGAAGAACGAGGAGCGGCCCAGGCCCCGGTCGATCGCCGCCCGGTTGAAGACGAGGGCATCCTGCATGTTGTAGCCCTCGTAGCTGAGCACGGCGACCACGAAGTTCTGGCCGGCCGGGCGCTCGGTGAAGTGGACGTAGCGCATCGTCTGCGTCCGGAGGATCGGCGCCTGCGGGTAGTGCAGCAGGTGGCCCCGGGTGTCCGGGCGGCGCCGGTAGTTCACCGACTCGACCCCGAGGGCCTGCTTGCCCATCGCCGAGCCGAGCGTGTTGCGCGGGGCGCTGTTGTGCTCCGGATACGGGATGAGGCCGGTCGCCGCCCCGAGCATCAGGTTCGGGTCGATCTCCACGTGGGTGTGCCGGCGGGTGATCGGGCTCGGCGCGGAGAACTCCTCCTGGCAGCGGAGGCAACGCACGGTCGCCTTCTCGCCACCGGCGGGCGTCGCCACCCACTGGACGTCGGGGGGGCTCAGGGCCCGGTCGCACTTCGGGCAGCGGTCGGGCGCCGTGAAGAGGTCGACCGCGATGAGCGCGTCCTCCTCCTCCTCCGCGTCGATCCACTCGACCTGGCCGCCCCGGATCAGGTCGGAGAACGAGCGCGTGCCGTTCGCGAGGTCATCGAGGTCCGCCCGGGTGACGCGCGGCGTCCCGTCCTGCACGACGATGAGGGGCCGCCGGAGCCGCCCGGAGTCGGAGTTGACGATGACCTCGTTCATGACCTCGTCGTAGCGGACGTTGACCTCGTGGCTCGTCTCGCTGAGCGCCGGGCTCAGCGTCCCGTTGCGCCGGCGGTCCCGGATCTCGCGGACGAGGTCGAGGGGCTTCGAGTGCAGGCCGATCAGGTTCCCGTTGACGTAGATCCGCGCGGCGCGCTTCCCCTTCGGGGCGGCCCCCTCCTGGAAGACCTCGGGGCCGATCTCGCGCGTGTTCAGGTCGCGCAGGATGAGCGCGACCTCCTCCTCGTCGGTCCCCTCGCTGACGTCGACGCACAGGGCGTAGTTCTTCACCAGCCCGCAGTTCTGCCCCTCGGGGGTCTCGTTGGGGCACAGGCGCCCGAACTGCGTGGGGTGGAGATCGCGGGCCTCGAAGTGGGGCTGCGTCCGGGTCAGGGGGCTCGTGACCCGGCGCAGGTGGCTGATCGCCGACATGTGGCTGGTCCGGTCGAGGACCTGGCTCACGCCGGAGCGCCCGCCGACCCAGTTGCCGGTGGCGAGCGCGTGGCCGAGGCGCTGCGTCAAGAGGTCCGGCCGGATCGCGCTCGCGATCCGTAGGTCCTTCTTGCGCGCGAACGACCGCTCGAGCTGGTACTTGAGGTCCTTGAGGAGCAGGCCGAAGGCGACCCGGAAGAGGTCCTCCATCAGGTCGCCGGCGAGCTTGAGGCGCTTGTTGGCGTAGTGGTCCTTGTCATCCTCCCCGCGCTGCTTGAGGTGCAGCTCAAGGACGGTCCGGGCCATCCGGCCGAGGTAGAGGGCCTTCTTCAGCCGGTCGGCGCTCGTGTCGCCGAGGTGCGGGAGCAGCGAGCGGTCGAGGATGCCGTCGACCTTCCGCTGGCGGAACTCCTTGGCCTGGCCCGTCGCGAACTTCTTCTCGAGGAAGAGCAGCGCGTCCTGGGTCGTCTGGATCCCCTCGGGAGGGTAGGTCTTCTTGGAGAGGGACTCCTCGATGTTGACGTTGAGCAGGTGCTTCATCGTCTGGACGAACGGCTCGTCCAGCGGCATCAGTTCGCCGAGCACCGCCTGGAAGATCTCCTCGTCGTTCTTCATCCCGAGGGCCTTCATCAGCACGACCAGCGGGATCTGGCCGCTGGCGCTCGGGACGCTGACCTGAAGGATCCCCTCGCGCTTCTTCTCGACGACGGTGAGGGAGCGGTACCCGCCGCGCTGGCTGAAGACCTTCGCGCTCTCGACCGGTGTGCCGTAGCGCTCGCTGTACTCCGCGAAGATGCGGTTCGGGGCGAGATCCTCGAGGCTGATGATGACCCGCTCGGTCCCCCCGATGATGAAGTATCCGCCCGGGTCGAGGGGGTCCTCCCCGTACTCCACGAGCTTGGCCCGGTACTCCTCGTCCGAGATCGGGAAGCCGCTGTCCCGCTCGATGTTGACCCGGTTGAGGTTGCAGGGCCGGCTCTTGACCATGATCGGGAGATCGCCGATGTGGACGTTCTCGGGGGCCCGCTCGACCCCGTTCTCCACGACGGTGACGTTGAGGAAGATAGGGGCCTGGTAGGTCAGGTTCCGCAGCCGCGCCTCCATCGGGGTGAGCGTCGGCTTCGACCCGACCGGCTCCTTGACGAACGGCTGGCCGACGAAGATCGTGGGCTCCGCGGACGGGCTCACGGCCCCGGTGCGGGGGTCCCGCCGGCGCCCGACCCGGACGTAGATCGAGCTCTTCGTCTTCTGCACGTCGAGGCGGACGAGCCCGCGATCGTTTGTCTCGTCGCTGACGCGGGCCTCGTCGACGATCCGCTGCATCCGCGAGTTCGGATTGTCGTTGGTCGGCAGGAAGTCGTTGAAGCTCGCCAGATGGTGGTTGACGATCGACCGCTCCCGGAAGAATGCATCGACGATCTCGCGCATGCCCTACGACCCTCCCACGTTCGCGACGATGACCCGATAGGCAATGGACAGGCCGGCGGTCTCGCTCGGCCGCCGGATCCGGACGAGCCGGCCGACCAGGTTCTCCCCGGCCTCCCGGGCCCTCGCGTAGCCCGGATCTGTGTTGAGCCCCGGGTCCTGCAGCAGGATCTTCGGCAGGCGCTCCGGGCTCGTGCGGAGCTCCGCGAGCACGCGGGCCGACTCTTCCTCGCTCAGGATCTCGTGGGGGGGCACCAGAAGGTGGGCCACGAACGGCCGATCGGTGGCCGCGGGGGTCTTGCGCGAGCGCTTGGCGCTGCGGGCGGTGGGTCGACGGGAGCTCATGGATCACCTGGGAGGGGGATGTGGGCCCGGGGGGAATCCCGGTCCGGCCCTCCGCCCAGCGGGCGACCGGACGTTCGAACCCCCGACCAACTGGTTAAAAGCCAGCTGCTCTGTCCCGGGCCCCCGCGCGCCGCGGGCGGCCGACCGGGCTGAGCTACGGGCCCGTCGCTGCCCCCGGCCGCGCCGACCGGGCCGGTGTATTTCAGGCTAGCCGTCCGGGAGCTCACTGCAGGCTCTCCAGCTGCGACATGATCGACCAGATCGCGGTCCGGCCGTGCGAGGGGAGGTTCGGGTCGTTGGCGAGCTCGTCCAGGACGGACAGCGCCCCGGCGATGCGGACGTCCCGGGCGACCGTCGCCCGCGAGAGGGCCTCCCGGGCCGCGATCGCGGCCCGGCGGACGTTGCGGGGCACCGAGCCGTCGTCCCCGAGCGCGGTGAGCGAGGCGGTGATCCGCCCGAGGCCACCGGTGTCGGGATCCGCCCCGGCCGGAGCGGAGGAGCCGCGGGTGAGGGAGGGGGAGCTCATGGACGCGGCACCTCCCCGCCCTCCTTGTAGGCGGTGACGACGAGGAGCGTCTTGGTCTCCCGGATCCCCCGGACCCCCGGCAGGCGGTGCAGGACGAACTCCTTGAGCTCGTCGTAGTGCGGGAAGCGGACCTTCAGGAAGATGTCGGTGTCCCCGGTGACGAGGTAGACGTCCTCCACCTCGACGAACTTGGCGACCTCACCGGCCACCGCGTCGGCCTCGGAGGTCTCGACCTTGAGGGCGATGAGCGCGACGACGTGGTCGTCCCCCCAGACCTTCGTGAAGGCGCTCTCCACGCTCCGGCTCACGGGGGGCTTCGGGTTCGGGCGTTCCATGCTCTCCTCCCTTTGGACTCCCTTCCGACCGTGCGGCGCGATCTCCCCCTCGTTCCCCGCGGATGCCGACCCGGATCTCCCGATGCCGTCAGGTGTCCGGGGTCGACTCGAACTCCTCTTGGAGGTCGTTGATCACCTGATCGATCACGGCACTGCCCGACGTGCCCCGGTACTCCCGGACCCCGCCGGCCTCGCTCGAGACGCGGGCGATCGTCTCCGATCCGCCCCGGAGGAATTCGACATTGCAGATGAGCTCCTCCACCGGCGGCCGCCCCCCCGAGCGACGGGCCGAAAATGCCCCCCTATTTATGATTATGCCGAGCCTCCGGTCGCGGGGGGCCGGAAGGGGGTTCGGGGCCGGGTCCGGTGCGCCCCGCCGCGAAGCGGTCGATCGGCCCGGCCCTGGGTCCCCGTCCTTCGGGATCCCGCCTACGGCCGGGGTGCCCCGCAGCGAGAGCAGAAATGGTCGGACTCGGCGAGCGGGGCCCCGCAGTGGACGCAGGCGGCAGGAGGCGGCGGGGCCGCGGGAGCCGAGGGCGCGGACGGCGAGGGGGAGGAGGGGGCGAGCCGCTCCCGGCGCTCGGAGCGGCGCCCGAGGGTGGCCCCTGCGGCCGCGACCGCCCCGAACGCCGCCGCGAGGCCAAGGACGAGAAGGAGCGCCGGAAGACCGCAGGCGCCGAAGAGGCAGAACCGGTCCAGCAGGGAGCTCACCGAGTTCCCGCTCGCCGCGAAGCCGATGCCGATCGACACGCCGCTCCCGTGGACCGCGAACGATCCGTTCTGCGGGGTCGCGAGATACCCCGGGACCGACCCGACGGTGAACGCGTAGCTTCCATTCGGAAGCGACCAGACGATCGCCCCCGGCGCGCCCGCGGCCTGGGTGGACCCGCCGATCGACACCGACCAGGTGCCGGAGGGAAGCCCGCTCTCCGTGAAGACGACCCGGTAGAGCGTCTGGTTCCAGCGCACGAGGACCGGGGGTGGGTTGAGCCCGGCGACCACGATCGTGCCCCCGTACCCGTTCGCCCGCCAGCCCGGCACGTTGCCGATCCGGTAGGAATAGCTCCCGTTGCCCAATGCGAAGCCGAGCATGAGTCCGGTGCTGGTCTGGGTGATGTTTCCCACCGATGCGCTCCACGGGAGCCCCGGAAGTCCTTGGGAGAGCACCGAGGCGAAGTAGGTCCCCCGAGGCATCGGCACGAAGGGGACCGCCACGGTGGCCGGGCCCGCGCCTCCGACCGTGACGACGCCGGTTCCCGGGCTCGCACGGTAGGCGCTCCCCGTGGTGAACGCTGCCCAAGGGTAGCTGCCCCAGGCGACCGAGAGCGACAGGGCCGATGCGGTGGTCGTGGCGATCGTGCCACCGAGGTCGACCGACCAGGCGGTTCCGGCCGGAAGGCCCGTCGCGTTGAACTGGACCGTCTGGTGCGTCTGGGACCGGTTTGCGGGGTTGCCGGCGAATGCGGTCGCATACATGGCGATCCCCTGCGTCCGGCTCCCGTTCGCGTAGCCGAAGCCCCAGGACGACGGCCCGCTCGGGGTCCAACTGAGGTTCGCCGCGGCCTCGCTCGTCTGGCTCCCGAAGTATCCGAAGGAGGAGGACAGGGGAGCCGGGACGTAGGAGGGGCTCCCGGTCATCTCAAGGTAGGCCGCGGCGACACCGGTCGTCGCCGGCCCGAAGTGCCCGAGTCCCCCGGTCGGCCCCCCCAGGAGGCCGAACTGCGGGACGAGGCCCCAGGGGGCCTCCTCCGACGGGTACGGACCGTCGGTGTACTGCTGTCCCTGCCAGTAGTAGGAATAGTTCTCTCCCGCGATGATGTACTGTCCCCCGGGGAGGGGCAGCGAGAGCCGCACGGAGTTCACCTGGAAGTCGAGCATCGCCGACGCGCCGTAGCCCGCGATCGCGCTCGTGATCGTCCATGCGAACGGCGCCTGGCCGAGGCTGCCGTTCACGGGGAAGTTGTAGAGGTAGACGGACTGGTCGGGGTAGAGCCCATAGAAGGGGTAGATCACCCAGCCGGTGAAGTTGATCGACCAGCGGGCCGGCGTCCCCGAGAGGAAGATGACGTTCTGGACCCAGTAGAGCGGTGCGCCGAGGCTGTTCGCGACGAAGAAGTTCTGCTGGACGGAGGCGTTGTAGGTGGCGTCCGGGCCGCTGCTCGTGACCTCGAGAGCGTTGAGCTGAAGCACGTCGCGCACGCCCCGGGCGGAGAACGGGGCCCCGGCGTAGGTGTCGTTGAGGACGAACGCGGTGAAGTTGTAGGCGTCCAGCGAACCCCACCCGGTGACGAGGTCGTACCCGACCGCGGCCGGGTAGAGGTAGTTCTGGCCCCGGACGACGTCGTTCACGGGGGTCGCGGGGAGCACGGAACGCCATCCGCCGGTGAAGACCGCGCCGACCGGGGTCGTCCCGGCGGTCGGCTGCTGGAGGAGCTCGTTCGCCCACGCGTAGACAACCGGGTCGACGAACCCGAGCGCGGGCTGCCCGTAGGCCGCCAGGACGGCGTCGATCTCGGCCAGGAGACCGGCGGTGACAGGGCAGGCGATCGATGTCCCGATCAGCGTGGCGGAGGCGCCCCCGAGCTCGATGATGGTGTTGTTCGCGACCGCGGAGAGGTCGGGGGTTCCCCGCTGCCCGCCCTGCCCGTATTGGTCGATGTACGTCCGGGCCTCGGTGCCCGCCTGCCAGGAGGGCATGGCGTACTGGGTGCTGGTCCCTCCGGAGCTCCCGTAGCCGGGCCCCGGTTCGTACCAGGCGACCTGGCTCGCGATGTGCAGGTAGGACGGCCCGGCCGACGTGACCAGCGTGAGGGTCGTGCCCCCGACCCCGATGGTCCCGTAGGTGTCGAACCCGACGGAGGAGGGAAACTCCACCGCGGTCCCGACCCACGCGGGGGAGTTCGGGTTGTCCCCCGCGTCGCCGGTCGCGGCGAGGACCGTGATCCCGCGGGCCGCCGCCTCCTGCATGTAGCCGCTCCATGCGGCATCGACCCGGTCGGATCCTCCCCAGGAGTTCGACACCACGCTCACGTTGTCGAGCCCCGGCGTCGAGGTCGGGTTGAGGATGTACGCCATCGCCGCATCGGCGTCGCTGGTGTAGTCCGAGGGCCCGTAGACGTTGTAGATCGTCGCCCCCGGCGCGGTGCTGCCGACCATCGAGAGGTCGAGGGTGTTCTCCTCGACGGCGTTGGTGACGTCCCGGCTCGCCGACGGGCCTGGGGGAGGGGCCCCACCCAGCGGAACACCGTAGACCGGCGAGTGGGGCTGTCCTGCGGGCAGGGTCGTGTTGAAGTAGCCGTAGACGTCGCTCGGATCGAACGGCGCCGTCAGGTCCCCGCTCGGGCACGGCTGGGTGGTGACGGTGCAGCCGGCCCACAGGATCGTCGCGACGACCTCCGCGGTCGGCATCGCGATCTGGAGGAGCCCCTGCTCGTCGTAGGCGACCTGCAAGTCCGCCCCGTACAGGTACTGGGTCCCCCCGACCTCGACCGGCGACGGGTAGCCGTCGACCCTCGCCGGAGCGGAGGGGAGGCCGGCCGGATGCTGCGGGGGGCCGGCGAGCGTGGGAGCCAAGGGCGCCCCGCTCGACAGGCCGATCACCTGCTGGACGTCCCTCGCGATCGGGCCCGGGAGCGTCGGGCGGCCCAAGGGGAGGTAGAACGGCCCACCCGAGGCCGACCGGGCGGAGCCGAACCCGATCCCGAACGCCGCGCCCAGGGCCCGGGCGGGGCCCTGCAGCAGGATGCCGCTGCGGTCGGCGAAGGTCATCGCCGTGACCCCCGGGAAGGAGGCGAAGTACCGCGCGGCGTCCGCATAGGCCGTCAGGTTTCCCGCGAAGGCCGCATCGAACTCCGTCCGGGTCAGGTAGCGGTGGTACTCCGGGCTTGACGGATCGGAGAGGTTCGCCAGCAGCGACGCCAGCGCGGCCGGATGGGAGAAGGGGAACGACACGAAGACCGAGACCGGGCCGGAGTAGGGCCCGACGATCGCGGGATCGAGCGGGAGTCCCGCGTCGGCCGGGACCGGCAGCCTCGGAGCCGAGAGGAGGGAGGAGAGAGGCGCCCCGACCTCGGTGAGCGCCACGGAAGCCCCTCCGGAAGAGGGCAGGGACGGGGAAGCGGCGGCCGTCGGCGCCACCACCGAAAGGGCGCTGACCGCGAGGATCGCCGCGGCGACGATCGGTCCCCAGCGGGGGATCCCCGCCGCCCTCCGCCGATGCCCACCGGCGACGCGCTCCCGCTCCACGACCGATCCGCGATCCCTCCGTCGGCCGAGGCGGCGCGCCCAAGATAATCCTTCCCGACCGGGGGCGCGGCTCCGCCCGGGGCGCGCCGGCATGCCGTTATGTAACGCCGTGCCTCCCCGGGATGGGATGGAGCCCTCGGGACCCCTCCGCGGCACCACGGTGGAGGTCCGGGTCGAGCTCAAGGCGGAGGTCCTCGACGCCGAGGCGGAGGCGATCCAGCGGTCCCTCGGCCTCCTGGGGATCGAACCGGCGCCCCGGGTGCGTACGGCCCGCATCTTCTCCCTCGCCTTCCCCGGGATCGGCCCGGCCGAGGCGGAGGCCCGGGCGCGGACGGCCGTCGATCTCCTGCTCGCCAATCCGGTCGTGCACACCGTCACCCTGACGACGCGGGGCGACTAGGGCCGGGGATGGTCGCCACGCCCGGTCCCCGCGACCCCCTGCCCGCCGGGGTGGCGTCGGTGCCGGTGCGCCGGCCGTCCTTGGCCTCCCTTCTCGCGGAGAGCCGACGGCGCCGGTGGGGGTTCGACCGGGAGGAGCTCGGGCGGATCCGCCGCCACTTCCTCCGGGAGGGACGGGATCCGACCGACGTGGAGATCGCCGGGCTGGCCCAGAGCTGGAGCGAGCACTGCAGCTACAAGTCGAGCCGGCCGTTCCTCCGCCGCTGGCTCGGGCCCCTCCGGCGCGATCGCCGGGTCCTCGCCGCGGGCGACGCGGGGGTCATGCGCCTCGCCCCGGGCCTCGCCTACGCCCTGCGGATCGAGTCGCACAACCATCCGTCGGCCGTCGAGCCGTACGGGGGCGCCGCGACCGGAATCGGGGGGATCCTGCGCGACGTCCTGGCGGTCGGCGCCAAGCCGATCGCGCTCGCGGACCCGCTCTTCTTCGGACCGCTCAACACCCCTGCTTCGGACGTGCCTTCGGGGGTCCGCCGGCCGGCGTACCTCTTCGACGGGGTCGTCGCCGGGATCCGCGACTACGGCAACCGGGTCGGCGTGCCGACCGTCGCCGGCAGCGTGGGGTTCGATCCGGCCTACCTCGTGAACCCCCTGGTCAACGTCGGCTGCGTCGGGATCGTCCCACCGCGCCGGATCGTGCCGAACCGCGCCCGGCGCGCGGGGGACCACGTGGTGCTGGTCGGGGGCCGGACCGGCCGCGACGGGATCGGCGGCGTGGCGTTCGCCTCCCGCGAGCTCACCGAGGGGAGCGAGCGGGAGGAGCGCGGGGCGGTCCAGCTCGGCAACCCGATCCTGAAGGAGCCGCTGATCCATGCCTGCCTCGAGGCGCGGGACCGCGGTTGGATCCGTGCCATGAAGGACCTCGGCGGGGGGGGTCTTGCGACCGCGCTCGGGGAGCTCGCCCATGCCGGCGGGCTCGGGCTGCGGATCGACCTCGCCCGCGTCCCGCTGCGCGACACCGGTCTGGCGCCATGGGAGATCTGGATCAGCGAGTCGCAGGAGCGGATGGCCCTCGAGGTCCGTCCGTCGGACGTCCGAACCCTGATGGCCCTGTTCGAGCGCTATGACGTCCCCGCCTCCGACCTCGGGGCCTTCGTCCCCGGGGCGAGGGAGACGATCCTCTACGACGGGACCGTGGTGGCGGACCTCGACCTCGGCTTCCGGGTCGACCCGCCCGCGAAGCGCCGCCCGGTGCGGGCCCCGTCCGCGGCCCGCCACCCCCCACCGGTGACCCCGAGGGCTCCCGATCTGGGCCGGCTCGTCGAGGAGCTGCTGCTGGATCCGACCGCGCGCTCCCGGGAGGGCGTCATCCGCCAGTACGACCACGAGGTCCAGGGACGCGCCGTGCTCGGGTCCCTCCACGGGAGACCGGTCTCCCCGAGCCACGGCGACGCCGCGGTGCTGCGGCCGACCCCGACGGGCCCGCACGGGATCGCCATCACGGTCGCCAGCGACCCATGGCGGGGGGCGATCGATCCGTATCAGGGGGCGCTTGCGGCCGTCGAGGAGGCCGCCCGGAACCTCTACGCCGTCGGCGCCCGCCCCGACGCCTTCTCCGACTGCCTCAACTTCGGCAATCCGGAGGATCCCCGGGTCCTCGGGGCGTTCGACCGGGCCGTGCGCGGGCTGGCCGAGGGGGCCCGGGCCCTCGGGTTCGCGGTCCCCAGCGGCAACGTGAGCCTCTACAACGGGGGAATCGGCCACGCGATCCCGCCGACCCCCGTGCTCCTCGCGACGGGGATCGTGGCCCGGGTGGAGCGGACGATCAGCAGCGACCTCAAGCGGGAGGGAAACCCGCTCTTCCTCCTGGGCCCGAGCCGGCCGGAGCTGGGCGGCTCCCTCTGGGCCCGGCGCCGGGGCGGCAGGCCACTTCCGGTCCCCCCGGCCGATCCCCGGGGGCTCCGGCGGAGGGGCGACGCGCTCCTCGGCTGGATCGGAAGGGGATGGGTCCGGGCCGCCCACGACGTCGCGGACGGGGGTCTCGGCGTCGCCCTCGCCGAGATGGCGTTCGGGGGGGGCCTCGGCTTCGAGGCCGATCTCGCGGCCACCGGCCTGCCAGGCACCACCCTGGCGGCGATCGCCGAGGGAGGGTCGCGCTGGGTGCTGGAGGTCGACGCGGCGGCGGAGGACCGGGTCGCCCGCCGCGGACGGGCGCTCGGGCTCGTACCCCTGGGCCGGGTCCTCCCGGACCCGGTCGGACGGCTCCTCTGGCGGCGGGAGGTCTCGGCCTCCCTCGACCTGGCCGCGCTCTACCCCCGGTGGCGGGACGGCCCAGGCTTCGGATGACCCCTGGGCCGACGGGACCGCCGCGGGCGGTCACGACCGCGCTCGTCTCCGGTGGGAAGGACTCCATCTACGCCGCGTACCTGGCCTCGACCCAAGGCTGGCCCGTGCGGGAGCTGCTCGTGATGGAGCCGCAGGAGACCGACTCCTGGATGTTCCACACCCCCAACCTCGCGCTGGTCGACCGGCAGGCGGAGGCGATGGGCGTGCCGGTCCGGCGTGTCCCGGTCGGGGCTTCGGGGCCGGAGGCGGAGACCCGGGCGCTGGCCGACGCCCTCCGGGAGGGGGCCCCGGGGCCCGTGAGCGTCGGGGCGATCGCCTCCTCGTTCCAGTGGCGGCGGGTGATCGCCGCGGCGGATGCCGCCCGACGGAGGGTCTATGCCCCGCTCTGGCGCGTCGATCCGATGCGCGTCGTCTCCGAGGAGATCGCGGCCGGGCTCGACATCCGCCTCGTCCAGGTCGCCGCGGAGGGGCTCGGGGAGGGGTGGCTCGGGCGCCGGCTCGACCGGGAGGCGCTTGCCGCGATCGCCGCGCTCGCCGAGCGGGGGCCCGCGGTCCATCCCGCGGGGGAGGGCGGGGAGTTCGAGACCGTGGTGCTCGACGCCCCGTTCTTCCGCCGCCGCCTCGTGCCGGAGCGGAGCCGGATCGAGCGGAGGGGACCGTGGGCCCGCTGGACGATCGAGCGGGCGCGCACCGAGGCGAAGGGGACCCCTCGGACCCGATAATACGGATCGCGGCGTACCGGGCCGGCGATGGCGACCGCCCCTCCCGGATGGGCCACGGCGCTTGCCCTCGGCGATCGCCGGGCCCGGCCGGACGGTGCGTGGCTCGAGGCGATCACGGGCGTGCCGGCCGGGCGCTGGCTCCCGTTCTTCCGCGAGCTCGACGCCGCGATCGGGCCGGAGGAGGAGATCGGCCGCCGGCTCCGCGCGGAGGGGCGGAGGGGCTTCGCGCAGTTCCGGGCGCCGGTCGAGCTCTACGCGCTCGTCCGGTGGCTCCGTCCGGACCACGCGGTCGAGACCGGGGTGAGCAGCGGGGTCTCGAGCGCCCACATCCTCCGGGGGCTCGCCCGCAACCGCCGCGGGACGCTCCACTCGATCGACCGTCCGACGTTCGTGCGGGGCACGCGCTGGACCCCGAGGGACTCACCGGTCGCCCTGCCGCCGGGCCGCTCCCCGGGCTGGGCGATTCCGGCACCGCTGCGCCGCCGCTGGGACCTTCGGATCGGCCCGAGCGCGGCGGTGCTGCCGGCGCTCGTCCGGAGCCTCCCGTCGATCGGCCTCTTCCTGCACGACGACGAGCACACGCCCACGAACCTCTCCCGGGAGCTCCGGACGATCCGGCCCCTCCTGCGGCCGGGAGCGATCGTCCTCGCCGACAACACCCGCTGGACCGGGACGGCCTTCCCGCGGTTCGCGCGGGCGATCGGCGCGACCGTCCACCGGCGGCGCGGGAGCGACCTGGTCGGGCTCCGGGTCCCCGGGCCGGGCAGCGGAGGTTAAGTCCCCCCGCCCTCTGGCCGGACGATGGCGGTCAGTCGTCCCGATCGCCGGGCCGAGGCGCCGGCCCCCGGACGCCCTTCCGTCGCGGAGGCCCGCCGCCGGTGGGAGGAGCAGACGGTCCGGCCCGCGCTCGCCCGGGCGCCCGAGCGCCGGGAGCGGTTCGAGACCTTGGGCGGTATTCCGATCGACCGGCTCTACGACCCGTCGGTCCCGGCGACGCGCGATCCGGGCTTTCCCGGGGAGTACCCGTTCACCCGGGGGATCCATCCGACGATGTACGCGGGCCGGCTCTGGTCGATGCGCATGTTCTCCGGATTCGGCACCCCGGAGGACACCAACCGGCGCTTCCACTACCTGCTCTCCCACGGCGAGACCGGCCTCTCCATCGCGTTCGACGACCCGACGCTCTACGGGATCGACGCGGACGATCCGGAGGCGCTCGGGGAGGTCGGCAAGTGCGGGGTGAACGTGAGCTCGCTGGAGGACATGCAGCGGCTGCTTCGCGGCGTCCCGCTCGACCGCGTGACGACCAGCATGACGATCAACGGCCCCGCGAACATCGTCTGGGGGATGTACATCCTCGCCGCGGAGGCCGCGGGCGTGCCGGCCGAGCGCCTGGGCGGCACCACGCAGAACGACATCCTCAAGGAGTACACCGCCCAGAAGGAGTTCCTCTACCCGCCGCGCCCGGCGCTCCGGCTCGTCGTCGACACGATCGAGCACGCGACCCGGACGATGCCCAAGTGGAACCCCGTGTCGATCTCGGGCTACCACATCCGCGAGGCCGGCTCGACCGCCGCGCAGGAGCTCGCCTTCACCCTCGCGGACGGGATGACCTACGTCGAGGAGACGATCCGCCGCGGGATCCCGGTCGACGACTTCGCGCCGCGCCTGAGCTTCTTCTTCAACAGCCACAACGACTTCTTCGAGGAGATCGCCAAGTTCCGCGCCGCCCGCCGCGTCTGGGCGAAAGTGATGCGGGAGCGGTTCGGCGCCCGGAAGGAACGCTCGCTCTGGCTGCGCTTCCACACGCAGACGGCGGGTTGCTCCTGCACGGCGCAGCAGCCCGAGCTCAACATCGTCCGGACGACGGTCCAGGCCCTCGCGGGGGTCCTCGGCGGGACCCAGTCGCTGCACACGAACTCCTACGACGAGGCGATCCAGCTGCCGAGCGAGGACGCCGTCCGCATCGCCCTGCGGACGCAGCAGATCCTCGCCCACGAGACGGGGCTCGCGACGGTCGTCGATCCCTTCGGCGGGAGCTACTACGTCGAGTGGCTCACGGACCGCCTCGAGGAGGAGGCGTTCCGCTACTTCGACCGGATCGACGAGATGGGCGGCGTCGTCGCCGCCATCGAGCGCGGGTTCTTCCAGCGGGAGATCCAGGAGTCGTCGTTCCGCTACCAGCGGGCCGTCGAGCAGGGGACGGCGACGGTCGTCGGCGTCAATGCCTACACCCTTGACGAGCCGGTGCGGGTCCCCCGCCTGAAGATCTCGGAGCGGGCGCGTCGGGAGCAGTCCCGCCGGCTCGCCCGCCTCAGGGCCACCCGCGATGCGGCCCGCCACGCCCGCGCGCTCGAGGCGCTGGCCCGCGTCGCGCGGACCGAGCGGGAGAACACCATGCCCGCCGTGCTCGACGCCCTGCGCGCCCGCGCGACCCTCGGGGAGATCGTGCGGACGTTCCAGGAGGTCTACGGCCGCTACCGCGAGCGCTCGGCGTACTAGCGGTCCGGCCCGCGCCGGCCCGGAGGCCTACCGCCGCGCGCTGCGGTCGCTCTACGCGCGTCGCCGCTTCGGCCTGCGCCCGACGCTCGACGTCGAACGCGCCCTCCTGCGGGCGCTCGGCGACCCCCAGCGGTCGGCGCCGTCGATCCACATCACCGGCAGCAAGGGCAAGGGCTCGGTCGCCACGATGGCCGCGGCGATCCTCCGCTCGCAGGGCCGGTCGGTCGGGCTCTACACGAGCCCCCACCTCGTCAGCTACCGGGAGCGCATGCGCGTCGACGGTCGCCCGATCCCCCGGGACGAGGTCGCCCGGAGGCTCGTCACGATCGAGCGGGTCGCCGCCCGGCTCGAATCGACCGGGGCGATCGAGCGGCGGCCGACGTTCTTCGAGGTCACGACGGCGCTCGCGTTCTCCTGGTTCGCCTCCCGCCGGGTCGACGCCCTGGTCGTCGAGGTCGGCATCGGCGGGCGGTGGGACGCCACGAACCTCCTTGCCTCGCGCGTGGGGGTCATCACGTCGCTCGAGCTCGAGCACACCGACATCCTGGGACCGACGGTCGCGGCGATCGCCGGCGAGAAGGCCGGCATCCTCCACCCCGGAATGGCCGGCGTCCTGGGGGAGCTCCCTCCCGAGGGGCGCGCGGTCGTCCGAGCGGCGGCCGCGGAGGCGGGGGTCGACCTCTGGGAGGTCCCCTCGCAGATCGGGGTGAGGGAACGGCGCGCGACGCCCCGGGGCCAGTCGTTCGTGGCCTCGTGGCCGGGGGTCCCTGCGATGCCGGTCCGGATCCCCCTCGCCGGCGATGTGCAGGCCGCCAACGCGGCGATCGCCCTCGCGGCGTGCGACCGGTTCCTCCGCGCGGAGGGAGGGAGGCTCGACCGCCGGGCCGCCGCCGCGGCCCTCGCCCGGACCGACGTGCCGGGCCGGCTCGACCGGCTCGGGCGGCGGCCGTGGGTCTACCTCGACGTCGCCCACACGCCCGAGAGCGTGCGGGCGGCCGTCCGCAGCCTGAAGGAGCGCCACCCCGACCACGACCCGGACCGCTCCGCCGTCGTCTTCGGCTGCCTGCGCGGCAAGCGGCACGAGACGATGCTCGGGCTGCTCCGCCCGTTCGCCCGTACGGCCGTGCTCGTGCCGGTGCCGTCCGAGCGGGGGCTCCCGACGGAGACCCTCCGCCCCGCGGCGCGCCGGGAGTTCCCGACGGTCCTCGTGGCGGCGGACGCCCCCCAGGGGCTCCGCTGGGCCCGGGCCGCGGTCCCGCCGGACGGCTGGGTCCTGGCGATCGGCAGCGACTACCTGGTCGGGGAGATCCTGCGCGCCCGCCGGCCGTCCGCGGCGGTGGGGGAACCGGATCTGTCGGACCCGGGCCGTACCGGCCCCGGAGGGAGGCGGTGACGCCGCCGGCGGAGTTCCCCTGGCCGGAGGTGCTCGACCGCCTCAGCCGCCTCTACGGGACCGGCGACTGGAGGGTCCCGTACCTGCGCGATCACGCCGAGGACCCGTTCCAGGTGCTCATCGGCACGATCCTCTCCCAGCGGACCCGCGACGAGGCGACCGACCGGGCGAGCGGGGCGCTCTTCGCGCGGTACCCGACGGCCGCCGCCCTCGCCGCGGCGCGTCCGGCGGAGGTCGAGCGGAGGATCCGCCCGGTCGGGTTCTACCGCACCAAGGCCCGGGCGGTCGTCCGGTGCGCCCGGGAGATCCTGGACCGGTTCGGCGGCCAGGTCCCCGCGACGGTCGAGGCCCTGACGAGCCTCCCCGGCGTCGGCCGCAAGACCGCGAACTGCGTGCTCGTCTTCGGCTACGGGATCCCCGCCATCCCCGTCGACACCCATGTCCACCGGATCGCCAACCGGCTCGGCCTCGTGCGGACCGCCACGCCGGAGGAGACGGAGCAGGCGCTGCGCCGCACGGTCGACCCCCGGTTCTGGATCCCCCTCAACCCCCTGCTCGTCCAGCACGGGCAGAACCTGTGCCGGCCGATCCGGCCGCGCTGTCCGGACTGTCCGATCGCCCCGATGTGCGCGACGGGCCGAGCCCGTTCCGGCGGCCCGTCCGCGGGACGAGGGCGAGCGCCCCCAACGGGACGATCGCCGCGGCGGCGAGCAGGACCCACGCGATCGGATACCCGTAGAGCCCGACCCAGGCCCCGAACGCCGCGGAGACGGCCGCCCCGCCCGCGAGCTGGATCGCGTTGAACAGGCCGATCCCGATCGGGATCTCGTCGTCGGGCAGGCCGGGGAGGTACGCCGGCAGAACGTACATCACCGCGTAGACGAAGCCGTAGCCGAAGGAGAAGGCCGTCCCGATCGCCGCGGCCCCGGCGGCGCCGGCCCACGGCAGGGCGAACAGCGTCCCCGCGCCGATCGCGGTCGCGGCCGCGAGCTGGGTGCGCCGGTTCGTCCGGCGCTCGGCGACCACCCCCCCGACCGGGCCGCCGAAGACGCTCGGGAAGACGAAGGCCATCCCCACGCCCCCCGCGAGCGCCGCACTCCAGCCGAGGGTTGTCGTCCCGTACGGGACGATGAACTGTCCGGTCGCGAAGGAGGCCCCCTCGAGGCCGACGAAGGCGAGCCCGATCGCCCAGATCGACCGGAGCCGGAGCGCCCGCGGGACCGACGCGCCCCACGGGCCGCGGGCGCCGCTCGGCCGGGACGGGCGCGCCCCCGCCGCCGGCGGGATCCCGAGCCAGGCGGCGGCGGTCAGCGCGAGGAGCCCGGCGCCGCCAACCGCGAGGTCGACCGACCAGCCGAGGGTCGCCACCACGAGGGCGCTCACGACGATGCCGGCGGCGGCCCCCGCGCTGAAGGCGGAGCTGAAGGTGCCGACCGGCAGCCCCCGCTCCCCCTCCGCGTAGAGGCTTCCGACCAACCCGATCGCGGGGGAGAAGAACAGGGCGGCCCCCGCCCCCGCGGCGGCCCGCAGCAGGAGGAGGCCGTCGAAGCTCGGGGCGAGGGGGCTCGCGAGGCTCGCCAGACCGAGCAGCGCCGCACCGGTGAGGGCGGTCCGGCGGGAACCCCAGCGCCGCGAGAGCATCCCGGCGGGGACCTGGAGGAGCCCCGCCGCCACGAGGAACGCCCCGACCAGGTACCCCCACTCCACCGGGCCGACGCCGTAGGCGAGCCCGATGGCGGGCAGCGCCGGCCCGATCGTGAACCAGTTGTAGGCGTAGCCGGCGCGCACGGCGATCATCAGCGTGGTCGCCCGCCGGCGCGCGCGACGGTCGAGGGGGAGGGGCGGCGATGGGGCCGGGCCCAATCCCTCCGGACGCACGACCGAGCCGTCCATGGCCCCGGCCGTCGAGCACCGGGGGCACTTAGGCCCGGTGGCGGCAGCGAACCCCTTATGCTCCGCCGCCCGTGCGCGGGGCGTGGCGCCGATGGACCCCCGGGAGTACGACCTGGCGTTCTTCCACCGCGAGGGGATGCACCGCCGCGTCTGCCGCCACTGTGGCCACGCCTTCTGGACCCTCGGCGATCACGACCGCTGCCAGGAGGCCCCCTGCCAGGAGTACGCCTTCGTGGGCCACTCCCCCTTCCGCCGGCCCTACGCGGTCGACGAGATGCGGGAGGCCTACCTGCGGTTCTTCGAGCGGCGAGGGCACACCCGGCTCGCCCGGTACCCGGTGGTCGCCCGGTGGCGCAACGACGTCTTCTTCACCCAGGCGAGCGTCTACGACTTCCAGCCGTGGGTGACGAGCGGGGCGATCCCGCCGCCGGCGAACCCGCTGACCATCTCCCAGCCGTGCCTGCGCTTCGTCGACCTCGAGGAGGTCGGCCGCAGCGGGCGGCACTTCACCCTGTTCGAGATGATGGCCCACCACGCCTTCAACCGTCCCGACCACGAGGTCTACTTCAAGGACCGCTGCACCGCCCTCTGCCACGAGCTGCTCACGGAGGAGTTCGGCGTCGACCCCCGAGCGATCACGTACAAGGAGGAGGAGTGGGAGGGCGGCGGGAACCTCGGTCCGTCGCTGAGCGTCGGTGTCGGCGGCCTCGAGGTCGCCACCCTCGTGTTCATGGAGTACATCCGCGAGGGGGACCGGATCCGCCCGATGCCGATCACGGTGGTGGACACCGGCTACGGCCTCGAGCGGTACACCTGGATCAGCCAGGGGACGAAGACCGCCTACGAGGCCGTCTTCGCCGGTCCGTACGAGGAGCTCCGCCAGTCCCTTCCGGCGTACGAGGCGAGCGTCGTGATCGACCACGCGCGGGCGCTCAACTTCATGCTCACCGACGGGGTCGTCCCCTCCAACGCGAAGGAGGGGTACTTCGCGCGCCTGCTCATCCGCCGGGCCCTCCGCCTCCTCGCCCGGGCCGGGGACCCGGTCGACCTGATCGCCGTCATCGACCGTGTCGGACGGGACCTCGCCCGGACCTTTCCCGAGATCGGGCGCCACCGGGACGATCGCGACCAGATCCTCGCCGCCGAGATCGAGCGGTTCCGCGAGGCGATCGAACGCGCGCGCCCGATCCTGCGCCGGCAGGAGGAGCGGCTGGCGGCCCAAGGACGCTCCCCCGGCACCGAGGAGCTTGTGGAGTGGTACGACTCCCTGGGGATCCCCCCGGACGTCGCCGCGGGCCTGCTCCAACGGCCACCTCCGGTCCCCGAGAACTTCTACCAGCTGGCGGCCGACCGGCACGCCCAGGAAGCCCCCGCGAACGACTACCAGGAGCGCGGCGACGGGCTTCCCGAGGTCCCCGCGACCGTCCCCCCGACAGAGGTCGGCTACCCGCTCGACCCGTACACCCTCACCTTCGACGCGCGGGTCGTCTGGGCGGAGGGGCCGTTCGTCGTCCTCGACCGGACCTACTTCTACCCCACCGGAGGCGGCCAGCTCCACGACACGGGGACGCTGGGCGACGCGGCGGTGGTCGACGTCGTCCGACGCGGGCCGCACGTCCTCCACCGCCTCGACCGGGCCGCCACCGCCCGCGTCGGGGAGCGGCAGCACGGCCGCATCGACGCGGCGCGCCGGACGCAGCTCATGCAGCACCACACGGCGACCCACATCATCAACGGGACCCTGCGCACGATGCTCGGCCCGCACGTCTGGCAGGCCGGCGCCTACAAGGGCCCGGAGCTCGCCCGGATCGATGTGACGCACTACCGCCCCCTCAGCGACGAGGAGCTCTGGGCGCTCGAGCGCCGGATCAACGAGGTCGTCCGGGAGAACCACCCCGTCCGCAGCTACTTCGAGCCGCGGACGGAGGCCGAGCGCCGCTTCGGGTTCACGCTCTACCAGGGGGGAGCCGTCCCCGGCAAGGAGCTGCGGATCGTGGAGATCGAGGGGGTCGATGTCGAGGCGTGCGGCGGGACCCACTGCACGCACACGAGCGAGGTCGGCGCCATCGACATCCTGTCGGTCGAGCGGATCCAGGACGGGGTCCTGCGGCTGACCTATGCGAGCGGCCTTCGGGCGCTCGAGCTGCGCCGCGAGCGGGACCGGGCGCTCCGGGAAGCGGCCCGCCAGCTCGGGGTCCCTCCCGAGCGCGTCCCCGAGGGGGTCCAACGCCTGCTCGAGGAGCGGGACGCGGCCCGGCGCCAGGAGCAGGAGCGGCGCCGGGAGGGGCTCGACGAGGTCGCCCGGCGGCTCCTCGACGACCCGGCCGCCACCGTGACGGACGGCGGCCGGACCGTCGTCGCCGCGACGGTCGAGCTCGACCGGAAGGGGCTCGGGGAGCTCTCCCGGAGGATCTGCGCCATCCCCGGCCGGGTCGCCGTCCTCGCCGCCACCGGGGACGGCCGGGGCACGCTCTTCGTCGGATCGAGCGCCCCGGAGCGCTCCGCGGTGGCGATCCTCGGCACGGCGATGCCGCTCTTCGCGGGGAAGGGGGGCGGCAACCCGTCGGCCGCGACGGCCGTCGGCGAGCCGGGGGAGCCCCTCCGCCGCGCCCTTGCGACGGCACGTGAGGCGGCGCTCCGGGGCCGGATCCCGCCCCCGGCCGCCGGCGGAGGCTAGCCCACCCCGGCGAGAAGGGGCGGGACGAGCAGGGCGAGGACGGTCAGGGCGACCCCCGGCACCAGGGTCATCGCGAGGTCGTCGTCGACGTACGTCCACGTCGGCGCCTCCGCCGCCAGGGCGAGGATCGCGGCGAGCACCGCCAGGCCCGCGGCGGGGAGGAGCGGCACCGGCCCCGCGACGGCAAGGGAGCCGAGGGCGATCGCCCCGTAGGCGGCCCCGGCCAGCCATGGATAGCCGGCCGACCAGCGGGGGCTTGCCCGCAGCTCCCCCGCGATCGGGTCGACCAGGGCGGTGCCGAGGATCACCGCGATGGCGATCGGGCGGGGGAAGGCGAGCGCGCTCGCGACGATCGCGCCGCCGAAGTAGGCATAGCTCGCCGGCCGGCGGGCCTCGTACGGTCGGGTCACCGGCAGCTCGATGCGCCCCGTCAACCGGAGGCCCTCGAGGAGCGCCAAGGCCGCGAGGGCGGCGAAGGGGATCGCCGCGTTCGGGACCGGTCCGAGCGCCCCGGCGGGGAGCGCGAAGTAGACGACCGAGGCCCCCGCGAGGCCGTGGAGGATCCGGCGCCAGGCGCGGTCCCCGAGCGCCGCGTCCCCCCCGAGCCGGCGCCCGAGCCACGCCCGGAACCGCCCCCCCCGGTGGAGCCGCATGAGGCGCTCGCTACGCCCGGCGGGGGTTATGGCCGTTGGCCCGGCCGCCCGTCATCTATTAGACGGTCCGCCCATGGCCCCGGCATGAAGGTCGCCATCCTGGTGGGGAGCAAGTCCGACCTTGAGATCGCGGAAAAGTCCCGCGCTCGGGTGGTCGAGCTCGGGGTGCCGTGCGAGGTGCATGTGGCGAGCGCGCACCGGACTCCGGAGAAGGTCGACCGGATCGTCCGGGATCCGGAGACCGACGTCTTCATCGCGATGGCCGGGCTTTCCGCGGCCCTTCCCGGGGCGGTCGCCGCGCGGACGACCAAGCCGGTGATCGGGGTGCCGCTCCACCGCGGCCTCGGCCTCGACAGCCTGCTCAGCGTCGTCCAGATGCCCCCCGGCGTCCCCGTGGCGGCCGTGGGGCTCGACGCGGCGGAGAACGCCGCGCTGCTCGCGGTGGAGATCCTCGCGCTCAAGGAGCCGGCCCTCGCCGCCGCGCTCGACCGGTATCGGGCCAAGTGGCGGGAGGACGCGCCGGCGGGACCCAAGGCGTGATCGATCCGGCCCGGTTCGTCGCGGAGGCCGAGGAGCGCCTGCGCCGGGAGGTCCCCGGCCGTACGATCGTCGCCGCCTCGGGCGGGATCGACTCGACGGTCGCCGCCCGTCTGGCCGCCGACGCGCTGGGGGAGAGGGCCCGGGCGATCTTCGTCGACACGGGGCTCTTGCGCGAGGGGGAGGTCGAGGCCACCCGACGGCACGCCGCCGAGGCCGGGGTGCCCCTGACGGTCGTCGACGCACGGGACCGGTTCTTCGGGACCCTCCAGGGGGTCACCGATCCGGAGGAGAAGCGGCGTCGGATCGGGGCCGCGTTCATCCGGCTGTTCGAGGCGGAGGCGGCCCGGTTCGGCACCGACCGGCTGGTCCAGGGGACGATCGCACCGGACTGGATCGAGAGCGGGGGGGGGAGCCGGGACACGATCAAGAGCCACCACAACGTCGGCGGGGTGCCGAAGGACAGCGGCCTGACCCTGGTCGAGCCGCTGCGGGACCTCTACAAGGACGAGGTGCGCGCCGTCGCCCGGCACCTCGGCATACCGGACCCCGACCGCCAGCCGTTCCCGGGGCCAGGGCTCGCCGTCCGGGTCGTCGGCGAGGTCACCGAGGA
The DNA here is from genome assembly GCA_038729445.1 of Thermoplasmata archaeon. Lineage (GTDB taxonomy): Archaea > Thermoplasmatota > Thermoplasmata > Lutacidiplasmatales > UBA184 > Lutacidiplasma. The sequence goes on from JAVYSA010000001.1 coordinate 33,080, forward strand.
GCGGGTCCGGCGGGCTCGGGTGGCGAACCGGATCGTCGCGGAGGAGGTCGACGCCGCCGTCGCCGCGGGCGCGTTGCCCCGCCCCTGGCAGTACTTCGCGGTCCTCCTGCCGGTCCGCTCCGTGGGGGTCCTCGGGGACAACCGGGTCCACGGGGAGGTCGTCTCGGTGCGGATCGTCGCCTCCTCCGACGCGATGGCGGCCCGGGCGGTCGACCCGCCGGGCGACCTGGTGCGCCGGATCGCCGAGCGGGTCACCCGGGAGCTCCCCCGCGAGGTCGTCCGGGTCCTCTACGACTGGACCGACAAGCCCCCGGCGACGATCGAGTGGGAGTGAGGGCCGGGCCCGGCTAGACGAGGCGGACGGCCTCGAGGTTGTACGGGACGCGGGTCTCGAGGTTGAACCGCTTGTGGAGGCCGCTCGCGAGGTCGAGCGCGTTCCCCTCGTCGCCGTGGTTGACGAGCACCCGCTGGGGACGGGGGTCGACCGACGCCACGTAGTTCATCAGCTGGGCGCGGTCGGAGTGGCCGCTGAACCCCTCGATCGTCGCGAGCTCGAGGCGGACCGGGATCGGGACCTGGCGGGGACCGTCCATGAACGTCGTCTCGGTCACCCCGCGCTGGAGCCGGCGGCCGAACGTCCCGTCGGCCTGGTAGCCGACGAAGACGAGCGCGTTCTCCGGGACGCCGGACCAGGCCCGGAAGTACTCCATCACCGGGCCGCCGCTCATCATTCCGGACGTCGCGAGGACGATGCACGGCTCCTTCGAGTCGATCACGTCGCTGCGCATCTGGGCGGAATCGACCCGGTGGAAGATGTCGGAGAGGAACGGGTTGTCGCCCTGCTGGAAGATCTGCGTGCGAAGCTGGCTGTTGAGGAACTCCGGATAGGCCGTGTGGATCGCCGTCGCCTCGAAGATCATCCCGTCCAGGTAGACCGGCACCCGCGGGATCTCCCCCCGCCGCATCTTGTCCTCCAGGACGAGCATGACCTCCTGCGACCGCCCGACGGCGAAGACGGGGACGAGCAGCTTGCCGCGGCGGGCCAGGACCTTGTTCGCGAGGGCGGTCAGGCTCTCCGTCGCCTCGGCGCGGCTCGGCTGGAAGTCGCGGTAGCCGCCGTAGGTCGACTCGATGACGAGGGCCTCGAGCCGGGGGAACCGGTTGTTCGCCGGATTGAACAGCCAGGTCCGCTCGAACTTCATGTCCCCGGTGTAGGCGAGGTTGTAGTCCCCGTCGCCGAGGTGGAAGTGGCAGATCGAGGAGCCGAGGATGTGGCCGGCGTTGTGCAGGGTCAGCCGCACGTCGGGGGCGATGTCGGTCGTCTCCCCCCAGCGGAGAGGGATCGTCCGGGCGACCAGGTCCCGGACGTGGGAGGAGTCGTAGAGCCCCTTGCGGGCCTCGGCGTTGACGACCTTGATCGCGTCGAGGAGCATCAGGGTCATCAGGTCGCGCGTCGGCGCCGTGCAGTAGATCGGCCCCTTGTAGCCGTACTTGAGCAGGACCGGCACGAGCCCGCAGTGGTCGAGGTGGGCGTGCGTCACCACCACGGCGTCGAGCGAGTCCAGGGGCAGGAGCTCCGGCGCGCTGAAGAACGGGGTGCGGTCGGAGCCCGGGTCGAGGCCGCAGTCGATCAGGATCTTCGAGTTCTGCGTCGACAGGAGGCTCGCGCTGCGGCCGACCTCGCGGTACCCGCCGAGGGCGGTCGACCGGGCCCAGATCTTCTCCGGCAGGCGCTCCCGGGCGATCCGGACGCCGACCTTGCGCAGGAAGCTCCGCCGCTCGTCGGCGACGTTGCGCAGGTGCACCCGGACCTCCTCGACGGTCTTCGAGGGGATCGGGGGGGTCCGGACGACCGTCGGGATCCATCCGATGCGGCGCTTGAGGTCGTTGAGGACCGAGCCGGCCCGGCCGATGACGACCCCGGGGTTGGCGGCCTCGATCGTCACCTCGCCGGTCTCGGGCTCGAAGAAGAGCTGGTTGATCTCGGCCTCGGCCGGGATCGTCTCCCGGACGATCCTCTCCGCCTCCCTCGGGTCGATCAGGCTCTCCGGGTCCGCCCGGACGAGGACCCGCCGGTGGAGCCGCTGCGCGACCTGGCGGAGCAGGTCTCCCCCGTTGAGGAACGCCTCGAGCTGCCGGGTGTAGAGGACGACGTGGGGGCCCTCGAGCTCCACGTCGGTGACCTCGATGGCCTCCGGCAGGACCTCCTTCAGGGCGTCCCGCGTCTGGCCGATTAGGGATTCGTAACTCATCCGTATCCGAAAGGGTTCAGGGAAGGGGTTGGCGCCCGGCCCGCGCGTGGCGCTACGGCAGCGGCGGGGGCAACGGGATCTTGAGAGATTTCAGACGCTTATTAATTTCGTCCTCGCCCAGCTCGCGGTACTCCTTGGCCGTGATCGCGTGGACGAGGTAGCCGTCGCCGCTGTAGGCGTCGCGGCGCATCGCGACGGTCAGGCCCCGCAGGGCCACGTCGACCGCGTCGCTGACGGTCAGGTCGCGGCTGTACGCCTCCTCGAGGATCCCGTAGGCGGTCGTCGATCCGCTGCCGACCGAGACGAACCGGTCCTCGATCGAGCCCCCGATCGGATCGATCGAGTAGACGTGGCCGCCCTTCGCGTCGACGCCCCCGAGGATCAGCCACGCGTAGAACGGGTACATGCGGTTGCCCGAGAGGATGTTCGAGAGGAGCGTCGCCGCCCCCTCCGCCGTGATCGGGGCGCTGCGCCGGAGCCGGTAGAGCGCGACCTCGGCCTTGAGGTAGCGGACCAGGGTCTGGGCGTCCCCGACCGAACCGGCGATCGTCACGCCGATGTTCGCGTCGATCCTGAACAGCTTGAACGTCTGCTTGTTCGCGATGAGGTTCCCCGCGGTCGCCCGCCGCTCCGACGCCAGGACGACCCCGTCCTTGGCGACCATGCCGATCGTGGTCGTCCCCTTCAGGAACTGCTCCTCGTCCGCCGGCGAGATCCGGTGCGTCATGGGGTCCCCTTGCGCTCCGCGCGACCGACCGGGGGGCGCTATATAACGGCTCACGGCGCCGTTACCGGCGCGTCACGTGGGGAACCGGGGGTACCGACGCGGGCGACCGGGCCGGTGCGACACGCATTAAAGCAGGAGCGGGTTCGGTGCGCCGGTCCGGATGCGTCGGCACGAGGTCGTGGTGGTCGGCGCCGGTCTCGCGGGGCAGAGGGCCGCCCTCGCCGCCATCGAGGCCGGGCGCGATGTCGCCGTGGTGTCCAAGCTGCACCCGCTGCGGAGCCACTCGGGCGCCGCGCAGGGAGGGATCAACGCGGCGGTCGGGGCGGAGGACTCCGTGGACACCCACATCTACGACACGGTCAAGGGGTCCGACTACCTGGGCGACCAGGACGCGATCGAGTTCTTCTGCCGCGAGGCCGGGCCGACCGTCGTCGAGATGGAGCACTTCGGCACGATCTTCAGCCGCTCCCCCGACGGCAGCCTCGCGCGGCGCCCGTTCGGGGGGGCCGGCTTCCCGCGGACGATCTACGCGGCGGACCGGACCGGGCTCGCGCTCCTCCAGGCGATCTGGGAACGGCTCGGCACGGAGTCGACACGGCTGACCCTCTACCAGGAATGGGACCTCACCCGGATCGTGGTCCGGGACGGCGCGGTCCAAGGGATCGTCGCCTTCGACCGAAAGACCGGGGCCTTCGAGGGGATCGCCGCCTCCGCGGTCGTGATCGCCACCGGCCCGAGCGGCCGGATCTACGCCCGCACCACCAACGCCCACTCCTGCACCGGCGACGGGGTGGCGGCCGCCTACGAGGCCGGGGCCCTGCTGAAGGACATGGAGTTCGTGCAGTTCCACCCGACCGCACTCCCGGACAGCGGCATCCTGATCACGGAGGGGGCCCGGGGCGAGGGGGGGATCCTGAAGAACGCGACGGGGGAGCGGTTCATGTCCCGCTACGCCCCCCACGTCCTCGAGCTCGCCTCGCGGGACGTCGTCTCCCGGGCGATCGCCACCGAGGTCGCCGAGGGACGCGGGTTCCCCGGAGGGTTCGCCCACCTCGAGCTGATGCATCTCGGCAAGGAGAAGATCGAGAGCCGGCTCCAGGAGATCTGCGACTTCTGCCGGAACTTCGCCGGCATCGACCCGGTGACGGAGCCGATCCCGGTCTACCCCGCGCAGCACTACATGATGGGGGGAATCGGCACCACCGCCCGGGGCGAGACGAACCTGCGCGGGCTCTATGCGGCCGGCGAGGCGGCGTGCGTGTCGATCCACGGGGCGAACCGCCTCGGGGGCAACTCGCTCTTGGAGACGCTCGTCTTCGGCAAGCAGGCCGGCATCGCCGCGGCGGAGTACGCGGCGTCGCGGAGCGACCGGCCGTCGGTGACGGAGGCGGACGTCGCCGCGTCGGAGGACCCGATCCGGGCGATGGCGGCCCGGCGGGACGGCGAGGATCCCTCCGCGCTTCGGACCGAGATGCAGCAGACGATGGAGCGCTACGTCGGGATCTACCGCAACGAGGCCGACCTCCTCGAGGGGCTCCGACGGATCCGCGCGCTCCGGCAGCGCTACGGATCGGTGCGGATCGTCGACCAGTCGCGCGTGTACAACCTCAACCTCACCGATGCCCTCGAGGTCGGCCACATGCTCGAGCTCGCGGAGGTGATCGTCGTGGGCGCCTACGCCCGCACGGAGAGCCGGGGCGCCCATGCGCGCACCGACTACCCGAAGCGGGACGACGCCCACTGGATGAAGCACACGCTCGCCCGGCGGACCGCGGCCGGCCCGGAGCTGTCCTACGGCCCGGTCGGCTACACCCGGTGGGAACCGAAGGAGAGGGTCTACTGATGGCCGCGAAGACGATCTCGGCGCCGATCGATGTCTACCGGTACGACCCGAGCCGGGACGCCCGGCCCCGCTACGTCCGCTACACCGTCGAGGTCGAACCCCACACGCCCGTATTGACCGCCCTCCTCGCGATCCGGGCGACGACCGACCCGACGCTCAGCCTTCGCTACTCCTGCCGCAGCGCGATCTGCGGCTCCTGCGCGATGCAGATCAACTCGAAGAGCCGGCTCGCCTGCCAGACCCCGGTCGGGCCGGAGCTCGAGCGGCACGGCCGCCTCGTCGTCGAACCGATGCGCAACCAGGCCGTGATCCGGGACCTGGTGGTCGACCAGTCGTCGTTCTGGGAGAACTACCACCGGATCGAGCCGTTCCTCAAGCGGGACCCGAACCACCCGATGCCCGAGGGCCGCCCGACGCCGATGACCCCAAAGGAGGTCGAGAAGTTCTACGAGACCCCCCGCTGCATCGCCTGCGCCGCGTGCTACTCCGCCTGCCCGGCGGTCGAGAGCGATCCGGCGTTCCCCGGCCCGATGGCGCTCGCCAAGCTCTACCGGTTCGTGGTCGACCCGCGCGACGACGCACGGCACGAACGCCTCGTCCGGATCCAGACCTCGGGCCTGTGGCTGTGCCTGCGCTGCCACCTGTGCACCGAGGCCTGCCCGAAGGACGTCCGACCCTCGGAGCGGATCCGGGACCTCAAGGAGATGGCGATCGCCGAGCAGGGGGGGACCGAGCCGGGTTCCCGCCACGCGATCGGCTTCAAGGAGAACATCCGCGAGCGGGGGCTTCTGCAGGAGATGAAGCTCGTGCGGCAGACCGACGGGATCGCCGGACTGGCCGGCCAGCTCGGCCAGGGCCTGCGGATCTGGCGGAAGAAGCCGGAGACGACGCGGCGGCCCCGGGCGATCGAGGACCGCGAGCAGCTCGACACCCTCTACGAGGAGCTCGATCGGCCGGCGACGGGAGGCGGGCAATGAGGATCGCCTACTACCCCGGCTGCGTCGCGCAGGAGTCCGGGCGGGAGCTCGACCGGGCGACCCGGTGGGTCGCGCGGGCCCTCGGCATCGAGCTGGTCGAGTTCCCGGGCTTCTCCTGCTGCGGCTCGGGGTTCGTCGACGAGGCGAACCTCGTCCTCAACGTCGCGATCAACGCGCGCAACCTCGGCATCGCCGAGCGCGCGGGCCTCGACGTGCTGACAATCTGCTCGACCTGCCAGGGGATGCTCTCCCTGGCCAACCGCAAGCTCGAGGATCCGGCGATCCGGGCCCGCGTCGACCCGGCCCTCGCCAAGATCGGTGTCCCGTACCGCGGGACGGTCGCGGTCAAGCACCTCCTCGAGGTCCTCACGCGCGACATCGGCCTCGACGCGATCCGGGCCAAGGTCCGGCGTCCGCTCGCCGGGCTCAAGGTCGGGGCCTTCTACGGGTGCCACCTGCTCCGGCCCGCGTCCGAGGTCGGCTCCGAGAGCGCGGAGGAGCCGCACGCCTTCGAGGATCTCCTCTCCGCGCTCGGCGCCGACCCGGTCTTCTACCGCGGCCGGGTGATGTGCTGCGGCTTCCCGATCCTCTTCGTGAAGCCGGACACCGCGAACCGGATCGGCGGGCGCCAGATCGCCGACGCCGCCGACCACGGGGCCCATGCGATGGCGACCCCGTGCCCGCTCTGCCACATCTCGCTGGACTCGTTCCAGAACAAGGCGGAGGCGGCGATCGGCCGGCGGCTCGGCCTGCCGGTCTTCCATCTCCCCCAGCTGGTCGGCCTCGCGCTCGGGGCGACCCCCGAGGAGCTCGGCCTCGGCCGCCATCTCGTCCCGGTCGAGCCGGCCCTCGCCCGCATCGGATCGGCCCCCGCGGCGGGCGGACCCACCAAGGGCCCATAGACGGGTCCCCTGCTCCCCGCCGGGGGCGTGGCCGGAGCCGGCGAGGCCCCCGCGCCCTCCCTTGGCTGCCGGCGCGGGCCGTTCCGCGAGCCGCCCGGGGAGGACTTCGGCCGGATCCTCTCCCGGAGCGACGGGATCTTCGCCTTCGCGCTCACGCTCCTGGTCGTCAACCTCACGGGGCTCGGCTTCCTCCGCTGCGAGACCGCCGCGAGCCCCCCCCGGCTGGACCGAGGACTGCCTCGTCTCGAACCTCTGGGCCACCCCCCCTGGCACGCTTCGGCTACGCGATCGTCTGCTTCGGGATCGCCCTCTGCTGGGCGAGCCACCACCGCCTGTTCCGCTCCATCGAACGGTACGACGGCGTGGTCCTCTGGACGAACATCCTCGTCCTCATCGCCGTGCCGCCGTTCGTGCTCGAGGTCTACAACCGCTTCCGCGCGACCCCGGCCGGGGAGACGCTCTTCGCCGTGACCCGCGCTCCGATCGGTCTGCTCCTCGCCGCGATGTGGATCCGGGGGACCGGACCGGCGGGCCCGGTCGACCCGGCCCTGCCGATGGCGACCCGACGCTGCCTCCGGGCCCGCGGGCTCGCGTTCCCGCGGATCTTCCTGGCCTCGATCCCGGCGGTTTGGGTCCTGCCGGGCTACGGGGCGTGCATCGGGCTCGGGATCGTCCCCGCACGCATGGGGATGCGCCGCTACGGCGCTGCGTGAGCGTCGCCGCCCGGTCCGACGACAAACCGGTGGAGCCGGTCGCACGTCTGCCGGAAGTACGCGGCCCCCTGCGGCGCGTACTCGGTGCGGAGCCGCTCCTCGATCCCTGCCTCGTCGAGGGTCCGGTCGAACGACGGGGTGAACATGCAGGCGAAGACGACGAACCGCCGGTCCTCGATCTCGAACCGGTCGGTCTCCGCGGCGCCGCAGAACGGGCAGGTCACCATCCCGCTTCCGATCCCCCCGGGGAGCATAGGCTTAGCGCGTCGGCGGCCCCCCGTCCAGCTCCTCGAGGCTCCACTCCCGGTACCGTCGCCCGCCCGAGAGGCGGCCGATCGTCCGGTGGAGGCCCGACCAGACCGTCCCCGACGGGATCGTCCCCGCGTCGAGCGCATCGAGCCACCGGACCAGGACCTCCCGCTCGGCACCGCCGCCCTCCTGGGCGGAGGGGACGGGCCGGGCCTCCCGGAGGACCTCGACGCCCTCCGGCCGCACGTGCCAGACGCCGACGAACGCGGCCCGGTGGGGACCCGTCGCGGCCGCGAGGCGCGCCGCGGCGCCGCGGCGCGCGAGGGCGACCGCCACCCAGCTCGCCCAGCGCCGCCGCCGCAGCGCCTGGCCGAGGGCCTCCGTCGCCGCCGCGCGCTTGAGCTCGATGACACCGATCTCCGATCCCCGCCGGGCGACCAGGTCGAAGTAGTCGGTCCCGTCCGGGTCCGCGTGGACCCGGTACCCCCGGGCCTCCAGCCAGGCCCGGACCGGGACCCGCATCGCCGCCTCGGAGGGGAACGGCTCGCCCGGGGCAGCCGTCACGGGCCGACTCCGGTCCGGAGGAACCAACGGTCGAGCCGGGACCGCGGGATCTCGTGGAGGATCGGCCGTCCGTGCGGACAGGAGTACCCGGCGAGCGCGAGGGTGTCGAGCTCGGCGAGGATCCGGCCCAGGGTCTCCGGCGCGACCGGATCCCCGGCGCGGATCGCCGCGTGGCATGCGATCGACGCCGCCGTCCGCTGGGACAGGCCGTCGGGCACGGTCGGCCGGCCGCCGCCGGAGAGCTCCGCGAGCATCTCCCGGAGGGATTCGGCCCGGGCCGTCTGGCCCCGGTACGACGGCACCGCGACCAGGCGGACCTGCTCGCCGCCGAACGGCTCGACCTCGAACCCGGCCTCGCGCACCGCGTCGGCGTGCGCCGCGAGCGCCGACGCCTCCCCGGCCGTCAGGCGGAGGATCCGCGGGTCGACCAGGCGCTGGCGGCCGAGCTTCCCTTGGGAGAGGATCCGTTCGTAGAGCAGCCGCTCGCTCGCCGCATGCTGGTCGACCAGGACGAAGCCCCCCGGCACCGTCCCGACCCAGTAGAGGGCGTCGAGGCATCCGAGGAGCGCGATGCCGCCGAGCCTCCCGGCGGAGGGTCCCGCATGGGCCGACCGGGGGGGGACGGCCTCCGCAATGAGCGGGCGGACCCGCGCCAGCGGCCGCACCCCCGGCGCGGGAGGGGCCGGGCCCCCGGCAGGGCGCCATGGACCGGCTCCCGACGCGCTCCCGGCCGGGGCGGGAGGCGCCGGAGAGGAGGGACGGCCCCAGGCCACGGGCGGCCGGGCCGGTGCCGGCTGGCCGAGCAGGGCCCGCCGCACGGCCTGCCGGATCGCCTCGATGAGCTCCCCCTCGCCGACGACGCGGATCTCGCGCTTCGCCGGATGGACGTTCACGTCGACGCGGTCGAGGGGGAGCGAGAGATGGAGGAGGCCCACCGGGTACCGGGTCCGTGGCATGTACTCGACATAGGCGGCACGGACCGCCTGGGCGATCGTCCGCGACTCGATTGCCCGGCCGTTCACGACCAGGTGGAGGCGCCGGGCGCTCGGGTGGGAGAGGCTGGGCCGGCCGAGGACCCCCCGGACCTGCCCGGAGGGCGGAAGCTCGGCGTCCAGGAGGACGGAGGACTCCCGCAGCTCCGGACCGAGGACGCGGGCCGCGGCCTCGACCAGATCGTCGGTCGCGGGGTAGTCGGCGACGCTCCGGCCCTCCGCCTCGAGCCGGAGGGCGACCGAGGGGCGGGCGAGGTAGAGCCGCTCGACGGTCCGCAGGACCTCGAGCTGCTCGGCCGCGGCGGCGCGGAGGAACTTGCGGCGGGCCGGTGTCTGGAAGAAGAGGTCGGCGACCTCGACGGTCGTCCCGACGTCCCGCCCCTCCTCGAACGCCCGCACCGGCCCGCCCTCGCCGTCGCGGGCAAGGCCATGTGCCGAGGGGAATCCCGGAGGCCGGGAGGAGATCCGGAACCGTGCGACCGAGGCGATCGACGCGAGCGCCTCCCCCCGGAAGCCGAGCGTGCCGATCCGCTCCAGCCCCATGCCCGGCCCGAGCTTGCTCGTCGCGTGCCGCTCGAGGGCGAGGGGGAGCTCCTCCGGGAGGATCCCGATGCCGTTGTCCGCGACCTCGATGCGGTCGAGCCCCCCGCGGAGCAGCCGGACGACGACCGCCGTGGCCCCGGCGTCGACCGCGTTCTCGACCAGCTCCTTGACCACCGAGGCGGGGCGGTCGACGACCTCCCCCGCGGCGATCCGCTGGACCGTCGCCGGGTCGAGGCGGACGATCGGGGCGCGGGCGGCCGGGGGGCTCATCGGTCCCCCTCCGCCGGGGGCGATCCGGCGAGCCGCGCCTTGAGCTCCGCGAGGCGCCGCAGCGCCTCGACCGGCGTGATCCGCTCGACGTCGATCGACCGGATCTCCTCCTCGACCGGCGACGGGGGCGCGGCTTGGGCCACGAGGATCGCCTGCGCGTAGCGGGGACCGCCCCCGGCGGCGGCCCGCCGGTCCGCGAGCGCGAGGCCTTCCGCCTCGAGCCGCCGCAGCAACCGCTGGGCCTCCTCGAGGACCGGGGCCGGCAGCCCGGCGAGCCGCGCGACGTGGACCCCATAGCTGCGGTCGGTCGCCCCGGGGACCAGGCGGTGGAGGAAGACGATCCCGTCCGGGTGCTCCCGGACGGCGAGGTGCGCGAGCCGGGCCGAGGGGAGGCGCTCGACCAGCTCGGTGAGGTGGTGGTAGTGCGTCGCCAGGATGGTGCGCGCGCGGACGGTGTCGTGGAGGTGCCGCAGGACCGCCCATGCGATCGCGACGCCGTCGAACGTGCTCGTGCCCCGGCCGACCTCGTCGAGCAGCACGAGCGAGCGGGGGGTCGCCTCCCGAAGGATCTCGGCGACCTCCGCCATCTCGACCATGAAGCTCGACTTGCCGCGGCCGATCTCGTCGGTGAAGCCCATCCGCGTGTAGAGGCCGTCGACCCGGCCGATCCGGGCAAACCGGGCCGGCACGAACGCCCCGCTCTGCGCAAGGACCACCAGGAGGCCGACCTGGCGCATGTAGGTCGACTTGCCGGACATGTTCGGCCCGGTCAGGACGAGGAGGCGGGACCCCTCCCCCTCCAGGTCGACGTCGTTCGGGACGAACCGCTCGGCGAGGAGGCGGTCGAGGATCGGGTGGCGGCCCTCGCGGATCCTGAGCTCGGTCGACTCGTCGACCTCGGGCCGGACGCAGCGCCCGTGGACGGCCCGGGTCGCGAACGACTGCAGGGCATCGAGCGAGCCCAGCGCCCGGCCGATGCGGTGGAGCGCCGGAGCCGCGCGGTCGACCTCCTCGAGGAGGCGATCCCATGCCCGGAGCTCCTCCTCCCGGACCCGGGCCCGGGCGGCCAAGACCCGCGCGGAGCAGGCCTCGAGGCGGTCGGTGGTGTACCGTTCCGCCTGGGCGACGGTCTGGCGCCGGCGGTAGTGGGAAGGGACCTTCCCGGTGTGGGCCCGCCCGACCTCGAGGTAGTAGCCGAAGATCTGGTTGTAGCGGACGTGCAGCGTGCGGATTCCGGTCGCCTCCCTCTCCTCGCGCTCGAGGGCCTCGATCTCCCGGACCGCCGCGTCCTCCTCTGCGCGGGCCCGGTCGACCTCCTCCGCGTGACCGGGGCGGAGGAAGCCGCCCGCCTCGAGGGTCGGGGGGATCTCCGCGGGGAGCGACGCCTCGAGCGTGGCCAACAGCTCTCCGGGCGGAACGAGGTCCCGGACGAGGCGCTCGACGAGCTCCGATCCCAGCCCGGATCCCAGGGCGGACCGCAGCGGACCGAGCCGTCGCAGGCCGTCGCGCAGCGCCCCGAGGTCGGGGGGCCGGACCCTCCGCCCGACGACGCGGGAGGCGATCCGGCCGATGTCCGGTGCGTGGGAGAGGTGCTCCCGGACGGCGGCGAGGGCCGCGGGCGCCCCGACCAGGGCCGCGACCGCGTCCTGGCGGTCCCGGATCGGCCCGACATCAGCGAGTGGGTGGGTCAGCCAGAAGGAGAGGGTCCTCCGCCCCGCGGCGGTCCGCGTCTCGTCCCAGCTGCCGACGAGCGTCGAGCCCGAGGGATCGTCCGGGTTCATCGGACGGCTGATCTCGAGGTGGCGCAGGGTCTTGGCGTCGAGGCGCAGCGTCCGCGGGGGAGCCCCCCGGCCGGCCGGACCCAACAGGGGAAGGAGCCGGGGCTGCGTCGCGGCGAGATAGGCGGCCAGGGAGCGGTCGGCGAGCGCGACGGCCGGGGATTCCGGCGGGGCGGCCCCGGCCGAGGGGGATGCCTCCTCCGCGAGGGGGGGCGGGGAGGCCTCCACGGCGGCGGAGGGGAACTCGCGCCGGAGGACTGCGCCCAGCGGGCCCTCCGCCTCGGCCGCGGGAGCGACGAGGATCTCCCGAGGGAAGTACGGGGCCAGGGCCGCCGCGACCGACTCCGGGCGGGGCTCGTCCGAGAGCCCGTGGTACCACTCGCCGGTCGAGACGTCGACGGCGGCCCACGCCCCGGCCCCCTCCGCGACGACCGCCGCCGCGAGGAAGTTGTGGTCGGGTCCTCCCAGGATGCCGTCCTCGACGGCGGTGCCCGGCGTGACGACGCGGGTCACCTCCCGTCGGAAGAGGCCCTTGCCGTCCGCCGGCTCCTCGACCTGGTCGCACAGGGCGACGCGGTGGCCCTTGCGGACGAGCCGGGCGAGGTACGACTCGACCGCGTGGTGCGGCACGCCCGCCATCGGCGTCCGCTGGCCGTGTGCGTCCGGCGCGCGGGCGGTCAGCTGGACGTCGAGCTCGCGGGCGAGCAGCTTCGCATCCTCCCCGAACGTCTCGTAGAAGTCCCCGACCCGGAACAGGACGAGGTGCCCGGGGTAGCGCGCGCGGACCCGCTCGTACTGCTCGAGGAGCGGGGTCAGGGAGGCGCCCATCGGCCCGGCAGTCGGCGAGGCCCATATAATCCCGAGCGCGCCCGCCGCGGCGCTGAGGGGGAGATTTGAACTCCCGCGGCGTCGCCGCCACCAGCTTTCAAGGCTGGCGCCTTTCCGGGCTAGGCTACCTCAGCGCGCCCCGGCGGAAGCCGGGGCGGCTACAAGAAGGCCACCCGCGGGGGCCGGCCGAGTGCAGGTGCCGGGAGTTCCGCGCCGGGAACGGCCCCGGCGATTCGAACCCGGGCGGTCAGCTTGGAGGGCTGACATCCTACCGCTAGATTACACCTGCGCGGACCGGCCGGCACGCGGAGAGACGGGGGGACTACCTAACCTTTCCCGCCGCCCGTGGCGGGGGCCAGGTCGACGAGCGCAACGCGCTCGAGGACCAGCGCCTCCCATGCGGAGCGCGGCACGATCTCCCGCTCGGCGGCGGAGATGCCGAGGCGCTCGAGCGTCGCCTCGGTCGGCGGCCGGGGGTAGGCGGTCGGATCGGGCCGGAGGCCGAACGCCTCCCGGACCTCGGCGAGCGAGCGCGGACGCTCGACCAGGAGCACGAACTGGGTCGTCCCCTCGTGGACGCCGACCTTCGCCAGGGCCCGCCCCAGCTGGTCGTCGCCGGCGACGTAGAGGGCGAGCTCCGCTCCCCGGTCGCGCAGCCGTTGCGCGCCCTCGCGCCGGCTCCGCCCCAGGTGCGCCCACGCCGAGAGGAGATGGCGCTCCCCCGCGATCGCCTCCGCGTCGAACAGCGCGACGAGCGGACCGTCCGGATCGGCGAGACGCCGGATCGCGGAGACGAGCTCGGCCGAGGTCGGCCGGCCGGGGACGGCGCGGCATGCGCCCTCCGCCTGCAGAGACCGGACGGGGGAAACCCCCGCCGGAGGGGAGGTCTCCGTCATTGGCGCATGAACCGGAGGAACTCCTCCTTCGTCCGCGGCGCGAGGGTATAGTTCTCCTCCCGCTCGCGTCCGATGGTCGAGGTCGGCGTGACCCCGTAGTCGTGGCCGGGGAGGACCACCAGCGCCGGGTCTAGCCGGGCGACGATCCCGTGGAGGGTCTCGTACATCGCCTCCGGATCCCCTCCGGGGAGGTCGGTCCGCCCGCACTCCCCCACGAACAGCGTGTCCCCCGTGGCGACGTGGCCCTCGAACCGGTAGAAGACCGAATCCGGCGTGTGCCCGGGGGTGTGGAGGACCTCGATGCGGAGGCGGCCGGCCTCGAGCGTGGCCCCGTCGTCCACCGGAAGGTCCGGATGGCGGGGGCTCGCCCGGTGGGCGACCACCCTGGCCCCGGTCCGGGCGACGACGTCGGCATTCCCCGCCACATGGTCCGGGTGGTGGTGGGTGTTCAGCACGTACGCCACCCGGATCCCTCGCCGGTCGATCGCCTCGATCACCTCCTCGGGGCCGAAGGACGGGTCGATCACGACCCCGTAGCCTCCCTCGCCTTCCGCCACGAGGTAGGTGAAGTTCTGGTACGGGCCGACGTGGAACTGCTCGAGGAGCACGGGGCGAACAGCGGACTCGGGTATTTGACCGTCGGGAGGGGATCGGGCCCTCCCCTCCGGTGCTCGCCGGCGGTGCGCCGCTCCTTTTAAGCCCGGGAGGGTCGCGAGTCCGGAGGGTTCCATGGCGGACGACGCCGCGGTCGCGGTCGATCGGCTGACGAAGGTTTACGAGGGAGGCGTCCGTGCCCTCGACGGGATCTCGTTCGAGGTCCGTCCGGGAGAGGCGTTCGGGCTCCTCGGCCCGAACGGCGCCGGCAAGACGACGACCGTGTCGATCCTGACCACGCTCGTCCAGCCGACCGGAGGCACGGCCCAGGTCGACGGGATCGACGTGACCGAGCGGCCGGAGGAGGTCCGCCGGCGGATCGGCCTCGCCTTCCAGGTCTCGACCGCCGACGGCGAGTTGACCGGCCGGGAGAACCTCGAGGTCGCCGCGGGCCTCGAGGGGATGCCACGGGCGCTGGCCCGGCGCCGGATCGACGAGCTGCTCGAGCGGATGCAGCTCGCCGCGGCGGCCGACCGGCCGGCGAAGACCTACTCCGGGGGGATGCGCCGCCGGCTGGAGCTCGCCGTCGGGGTCGTCCATGCCCCGAAGATCCTCTTCCTCGACGAGCCGACCCTGGGGCTCGATCCGCAAAGCCGGGCCGGATTCTGGGAGTTCATCCGCCGCCTGCGCGAGGAGACCGGGCTCACGCTCGTGCTGTGCACCCACTACCTCGAGGAGGCCGACCAGCTCTGCGAGCGGATCGCGATCGTCGACCACGGCCGGATCGCGGCGATCGGCACCCCGGCGGAGCTCAAGGACCGCATCGGCGGGGACACGGTCGCGGTCCGGCCGACCGCCGCCGCCGACCTGGAACCGATCCTCCGCGGGATTCCGGGCGTGCTGGGGGTCGCCGCGCACGACGGGTCCTGGCGCGTCAAGTGCTCCCGCGGGGAGTCGCTGGTGCCCGCGATCGTGACGGCCTGCGATCGGGCCGGCGTCGCGCTGGCGAGCGTCGAGATCCGCAAGCCGAGCCTCGAGGAGGTCTTCCTCGAGCTCACCGGACGAGAGTACCGGGAGGAGGAGGGGAGCGCGGGCTCGTTCTTCGCGGAGCGGTTCCAGCAGATGCGCCAGGCGGGGAGGCGCTGATGCTGCAGGAGCTCTACGCCCTCCTCCGCCGGGAGTTCCTGCGGTGGGTCCGCAGCCCGATCTGGATCTTCACGAGCCTCCTCCTGCCGATCCTCTACCTGATCCTCTTCGGCCAAGGGTTCGGCCAGGGGCTCAACCAGTGCCCCCCGCCGCTCGGCCTCTCCTGCTTCCTGGGCGCGCCGAACTACTTCTCGTTCTTCTCGGTCGGGATGGTCGGCTTCGTCGCCCTCACCATGTCCCTGTTCAGCGGGGCGAACATCATCTTCGACAAGGGGGCGGGCATCATCAAGCGCCAGGTCGCGACGCCGGCGCCGCGCTCGGCCCTGTTCCTCTCCCCGCTCCTCTTCCGCTCGCTCATGGGGCTCGTCCCCGCCTTCCTCGTCCTCGGGCTCGCGGTCGTCCTCGCCCACGTGCCGGGGTTCGTCGGGCTCACCATCAGCCACAACCCCGGTGTGGTCGGCGCCCTCGAGATCGTCGCCGCGGTCGTCGTCCTGTCGCTGATGTTCAACGCCCTCTTCCTCGCCTTCGGCTTCGCGCTCGAGAGCCCGAACTCCTACTTCGGCATCGTCAACATGCTCAACCTGCCGATCCTCTTCCTTTCCAACGCCCTCTACCCGCCGCTCGACGAGCCGGGCTGGCTCCTCTCGATCTCCACGTACAATCCGGTCTCCCTGTGCATCAACGTGATGCGCATCAACCTCTTCGGCTCGGGCGCCTACTACGCGGAGCCCGCGGCGGTCTACCTCGCCGGCCTGCTCGCATGGGCGGCTCTCTTCCTGGTCGCCGCCGTCGCCGTGGGGCGCCGGGCGATGCGGACCCCGTAGGGGCGGCCGCCCGCTAGGGGCCGAACTCGGGCGCCCGATCCCGGTCGGAGGCGGCTCCCGTCGCCGCGTTCACCAGGATCCGGCCCCGGGGGCCCTCGCAGTACCACAGCGGCAGGTGGACCAGGGCGAACGCCCCGAGCCGGACGTCGTCCGGTCCGGGGGAGACCCGCCGGGTCTCCACGACCACCGTCCCCCCGAGCTGCTCCGTGTGGTCGACCCGGACCGTGTGGCGGGAGCGGATCCATTCGAGCGCGAGGGCACCGGCGTCGGCCGGACCGATCACCGGAGGGATGCGCTCCGCCCCCTCCGGGAGGTTTGGGGAGAGCTCGTACGCCGCGCCTTCCCAGGCCTCGACCCGGGAGTCGAGGCCATGGACGGCGAGCAGGTGCTCCTCGACCTCGCCGGGGCCCCCGTGGGGCGCCGGAATGCGGACGCGGTACGGGGCGACGAAGTAGGGGATGGCGCGCAGCGTCCGCCGGAGCGTGCGGTCCGGGACGATCCGATCGAGGTCGTCGCGGGTCAGCCGCGGCACCACGTATCGGTCCCCCTGCGGGACGACGACCAGAGGGGGCTCCAGCGGGAGCTCCCCCCCGACCGGCGACGGGGGATCGCCCCCGAGGAGGAGCTCCCCCAACGCGGGGCCGAGCGTCGTGGGGTCGAGGATCTCGATCGCCCGCTCGGAGGCGAGCGACCGCGCGACCGGCCCGGGGTCCGACGGGTACACCGCGATCCGATGGACGGCCTCGGGGGGGAACGCCGGCTCGAGGTCGTGGGGGGTGCGGACCTCCCGGAGGAGGATCAGGGCCCGCCGGTCCTTTGGGCGCCAGGCCACGATCCCTTCCGGCCGGTCGGCGACCTGGTAGTCGGCCCCCTCGAGGATCCGGCCCAGTCGGCGCCACCGGTCGCCGTCCGTCGCCACGCCGGGGGGAGCCCCCTCGCGGTTATCTCGATGGCGTGCGGGTGGCCCACCGGGCTCCCGGGAGCGGGCTGGCCCCTCCGGGCGGGAGCGCCTCCCCCCGAAGACAGTCTATATATCGCGACCCGTCCGTTCATCGTTCCGGATGCCCGAGGTCCTGCATCTCAAGGTCGCCGAGGTGGCCCAGCAGGACGTCGGTCTCGGCACGGCCCGGCTCGACGAGCGGAGCCGCCAGAAGCTCAAGGTCGGCATCGGGGACGTCATCGAGATCCGCGGGCGCAAGAGCACGCCGGCCCTCGTGGCGCGGGCCGTCCCGGACGACGAGGGACGGGGGATCATCCGGCTCGAGGCGATCCTGCGCCGCAACGCGGGGGTCAGCATCGGGGACCGGGTCCAGGTCCAGCGGGTCGACTGCCCCACGGCGGACGCGATCACGATCGCCCCCATCTACGCCGGCTCGGCACGGATGGACCTCGGCCCCGGGCTCGAGAGCTTCGTCCAGAAGGCGCTCGCCCGGCGCCCGTTCCTCCGGGGCGACATCTTCGTGATTCCGGGGGTCTTCCTGATGGGCGGATCCCTCCCCTTCACGGTCGTCAGCACCCAACCGAAGGGGATCGTCCAGGTCTCCCCGACGACGCTCATCACGATCAAGGAGGAGACGGTCAGCGAGTCGGAGATCGCCGCCCCGAGGGTCTCCTACGAGGACATCGGAGGGCTGCGCGAGAAGCTCGGCCGGGTCCGGGAGATGATCGAGCTCCCCCTCAAGCACCCGGAACTGTTCGACCGCCTCGCGATCTCGCCCCCGAAGGGCGTGCTGCTCTTCGGACCGCCCGGGACCGGCAAGACCCTCATCGCGAAGGCGGTCGCCAACGAGGCCGGCGCCCACTTCATCGGCATCCAGGGGCCGGAGATCATCTCCAAGTACTACGGGGAGAGCGAGAAGGAGCTCCGCGAGAAGTTCGAGGAGGCCGAGAAGAACGCGCCGAGCGTCGTCTTCATCGACGAGCTCGACTCGATCGCTCCCCGGCGCGACGAGGTCGTCGGGGAGGTCGAGCGCCGGGTCGTCGCCCAGCTCCTGACCCTGATGGACGGGCTGTCGGGGCGTGGGAACGTCATCGTGATCGCCGCGACGAACCGGGAGGAGGCGATCGACCCCGCGCTGCGCCGCCCCGGCCGCTTCGACCGGGAGATCGAGATCGGGGTCCCGACCGCGGCGGGCCGCCTCGAGATCCTCCAGATCCACACCCGCGGCATGCCGATCGAGGGGAGCGAGCGCGAGCGGGAGCGGATCCTCAAGGATCTCGCGGCGCTCAGCCACGGCTTCGTCGGCGCGGATCTCGCCGCCCTGGCCCGGGAGGCGGCGATGCGCGCGCTGCGGCGCTACCTGCCCGAGATCGACTTCGACAAGCCGATCCCGCTCACCCTGCTCGAGCGGATGAAGGTCACCGAGCGGGACTTCCGGGACGCCCTCAAGCAGATCGAGCCGTCGAGCCTCCGGGACGTGACGGTCGAGGTCCCCTCGACCCGCTGGGACGAGGTCGGCGGCATCGGCCGGGTCCGCCGGACCCTCGTCGAGTCGGTCGAGCTGCCGTTCCGGACCCCGGAGACCTACCGCCAGATGGGGATCGAGCCGCCCCGCGGGATCCTCCTCTATGGTCCCCCGGGGGTCGGCAAGACCCTGCTCGCCAAGGCGGTGGCGACGGAGAGCCAGGCGAACTTCATCAGCGTCAAGGGCCCCGAGGTGATGAGCAAGTGGGTCGGGGAGAGCGAGAAGGCGATCCGGATGATCTTCAAGAAGGCCCGCCAGGCCTCCCCGTCGATCGTCTTCATCGACGAGATCGACGCGATCGCCCCACGGCGCGGCCTCCAGAACTCGTCGGGGGTCACGGAGCGGATCGTCAACCAGCTTTTGACCTCGATCGACGGGCTCGAGTCGCTCGACCGGGTCCTCGTCCTCGCGGCGACCAACCGGCCGGACATCCTGGACGAGGCCCTGCTGCGCAACGGCCGGTTCGACCACTGGCTCTACGTCGAGCCCCCGAGCGAGGCCGGCCGCCTCGAGATCCTCAAGGTCCACACGCGGGCGATGCCGCTCGCCCCGGATGTCGACCTTGCCCAGATCGCCGCCCGGACCGACGGGCTGGTCGGGAGCGACCTCGCGGCGCTCTGCCGGGAGGCCGGCATGAACGCCATCCGCGAGAACCCGAAGGCGACGCGGGTCACCGCCGCGCACTTCGAGGCGGCGATGCGGGAGGTCCACTCCTCCTGCGACCCCGAGTCGCTCAGGTTCTACGAGGAGTTCCAGAAGCACGGGCTCCGCGAGCGCGTCGGGCGGCGCCGCGAGGAGCCGGTGACCGCCATCTACCGCTGAGGCCCCGGCCCACCGGCTGCGTTTTCCCGGCAAGCTATAAGTAGAAGGCCCAAGTTCGCGCGCAGAGTTTGCCCCCCATCGGGGCCTCGTGAAGGAGACGTGAAGTCGTTGCGTTCCGCCGTACCGAAGGCCGCCGTGTGCGCCCTGATCCTGGCCCTCGTTGCGGCCAGTCTGGTCCCCCTCGTCAGCGCGTCGAGCTCGACCCCCTACACCCTGTACGGGTACGCCTACCAGCCGGGGATCGGGACCCCGGTCCCCGCGGGCGTCACGGTGGAGCTCACGTCGGCGGCCAGCGGCACGGTCTACACCACCACGACGGCCCAGGGAGGCCAGTTCGTCTTCTCGAGCGCCTCGAACGCCCCGGGCCTCGCGCCGGGCAGCTGGGGGGTCTCGATCCCCGCCCAGACGAACCTCAGCCTCGCCGGCTGCGGGCCGTACCCGTGCGCCGTCCTTCCGGCCTCCTCGGCACCGGTCTACCTCTACCAGACGAGCGCGAACCTGACCAGCGGGGGGAGCTCCGGCTTCGTGACGGTCCGCAACGTCACCGTCCTCCAGTACAACGCGACGGTCTCGGGGACCGTCACCTACCAAGGCGCCCCGGCGATCGGCGCCAGCGTCCAGCTGTTGGACGCCAGCCGGAACAACGTCGTGCTCGCGAGCAACGTGACCCGCGCGGGCGGGAGCTTCTCGTTCCCCGCCCCGGCCGGCACCTGGGTGCTCCGGACGACCCTCCCCGGGCCGACCGTCCGCTACAACGTGACGGAGCTCACGATCGCTCCGTTCTCGACCGTCACGCCCGCGATCGCGATCCAGAACTACCTCCTGCAGGGGTCGCTGAGCGTCGGGTCCCCGGGCATCGCGCCGAACTCCCCCGGCAACGTGACCGTCTTCGACCCGGCCAACGGCTACATCTACCGCGGGACGATGACCCCGAGCGGCTTCTTCTCCTTCGGGACCTACCGGAACTTCACCACCTTCGGTTCCCAGCCGCTCGACGTCTTCCTGTCGACCGGGGCGACCACCACCGCGTACTTCGGGGCGACGATCTCGGCGAACACCCCGATCACGCGCAACGTCGTCGCGCCGGCGATCTCCTCCGCCAACCAGGGCCTCTACACCACGACGCTCAACTTCCGCGGCTTCAACGCCACGACGGGGAACGGGACGCTGGAGGTCACCACGAACGCCACCCTCGGCAACGACACGGTCCTGCCGTACCTGCCGAACGGCTCGGTCGGACAGCTCTGGAGCCAGCTCGGCCTCGACTTCGCCCACAGCCTGTCGCTGCCGACCGCGGACCTGCCGGCCGTCCTCACGTGGATCAACTCCACCGGCGCCTTCTTCCCTGCCGCCCAGGCCGGGGCGGCGATCAACGGGACCGCCTTCGAGCCGGTGTCGTATGCGGGCGGGGGCCAGCCGCTCTACCAGTTCGCCGCCTCGACGGCCTGCTCCCTCGCCGCCTGTGGCCCGCTGAGCTCGGACCCGCTCAACCTCTCCTACGCGCAGGCGTTCGTTCTCACGAGCTCGGTCGCGACCAAGAGCCCCGCCTACACCATCTCCTTCACGATCCGTCACCCGACCACGCACGACCTGTTCACCTACAACGTGCTCCTCCCCACGGGCTATGTCCTCCGGTCGGGGACGAGCATTCCCGCGGGCACGAGCCTCACGCCGACCGGTCCGTCCGGCGCGTGGACGAGCTTCCGCCTGACGAGCTACCCGAGCACGAGCCCCTCGGCGACCGTCACCCTGCCGATCCTGAAGGCGGGCGCGGTCACCCCCATCGTCAACATCACGGCCTCGAACTTCGCCTTCGCCGCCTCCGCGAACGTCCTCAACGGGACCCGCGCGAACTACACGGTCGCCGTGGGGGCCGGCATTCCCGTCACCTTCAGCGCCCAGAACTCGATCTTCCCGGCAGGAACCAACGCGACCTCCTACCGCTGGAGCTTCGGCAACGGCAACACCTCGGCGAACCTCACGAGCTCGATCACCAGCTACACCTACCCCGCCGGCTCGGCCACCGCCCCGTTCCGCGGCACGCTCACGATCCTGAGCTCCGCCGGGACCACGACGACCACCGGGTTCACGATCTGGGTCGTCCCGCCCGGCCTCACCGCGGCACACCTCTCCTACAACGTCACGGGCTCGAAGGTGCGATCCGCCGACGGGGTCCCCTACCTCTTCCTCAACTGGAGCGAATCGGTGACGTTCAACGCCTCGGGCTCCAGCGGCAACGTCTCGGCCCCGGCGGTGCCGGGGGTCCTCACGGTCGCGCTCTTCTCGGTCCAGGCGAACGGCTACTCGCGGACCCAGAACAACTCCGTGAGCCAAGGGACGGCGTTCCTGACCCCGTTCACCACGACGTTCCTCGGCAACGGCCTCTACTTCAACGGCACGACCATCAACGGGGTCTCGATCACCGGATTCCTGGGCTGGCGCTACTACGTCAACCTGACGGTCTGGACGGGCACCGGGGGCTACGCGACGACCTCCCTCATCGTGCTCGTCAATGACACCCAGAAGCCCGTCGCCGCCTTCTCCCTCCTCAACGCCAAGGGCCAGTACATCGCCCCCGGCGGGACCGTCGTCGAGGGAGCGAACGCCACCGCCCAGGTGCAGCTGAACGCCGTGAACTCGACCGACCCGAACAACGGGTCGATCGTCCGGTACGTCTGGAACATCACCAACGCGGGCAACACGACCTTCCGGTTCACGAACATCACCCAGATTGCGCTGCCCCCGGCCTACCGCTATCCGGGCCGGGTCTCGGTCTGGCTCCCGCCGCAGATCGGGCCCTATACCGTCAACCTCACCGTCGTCGACCGGGCCGGCAACTCCGCCTATACGACGCAGAAGCTCTCGGTGACGATCAACACGACCACGCGTCCGATCATGGCGGCGGGCAACCTCACGGGGCCGAGCTCGGTCACCCAGGGCCGCAGCTACACCTACTGGGTGAACGTCACGGTCGGCGGCGGCGCGAAGGCGGTGGCCCGGAACATCACCGTCGCCTTCTACCTCCTCCCGCCGAGCGGCATCGGGACCCGGACGGTCATCGTCCCCTCCTCCGCCGTCCAGTTCTTCAACTACACGAACGGGGTCGTCAACCCGACCCCGGCGGCGACGGGGGTCTACCCCGCCCTCGCCTACGGCAAGACGGTGCGGGCCCAGATCACCTGGTCGGTCCCCGTCGGCAGCCTGCTGTCGGCGGGGCTGACGGGCAGCTTCAACCTCTACGCCAACATCTCGGCCCAGAACGAGTTCGCCGGCAGCTATGTGAACGGCCCGCAGACCGCCGTGATGGGGATCTCGATCGCGCCGAACCCCACGAACCAGTACATCGTCTACGGCATCATCGCCGCGGTCGTCGTGGTCTTGGCGCTGCTGATCTTCGTCTGGTACCGCCGGCGCTCGCGCCGCAGCGGACGGGTCGGCTCGGCGAGCCGCACGGGCCTCGAGCGGGGCGCGCGGCGGGACGCCAAGCAGCCGTAGACGCACGGCGGCGGACGGCGGGCTCGGCCCCTGTCGCTGCCCCCGCCCGAGAACGGGCCCACCCGATCGCGGAGGCGGCACCCGGGCCGGTGCCGTCCGGGCCTCCCTCCGCCCGATCGGGGCGCCGGGCTTGCGCGCAGGGAAGGGAGGGGCCGCGGGCCGTGGCCGGCCCCGGAATTCAGCCGTACGGGCCGACCTCGTCGAGGAGGTCGACGTGGGTCAGGAGCATCCGCCGGCAGCAGTAGCGGGAGAGCCCGAGGGCGTCCAAGACCGCCTTCGGGTCTTCCCCGCGGGCGGTCCGCTCGCAGTACTCGTCCCAGTGTTGGCCGATGACCGCACCGCAGGAGAAGCATCGGATCGGGACCATCATCGTCATCGGATCGTCGAGCCTCCTCGGGTCTCCCTCACCGGTACGACTTCTGCCGCCGGGCCCTCGCCCCGCGGCCGCCCGGGCGCTTGGGCAGCTTGCGGCGGGGGTCGTTGACGAGCAGGGAGCGGTCGTAGCGCTTGAACATGTCGGTCAGGGTCGGGTCCTTGATCCAGGCGATCAAGCCGCGGGCGACCGCCGTGCGGGCCGCCGAGGCCTGCCCGACGATCCCTCCGCCCTGGGCGGAGACGGAGATGTCGAGGGCCTTCCAGCGGTCCCCGACCATGAGCAGGGGCTCCTGGATCTTCAGGCGGACCAGCTCGGGCTCCACGAGCTCGAGCGGCCGGTCGTTGAACCGGACGAGGCCCCGGCCCTTGCGGACCGTCGCGCGGGCCACGGCCGTCTTGCGCTTGCCGGTCGCCAGGACGATCGACGGTGCCTTTACCATCGGGCCCCCAGCAGCGCCGTGATCTCGGCCAACGTGAGCGGAGGGCGGAGCGTCGGGCGGGCCCGGGCGGCCTCCAAGGTCCCGGCCGAGACCCCCTGGTACTCGGGAGGGACGCCCAGGTGGACCTCGAGGCGGCCGAGTGCCTCCTTCCCGCGGGTCTTGAGGTGGGGGAGCATCCCGCGCACCGTCCGCCGGAAGATCCGGTCCGCGTAGCGGGGGTAATGGGGGCCGCTCCGGACGCTCCCGCGGGCCCGGCGTGCCGTGAACTCGGCGAGGACCGACGAGCGGCTGCCCGTCACGACCGCCTGCTCCGCGTGGACGACCACGATCCGCTCCCCGGCGAGGAGGCGGCGGGCGATGAGGCTGGCCGCCCTCCCGAGGACGAGGCCGGTGGCGTCGATGACCGTGGGGGCCGGCGCCGGAAGGGCGGCGACGGGGGCGGTCGCGTCAGGCAACGATCGTCACCCCCGATCCGTCCGGCCTCCATTGCAGGAGCTCGTGGAGCGTGAGGACCCTTCCGCCGGCGGCGTGGACCTTCGCCCGGGCCGTGGCGGAGCAGCGGAACGCGGCCACGGTGATCGGCCGTGCGATCTCGCCGTCGGCGAGCAACGTCCCGGGCACGACGACGACCTCCCGCCCCCCGCTCGCCCGCTCGAGCTGGCCGACACGGACCGGAGGGACCTGGTGCCGCCCACGCTCGAGGCGCCGGGCGACCGCGGCCCAGACCGGGGCGGAGTGGTCCCGGGCGGCGCGCCTAAGCTCGACGAGCGCATGCGCCAGCTCGGGATTCTGCTTCGGGTGCGACGCGGCCATGCGCGGGAGCGCCTCGACCCGAGTGCTCGATATAAGCGTTGCCCAGACGGGGGCCCGCCGAGGCGGGTCCGGGCTGCGCCGGAGGGTTTCCGCCGCCGACCAACGATTAAATATCGACCCTCCCCATCCCCGCGCCGGGGCACTCCATGCGCAAGTTCCTCACCGAGCTCCAAGGCAAGACCGTGATGACCAACGACGGCCAGATCCTGGGAGTGATCGACAACTTCGTGGTCGACACGGTCACCGGGTCGATCGCCCACGTCCTCGTGACCCCCAGCGAGGACATCGAGACGACGCTCTTCACCTCCGACGCGGCCGGCCGGCTCGTGCTCCCCTTCAAGAGCATGCGCGCGGTCAAGGACGTCGTCGTGGTGGACATTGCCAAGTGAGCCGGTTCCGATCAGCGTCGTCGTCACCGTCCGCAACGAGGAGTCCCACCTCCGTGCCCTGCTCGACAGCCTGATCGTCCAGGAACCCCCCTTCGAGATCCTGATCGTCGACGGCGGGAGCCGCGACGGCACCCTGCGCGTCGCCCGCGAGTTCGAGCGCGCCCACCCCGGGGTCGTCCGCGCTTGGCTTTATCCCTCGAGCCGGGGGGAGGGACGCAACCACGGGGTGGCGCGGGCCCGCCACGACCGGATCGCCTTCACCGACGGCGACTGCGTCGCCGACCCGGGCTGGCTCGCCGCGATCCGCCGGGGGTTCTTGGAGGCGCCGGTCGTCGCGGGGACGACCGTCCCGATCGCGCCCTCGCGGTTCGGCGAACTCGAGCGGGTCGAGCTCTACCTGGAGGGGAGCGACGTCACCTTCCCCTCCGCGAACCTCGGCTACGCGGCCGCGCTGTTCCGCGAGCTCGGGGGGTTCGATCCCCGGTTCGTCACGGCGGAGGACATCGACCTCAACCTGCGCGCCGTCCAGGCGGGAGCACGGATCCTCCACGTCCCCGAGGCGATCATCCGCCACCGGCCGAGGGAGAGCTGGCCGGCGTTCCTTCGGCAGGCGTTCTGGAACGGCTACGGGCGCAAGCAGCTCACGGAGAAGCATGGGGCGATGTGGGGCCACTACCGCGTCGAGCGCCTCGCCCACGGCCAGCGGGGGGCGGTCGCGATGGTCCGCCTCGGGGCCGCGCTCACCGGCTATTTCGCCCGCGTGCTCACGGGCAGGAGGGACCGGATCGCGTACGAGGGCCCGGTCCGCCCGGGGGCCACGGGGGCCCCCCCCAAGGCCGGCTAGGCCCGCCCGGACTTCTGCAGCTCGAGCAGGTCCTCGGTGCTGACCTTCTCGCCCTTCTTGAGCCGGGCCAGGAAGTCCTCCTCCTTCGGGGGTTCCTCCGACCAGGAGGAGGGGGCCCGGCCGCTGCGGGCCGCGTAGAGCATCTTCTCGATGTCGTGGACCTCCTCGATCGCCGCGATGTGGGCCCGGTGCTCCTCGTCGGCGCGGGACTTCGTCTCGATGAGCTTCGCCTGGATCTCGTCGGCCTGGCGGCGCAGATCGTCGACCTTCTCGTAGAGCGCGACCATCGCGTCGTGGGCCCGCTGGGCCTCCTCGGCGAGCCGCCCCACGGCCGCGTGGTGCGCCTCGGCCTCCGCGCGCGCCGCGTTCATCTCCTCGAGGGCCTTCTCGATCTCCGGATCGCGGCGGAGCTGCTCATCCTGCTCGCGGATTGCGGCCTCGAGCCGCTTCATCTCCTCGATGAGGCGCTTCTCCTGCTCCCCCGTGAGCGCCGTCGTCATGTGCCGGAACTCGAGCTCCTTGAGCTCCTTGCGCAGGCGCCAGACCGGGACCGCCCCCGGCCGGGGCGCCCGGCTGCGCTTGAGCTCCTGGAAGCGGTCGGCGGCCGCCTGCAGCTTCTGGTTCCACTCCTCCCGGAGCCGCTTCTCGGCGCGGACCTCCTCGTTGAGGGCGTCCCGGGCGTGCCGGTGGTCCTGGGCCTCGGCGCTGAGCCGGTGCAGCTCGTCCAGGATCGCCCCGCGCTGGTCGGCGAGCGCCCGGGCCTCCGCGTTCAGCCGGTCCCGGCGGGCCCGGTGCTCATCCGCCCGCTGGTTCGTCTCGGCCCGTCGCCGCTCCAAATCCGCTGTCGCGTCCGCCACGGAGTCCAGCCTCTTCGCCGAAGGTCCGCCGAATCGGCGTTCGAGAGGGGGGCTCAATAAAAGGCTAACGCGCGGCGGGAACACCGGGGGATTGGGATCGGGGCCATGCCGCCCCGGCGGGGCCGGCCCGCTTCCTCGGCCGCGCTACCCTAATAATGCCGCGCCCGCTCGATGCCGGCGTGGAGGAGGTCGGGCGGATCTTCGGCGACGTCGGGCTCGGCCGCTTCCAGCTGAGGCTGTCCCGGCCGGTGGAGCGGGGGGACTACCTCAGCGTCCTCGACGAGACCCACGGGCACGTCCTCTGCCAGCTGGACGACATCCAGCGCAAGAGCGACCTCGACCTCGAACGGGCCGGGACCCTCACGCCGTCGGAGGAGACGGCGATCCGGGAGAGCTTCCTCGGCCAGGCGATGATCATCGGCTACCGGGACGGCCAGGGGATCGTCAAGGTCCCGACGATCCCGTTCCGACCGGGCGCCCACGTCTACCGGGCCGAGGAGGCGCTCATCGCCCGGGTCCTCGGCCTCGGCCACAAGCCCCGCACGGGGGCCTACATCGGCCTCCTGCGGAACCACACCCTGCGGGTCGAGCTCGACATCAACCAGCTCGTCCAGCGCCACGTCAGCGTCCTCGCGAAGACCGGCGGCGGGAAGAGCTACCTGCTCGGCGTGTTGATCGAGGAGCTCCTCCGCCACCGGGTCACCTGCGTCATCGTCGACCCGCACGGCGAGTACGGGTCGCTCCGCCAGCCGGCCCCCCGGTCGGCCGGGCAGGCGCGCTTCGGGGTCGAGTCCCAGGGGTTCGCCTCCCAGGTCGAGGAGTTCAGCCCGGACGTCTCGCTCAACCCGCACGCCCGCCCGTTGACGATCTCCCTGCGGCACATCGACCCGCGCGAACTGCTCGTCTTCATGGGCCTGTCGAACATCAAGCCGTTCCTCGCCCCCCTCAAGGGGATCATCGACCGGGCGGGAGCGGTGACCCCGGACTACACGGTCGCCGACCTCGTGCGGATCAGCGAGTCGGTCGAGGGGGCGGTCGGGGAGACCCTCTTCGAGCGGCTCCAGTACCTCGAGCAGACCAAGCTGCTCGGGCCGCAGGGGACCCCCCTCAAGGAGCTCGTCCAGCACGGGAAGGCGACCCTGATCAACCTGCGGGGGATCGCGCCCGACATCCAGGAGCTGGTCGTCACCCGGATCGCCTCGACGCTCTTCGACCAGCGGAAGAAGGGCCAGATCCCCCCGCTGTTCCTGGTGATCGAGGAGGCCCACAACTTCGCGCCGCAGCAGGGGCAGGCCGCCTGCTCCCGGATCCTCAAGAACATCGCGAGCGAGGGACGGAAGTTCGGCCTCGGCCTGTGCGTCGTCACGCAGCGGGCCGCGCGGATCGACAAGAGCGTGCTCTCCCAGTGCAACACCCAGCTCATCCTGCAGGTCACCAACCCGCTCGACCTGCGCGCGATCGCGCAGTCGATCGAGGGATTGACACCGGGGATGACGGAGATGATCCAGTCCCTCCCGGTCGGCACGGCCCTCGTCACCGGCGGGGGCTACCACACCCCCCTCTTCTGCGAGGTCCGGCCCCGTTCGACGCGCCACGGCGGCGAGAGCGTGACGATCGTCGAGGCCGCCTAGCGGCCTTCGCGCGGCCCGACCCCCGATCGCCTACCGACCCGCGGGGGGAGGAGACCCGGGCCGGTCCCAGTCGAGCAGGGCCCGGGCGACAAGGCGGACCCCGAAGCCGACCGCCCCGACGCCCAGGTAGGCCGGCAGGAACCGCTGCGTGGCGCGGCGCGTGTAGGCCGGCCCGGCGATGTCGAGATGGGCCCACGGCCGCCCGAGCGTGAACGTCTCGAGGAACGCCGCCGCGGTGAGCATGCCGGACATCGGCATCTCGATCGAGTTCCGCACGTCCCCGAACTCGGCGTAGCGGACGAGCTCCCGATGGTAGTCGGTCAGCGGCATCCGCCAGATCGGCTCTCCGGTCCGCGCGCTCGCCGCCAGGAGGCGGGAGGCGATCCCGTCGTCGTTGGCGACGAGCCCGGCCGTCGCGTCGTCGAGGGCGACCGACTGCGCCCCGGTCAGGGTCGCGAGGTCGATCAGCGCGTCGGGGCGGTAGCGCTTCGCGACGTAGGCGAGGGCGTCCGCGAGGACGACCCGGCCCTCCGCGTCGGTGTTGAGGACCTCGATCGTCGTGCCGGAATAGGTCCGCACGAGGTCGCCCGGCCGGTACGCCGAGCCGCTCGGGAGGTTCTCGGCGCATCCGAGGACGCCGATCACGCGGGGGCGCACGCCGAGCGCCCGCACCGCCCGCAGGATCCCGAGGACCGCGACCGCGCCGGACTTGTCGAACTTCATGTACGACATCTGGGCGGCGGGCTTGATCGAGATCCCGCCGGAGTCGAAGGTGATCCCCTTGCCGACGACCGCCACGGTCGGGGGGTTCCGTCCCCGGCCCGGATACTCGAGGACGATCATCCGCGGGGGGTTCGCGGACCCGCCGCCGACGGCGAGGATGCCCCCGCAGTGCATGCGGGCGAGCGCGCGCTCGTCGAAGACCTCGACCCGGAGCCGGTGGCTCCGGGCCAGGGCCCGGGCCTCCCGCGCGAGCCGCTCGGGGGTCGCCTCGCAGGCGGGGAGGTTGGCGATGTCCCGGGTCCACCGGACGACCTCCACGAGACGGAGCTCCTCGTCGAAGGCGGCCCGGAGCGCCGCGCCGGCTCGGCCGGCGACGATCGTCGCCTGTGCGATCGGGGGCTTGTGGTCCCCCGTGCGGTAGCGGTCGAAGCGGTACCCCGCGAGCCCCGCGCCGTCGACCACGGCCCGGACCGCCTCCGTCGCCTCGAGCGCCCCGTCCCCGAGGAACGAGGCAAGGTCGTAGGCGACGGAGGAGACCCCCCGGCCCTCCAGGGCCCGGAGCGCCTCCGCGCTGGCCCGGCGCGCCGTCTCGGCGCCGTAGCGGTCCTTCGGCCCGAGGCCGACCAGGAGGAGCCGGGACGGGCCCGGATCCCGCCGGCCCGTGCCGAGATGGATCGTGATCGTCTCCTTGCGCCGCCCGGTGAACTCCCCCTCGGCCCACGCCCGCCGGAGCGTCTCCCGCGCCGCGTCGGGGATCCCGGGGAGCGCCGGAGGCCCCGGCGGGCCGCCGGAGGGCCGCTCGAGCACCCCGGCCACCCGGGCGTCGCTCTCCGACAGGGCCCCCGCCCCGGCGAGGCTCAGCCGCACGGGATCGCCGCCCGGCCTACAGCGACGGCCGCAGCTTCTGCCGGTCGACGCGGATCCCCGCCGGCGTCAGGCAGATCAGGTTCTTCGCAATCCCGGCGACGTCGCCGCCGGTGTCGCGGGCGATGTTCTTCAAGTCGGCGCTCATCCGCTTGACGGCGGTCGCGTCGTTCGCGATCGAGGTGTAGTCGAGGATCACGATGTCGCCCTGGTAGCAGTACTTCGCGTAGGAGTGGATGTCGTCGAGGCGCAGGACCTCGGCGAGCCGCACGGTCCCCTTCGCCCCGAGGGCGAGATCGGCCTCCTCGCCCGAGAGCTTGCCGAGATCGACGAAGCTCTCCTCGTCCAGCGTCTCCGCCCCGTGATGCCGCCGCAGGATGCCGCCGCGCGCCATGCCCCACTCCGCCGCCGATGGAGCGGCCCTCGGCACTTAAGGGTATTGTTCCAGTCTCCCGACCGGCCGGCGGCCCCGGCCGGCCTCGCGCGGGATCCGCACGCAGAACGTCACGCGGTAGACGTCGACGCCGTTCTTGCGGCCGACCAGCGTCGCCGACTCCTGAATCCGGGCCTCGAGCCGCTGCTTGGCGAGGCGGGCGAGCGAGCGGGCGGCCAGCGTGTCCTGTGCGTAGACGTCCCAGCCCTCCGGCCGCCGCTCGGTCCAGGCAATCGCGCCGCGCCAGTCGCTCCGGGCCTCGGAGAGGAGCGCGGTCCACTGCGCCTCGAGGCGGGTCCTTAGGGCCTCGGCCTTCTCCCGGGGGCCGTCGGCGGGGCCGCGGAGCTGGAGGACCGCCGTGTAGTAGTGCCCGCTGCGACGGGAGCATGCCTGGCAGCTCCGCTGCTCGAGCCGCACGGTGAGGGGGAACTCGATCGTCCGCTCGACCCCGCGGAAGCGGACGCGCGCGGTCGCCCGGAACTCGTGGATCGTCGCGTTCGCCTGCACCTCCCTCCAGTCGACCGAGCGAACGCCGAGCTCCGGATGGAGCTCGACCAGGGGGAGGAGATCCTCCGGGGTGAGATGCGGAGGCCGGCCCGAGGCCTCCCAGTGGGCGCCGATCCAGCGGGCCCCGCAGGTCGGGCAGAGGACCACCACCGCCCGGCCGGGGGGGCGGACGAGCTCGGCCCGGTCCATGGCGCAGTCGGCGCAGACCCCCCCCTCGAGCGGCCGGCCGGTCCGCCCGCAGACGACGCAGAACCCCCCCTCCGTCTCCGGTGCCCCCGTCACGGCCGTCCTCCCGTCCCCCGCGCTAGGAGGGCATCGTGAAGATCTCGGCGTGCGGCACGCCTCCCAGGGAGCCGGTCGCGCCGCCGTCGAGGATCCCGCCCTCCTGCGCGAGGGCGATCGTGCGGGCGCCGAGGAGGTTCGCGGTGGTGGCCCGGGCGAGCGCCCAGAGGAGCTCCTCCCGCCCGACCCTTCGCTCGCCGTAGAACTGCGGGCTCACGCGGACGGTCCGGCCCTGGGTGCCGACGGGAAGGTCCTGGCCGAGGAGCTCCTCGTCGCACGCGGCGACGACGATCTCCGCACGGACCCGGTGGATCCGCATCACGATCCCCCCGCCGCCGCTCGGCTCCACTGCCGACGGAGGCCGGGGGGAGCATATAGGCCTGCGCGGGGACTCAGAAGCGGACCAGCTGGTAGAGGTCCGGGCGGATCTCGACCAGCTCGCCCTGGTTGCGGAGCACGTAGAAGAGCGCCTCGGCGCGGGGCGGGTCGATCCCCTCGTTCTGGGCCTCCCTCTGGACCTCGGCGAGCGTGAACGCCCCCTCCGGTCGCTCCTGCAGGCGGCGCATGATCGACAGGAGGACCTCGAGCCGCTCGCGCTGGCTGTGGCTGTGGCCGGTCATCACGAGGTCGATGTCGAGCGCCCCCTTGTCGTCGCGGGAGACGCGGCCCAGGAAGTTCTCGACGACCCGGATCGCCCGCTCGGCGTCCTCGACGCCGACCTCCGGGGAGAGCCGGGCCCGGGCCGCCGCCTCGCTGAAGCGGATCAGCGCCTCGAGCTGCCGGGCCGTGATCGGCACGGGGGCGTCGGGGCCCTCGCCCTGACGCCGCACGCGGACGTAGAAGTCCTCGAGGGCCTTGAGCGACGCCGGACTGAGCACGGGCCGGACCCTCTGGCGCGCGTAGGCGACGTACTTCTTCAGGAACGCCGCGGAGAACGGCGTCGGGGGGACCGCCGCCCCCCCGGCCTCGCCCAGGCGGTCGGAGACATGGTGCGACTTCAGGATCTGGGCGGCGAGCTTGCGGTCCCGCTCGGGCTGGGGCTTGTCGAGGATCGAGAAGATCGCGTCGAACCGGGAGAGGAGCGTCGCCGGCAGGTCGAGCTGCTGGGCCATCGGCGTGTCCTGCCGGAACCGGCCGAGCTTCGGGTTCGCCGCCGCGAGGACCGCGCAGCGGGCGTTGAGCGTCGCCGTGATGCCGGCCTTGGCGACCGAGACCGTCTGCTGCTCGAGCGCCTCGTGCATGGCGGACCGGTCCTCGGGGGTCATCTTGTCGAGCTCGTCGACCACCGCCATCCCGCCGTCGGCGAGCACCAGCATGCCGGCCTCGAGCACCCAGCGGCCTCCCGCGAAGTCGTCCTTGACGGCCGCGGCGGTCAGGCCGGCGGCGGTCGCCCCCTTGCCGCTGGTGTAGATGCCGTGCAGCGCGATCTCGGCAACGTAGCGGAGCAGCTGGCTCTTCGCGGTCCCCGGGTCCCCGATGAGCAGGATGTGGATGTCTCCCCGCGTGCGGACCCCGTCCGGATGGCGCTTCTCCACGCCGCCGAAGAGCTGGAGCGCGATCGCCTCCTTCTCCTGGTCCATGTCCTTGATCGTCGGCGCGAGGCTGAGCACGATCTTGTCGACGACCGTCGGGTCCCCCTCGAACTGGCGGACCTGGCGCTCCTCCTCCTCGGTCAGGACGACCTCGTCGAGCATCGGCTCCTTGCTCTCGATCGAGTTCCCGAGGAGGAGCAGGTCGAACGTCGCGTTCCGGACCGTCCCGCCGCGGCCGGTGCCGACGATCCGCTGGTAGCTGCGGAGGGTCCCGTTCGCGACGACGCGGTTCCCGGGGACGACATGGCCGGCAAGGTCGCCGAGGAGCAGGACGGCGAGCCCCTGGGGATGCGCCCCCCGGTGGAGGCTCTCGGGGGTCTCCTGGACCTCGATCCGCTGCGCGTCGACGAACGTCGAGCGCTCGGCGAGGAGGCGGAACCGGGTTCGGCCGGCGGGCTTGCCGCACCCGCCCTGGGCGCTGGGGCACTCGATCGGCGGCTGGAAGACGAGCGAGCCCTCGTCCTGGGGCTCGTGGAACTCGACCCCGCAGCTCAGGCACTGGAAGACCGCGTCCCGGATCTGGGGCCGGACCTCGCTCACCTTGCGCACGATCCCGTCGATCGCCAGGAACCGCCCCAGGTCCCCCTCGCGGATCTCCCGGATCGGGCGGTGGGCCGTCGCGGGGAGCCCCGTGACCCGGAGCCGAAGCTCGGGGGCCGAGGCCTCCGGGAACGGCAGCGTCTCCTGCATCGCCCGGGAGCCCGCGGCGAGGACCGTTTCCGGCCGCTCGAGCAGGACGTCGGCGAGGGCCGTGTCGATCGCCTCGACCGTCGCGAACGGGATCGACAGGGAGCGCTCCTCGGGATAGCGCTCGGCGATCTGGAGGATCGCCGGCCGCAGGCCGGCCTCCTCGAAGACGGCGGCCCAGCGGCCCGAGAGCTCGAGCGGGGAGGGCAGGGTGGGGCGGGCGGCGACCATGAGCCGACCTTCAGGGGGAGAGGCGGTAGCGATCGCGGGGGAATAAGCGAGCCTCCCGGATGTTCTCGAGGCCCAGGAGGACCATGACCAGCCGGTCGATCCCGAGCCCCCATCCCCCGTGGGGCGGCATGCCGAACCGGAACGCCTCCAGGTACCCGGCGAACTGCGCCGGGTCGAGGCCCGCCGAACGGAGGTTCTCCATGAGGCGGTCGGCCCGGTGCTCCCGGAGCCCCCCGCTGACGATCTCCGTCCCCCGATAGTCGAGGTCGAAGTACCAGGTCCGGCGGGGGTCGTCATCCTGCCGCCGGGCGTAGAACGTCCGTTCCTTGACCCGGGTCGGGAACTCCGTGAGGAAGTAAAAGGGGGTCCCCCGCTCGGCGGCGACACGCTCGCCGATCCGCCGCTCGTCCTCGGTCCCGAAGTCCTGTTCGGCCCCGGGGCGGCCGAGCCACTCCTCGGCGACGGCGAAGGGGATCCGCGGGAACGGCGGCTCGACCGGCGGGACCCGGGCGGCGAGGGGGTTGCCGGTCCGCTCGAGGCGTCGGCGCGCGGTCGCGAGGGTGTCGGCGAGGATGCCCTCGAGGGCCGAGAGGATCTCCTCGACGGAGTCGACGTAGCCGATCTCCGCGTCGAGGCTGGTGAACTCGCTCAGGTGACGGACCGTGTCCGACGGCTCGGCCCGGAAGGCGGGGGCGATCTCGAAGACCCGCTCGAACCCGGCGCCGATGAGCATCTGCTTGTAGAGCTGGGGGCTCTGGGCGAGGAACGCCGGGCCGCCGAAGTAGTCGACCGAGAAGAGCGTCGCACCGCCCTCCGCCCCCTGGCGGAGGAGCTTCGGGGTCTCGATCTCGAGGAACCCGCGGTCGACGAACGCCCCCCGGAACCCCTCGAGCAGCGCGGCGCGGAACTCGAAGATCGCCCGGACCGCCGGCTTGCGGAGATCGAGGACCCGGTGGTTGAGCCGGGTGTCGAGGTCCGCCGGGACCTTGTCGACGATGCCGAGGGGCAGGGGGACCTCGGCCCGGGCCAGCACCCGGACCGATTCCGGCAGGAGCTCGAGGCCGCGGGCCGCCCGCTCGGAGCGGCGGACGGTCCCGACCGCCTCCACGACCGACTCCCGGGGGAGGTCGGCAAGGGTCGCGAAGAGCGCGGGGTCGGTGACCCCCCGCTTCAGGGTCCACTGCATCGAGCCGGCCCCGTCCCGCACGACGGCGAACGCGACCCCGCCCAGGGCCCGGTACTCCTCGAGGTGGCCCGCGACGCGGACCGACTGCCCCTCGAGGGAGGGCAGGTCACGGGAGAGTCGGCGCTCGGACGGCAGGGCCCGGCACCTCCTGTCGGGCAAGGGCGGCGCGGACGAGCGCCAGGAACAGCGGATGGGGGGTTTCCGGCCGCGAGAGGAACTCCGGATGGTACTGGACCCCGACGAAGAACGGGTGGTCGGAGAGCTCCAGCACCTCCACGCGGCCGTCGACGCTGGTGCCGGAGATCCGCAGGCCGGCCGCGCGGAGCCGCTCGAAGTACGCCGGATTGATCTCGTAGCGGTGGCGGTGGCGCTCGACGATCTCGGTCCGTCCGTAGGTGCGGGCCGCCAGCGAGTCGGGGGTCAGGGCGATCCGCTGGGCGCCGAGCCGCATCGTCCCCCCCATCGCCCCGACCCCCTTCTGGGC
This sequence comes from Thermoplasmata archaeon, assembly GCA_038729445.1. Classification (GTDB taxonomy): domain Archaea; phylum Thermoplasmatota; class Thermoplasmata; order Lutacidiplasmatales; family UBA184; genus Lutacidiplasma. The sequence goes on from JAVYSA010000001.1 coordinate 68,298, forward strand.
CTCGAGGAGGCAGACGACCGGATCCGGCGTCTCGGGGGCGATCTCGGTGGTGTGGGCCTGCGGGAGCCCGAGGACGTGGCGGGCGAACTCGACGGCCGCCATCTGGAACCCGTAGCAGATCCCGAGGAACGGGATCCGGCGCGTCCGGGCCGCCTCGATCGCCTGCACCTTGCCCTCGACCCCGCGCGCGCCGAAGCCCCCCGGCACGAGGATCGCGTCGGACCGCTCGAGGCGGGAGGCGAGGGTGGGGTTCCGCGGCAGGTCCTCGGCGTCGTACCACTGCAGGTGGACCTCGGCGGCGAGGTGCCCCTGGACGTGGTGGAGGGCCTCGATGTGCGAGAGGTAGGCGTCGCGCAGCTCCGTGTACTTCCCCACGACCGCGACCTCCACCGCCGGCCCCCCCCGGCGGTACGTCTCGAGGAACTCCTTCCACGACCCGTAGTCGGGGGGCCGGTCGGGGATCGAGAGGAGGGAGGAGAGCAGGGGGCCGACGCCCTGGGCCTCGAGCACGAGCGGCACGTCGTAGACGATCGGCTGGTCCGGCACGCTGATGACGGCCTCGGGCGGGACGTCGCAGAAGAGCGAGATCTTTGCCTTGATGTCGGGCGCGAGCGGGGCGGGGCCCCGTGCGATGATGAGGTTCGGCCGGATCCCGATCGCCCGCAGCTCCCGGACAGAGTGCTGGGTCGGCTTCGTCTTCGCCTCTCCGACCGGGCCGACCACCGGCACCAGGGTCGTGTGGACGAAGGCGATCTGGCCGGGGCCGAGCTCGTAGGAGAGCTCCCGCAGCGCCTCCAGGAACGGCATCGACTCGATGTCGCCGACCGTCCCTCCGACCTCGACCAGGATCACCTCCGCCCCGGCCGCCCGGGCGACCTCGCGGATGAGCCGCTTGATCTCCCCCGTCACGTGGGGGATGATCTGGACGGTCGTCCCGAGATAGTCCCCCCGCCGCTCCTTCTCGATGACCGCGCGGTAGATCTTGCCCGTGGTCAGGTTGTGGGAGCCCGAGAGGCTCTGGTCGAGGAACCGCTCGTAGTTGCCGAGGTCGAGGTCCGCCTCGGTCCCGTCGTCCAGCACGAAGACCTCCCCGTGCTGGTACGGGTTCATCGTCCCGGCGTCGACGTTGAGGTACGGGTCGATCTTGAGGATCGTGACCGGGATTCCCCGCGCCTTGAGCAGCCGTCCCAGGGAGGAGGTCGTGATCCCCTTGCCGAGGCCCGAGATGACGCCGCCGCTGACCACGATGACCTTCATCGCCGCCCCCCGGCCGTGTGGTATCGGGGTGGGAGGATAAAGCCTCCGGAGCCCGACGGGCCCGGACGCGCTCGGCAAGGCCGCGGGCCGGCCCGCCGGACCTAGATCGGGACCTTCCGCCCGGCCATGTCGCGCTTGCAGCGCCCGAACTCCTGGTTCGCCAGCAGCGTGGGCCCGGGAAGGACCGGGCCGTCGACGCAGACGTGGACCGGGCCCATGGCGCAGGCGTCGCACATCCCGATCCCGCACTTCATCCACCGCTCGACCGATCCGAAGGACGGGATCCCCCGGTCGGCGGCCATGGCGAGGGCCTTGCGCATCATGACCTCCGGTCCGCACGTCCACAGCGCGTCGAACGCCCCGCCGGCGGGCTCGGCGAGGAGGCGGGCGGCGAGCTCCGTCACGTACCCGCGATGCCCGAGGGTCCCGTCGTCGGTGGCGAGCTCGACCCGGGCCCCCGCGGCGCGCAGCCGCTCGGCGAAGAGGAGTTCCCGCGCCGTCGTCGCCCCGAGGGCGCAGACCACGGAGCCGCCGGCCGCGAGGACCGCTTCCGCCGCGGGCGCGAGGACGGCCGTGCCCGAGCCGCCGCCCACGACCAGGACGCGGGAGGCCTCCATGTCGAAGCCGCGGCCGTAGGGACCCCGCAGCCCGATCCGGGACCCCGCGGGGATCCCCTGGATGCGGCGGCTGGTCTCCCCCATCGCCTTGACCGTGACCCCCTTGCGCGCCCCGTCCGTGTACGACAGGGACATCGGGAGCTCGTCGTCCCCCGGAACCCAGACCATGACGAACTGCCCCGGGCGGGCTGGGACCGGGTCGTCGAACCGCCACGTGACGGTCGAGGGGGTCTCCCCCACCCGTTCCGCGATCGGGACGATCCGGTGCACGGCCCCGCTACGGCGCGGGCGATATAGCCTGTCGGCCGGCGACCCCTTCCCCGCCGCCCCGCCCGCTCCCGTGCGCGCGGCCGACAAGGTCCTCCAGGCGGCCGACCCCGTGCCGCTCCATCCACGCGGCGAGATTCCGCGCGATCCGGCCGAACGTCCCGATCCCGTCGAGGGCGACGGCGGTGCCGATCTCGACCGCGCCGGCCCCCGCCAGGAGGTACTCGACGACGTCGGTCGCGGTGCGGATCCCCCCGACCCCGATCACCGGCACGGAGACCGATCGGGAGATCTGCCAGACCGCGGCAAGCCCCACCGGCTTGATCGGCGGGCCGCTCAGGCCCCCCAGCCCGTGGGCGAGCACCGGCCGGCCGAGCTCGGCGTCGATCGCCAGGGCCCGGACCGTGTTGATCGCGCTGACCGCGCGGGCCCCCCCCCGCTCGGCGGCCCGCGCGAGGGACGCTAGGTCGGCCGCGTTGGGGGTCAGCTTGGCGATGACCGGCACCCGGACCGCCCCGGCCACCGCCCGGACGACCGCCTCCACGGTCCCGGGGTCGCTGCCGATCTCCGTCCCGTAGCCCTCGGCGTGCGGGCAGCTCAGGTTGAGCTCGAGGGCGACGACGCCGGCATCGGCCATCGGCCCGGCGAGCGCGGCGAACTCCTCCGGGGAGCCCCCGAAGATCGAGCCGACGACGGTTGCGCCCGCTGCGACCGCGCGCCGGACCTCGGCGGGGTACTCGGCGACGCCCGGATTGGGCAGGCCCATCGCATTGAGCATCCCGCCCCCGTCCAGCGGCTCGACGGTTGGGTTCGGGTAGCCCGGTCGGGGCCCGGCACCGATCGACTTCGTGATCACCCCTCCGGCGCCGGCCGCCCACGCCCCGACGAGCGAGTCCGCGCTCTCGCCCCAGATCCCCGAGGCGAGCAGGAGCGGGTTGCGCAGGGTCAGGGGACCGAGCCGCGCCGTCAGGTCGGGCACGGGGAGGCGGACGGGTGCCCCGCTTAAATGGCCTCGTGCCGGTGGTGAGACGATGCGATTGGACCGCCTGACGGACGCCGCCCGCTCCGCGCTCGAGCGGGCGTTCCAGAGGGCCCGGGAGGGACGCAGCGCCTCGGTCGAGCCGGGCCACCTTCTGGCCGCGCTGCTGGAGGAGCCGGACGGCCCCGCCGCGGCGATCCTGCGGCGGCTCGGGGCCTCGATCGACGCCCTGCGCTCGGCGATCGAGGAGCGGAACCGCGCCCTGCCCACCGCCGACCACGTCGCCCAGGCGGACCAGTTCCTCTCCCATTCCCTCTCGGACGTCCTCGACAAGGCCGAGGCCGCGGCGGCGGCGCGGAAGGACCGCTACACGAGCGCCGACGCCCTGCTGGTCGGCCTCGCCTCGGTCCGCTCGCCGGCCCGGGAGGTGCTGGAGGCGGCCGGGGCGACCGCCGCCGCGATCGAGGAGGCGACCGCCGCGGTCCGGGGCGGGACGAGCCCGGTCGCCAGCCGGCGCGAGGAGGCCCAGTACGAGGCCCTCGAGAAGTACGGGCGGGACCTGACGGCCCTCGCCCGCCAGCGCAAGCTCGATCCGGTCATCGGCCGCGACGAGGAGATCCGCCGGGTGATCCAGATCCTGAGCCGGCGGACGAAGAACAACCCGGTCCTGATCGGGGACCCGGGGGTCGGCAAGACGGCCGTCGTCGAGGGGCTCGCGGTCCGCATCGCGCAGGGCGACGTGCCGGACCTTTTGCGGACGAAGCGGATCGTCGCGCTCGACCTGGGAGGGCTGCTCGCGGGCGCGAAGTTCCGGGGCGACTTCGAGGAGCGCCTCAAGGCGGTGCTCAAGGAGGTGGAGCAGTCCGACGGCGAGGTGATCCTGTTCATCGACGAGCTCCACACGCTCGTCCACGCCGGGGCGGTGGAGGGAGGGGCCCTGGACGCATCGAACCTGCTCAAGCCGGCGCTCGCCCGGGGGACCCTCCACTGCATCGGGGCCACGACCACCCAGGAGTACCGCAAGTACATCGAGAAGGACGCGGCGCTCGAGCGCCGGTTCCAGCCGGTCCCCATCGCCGAGCCGACGGTGGAGGACACCATCTCGATCCTGCGGGGCCTCAAGGAGCGCTACGAGCTCCACCACGGGGTGCGGATCCACGACGCGGCCCTTGTCGCCGCGGCGACGCTGACCGCCCGCTACCTGCCGGACCGCCACCTCCCCGACAAGGCGATCGACGCGATCGACGAGGCGGCCTCGAGCGTCCGCCTCTCCCTCGACTCCCGCCCGCCGGAGCTCGATCAGCTCTCCCGGCGGATCCGCCAGCTCGAGATCGAGAGGACGGCGCTGCGCCGGGAGACCGACGCCTCCTCGCAGGAGCGCCTGCACCGGATCGAGCGCGAGCTCAGCAACCTTGCGGAGGAGGAGGGGGCCCTCCAGGCCCGCTGGCAGCGGGAGAAGGAGGCCATAGGGACGGTCCGCCGGCTGCGGGCGGAGCTCGATCAGGCGAAGGCCCAGGAGGAGGAGGCCGCCCGCACGGGGGACCTCGAGGCCGCCGCCCGCCTCCGGTACGGCACGATCCCGGAGCTCACCCGGAAGCTCGAGCAGGCGAACCGGGCGCTCGCGCCGGACGCCGGAGGGGCAACGCTGCTCCGGGAGGAGGTCACGGAGGAGGACGTCGCGCTGGTCGTCTCCAAGTGGAGCGGGGTCCCCGTCCGCCGCATGCTGGCCGGCGAGGTCGAGCGCCTCGCCCGGATGGAGGAGGAGCTCCACCGCCGGGTCGTCGGGCAGGACGAGGCGGTCGAGGCGGTCGCCCGCGCGGTCCGCCGCTCGCGCAGCGGACTCGCCGACCCGAACCGGCCGATCGGCACGTTCCTCTTCGTGGGGCCGACCGGCGTCGGCAAGACCGAGCTCGCCAAGGCGCTCGCGGAGTTCCTGTTCCACTCCGACCGGGCCCTGGTGCGCATCGACATGAGCGAGTACATGGAGAAGCACACGGTCGCCCGCCTGATCGGCGCGCCCCCCGGCTACGTCGGCTACGAGGAGGGGGGCCAGCTGACGGAGGCCGTCCGGCGGACCCCGTACACGGTGGTCCTCTTCGACGAGATCGAGAAGGCGCATCCGGAGGTCGTCAACGTTCTCCTCCAGCTGATGGACGACGGGCGCCTGACGGACGGGCAGGGCCGCACCGTCGACTTCCGCAACACGGTGGTCATCCTGACGAGCAACCTCGGGACCGACCGGCTCCAGGGGGCGGACCCGGAGGAGTCGCGCCGGGTCATCGACGCCGCGCTCCGCCAGCACTTCCGGCCCGAATTCCTGAACCGGGTCGACGAGATCGTCGTCTTCCACCCGCTCGGCGAGGCCGAGATCGCCTCGATCGTCGACCTCCAGATCGAGCTCGTCAACCGGCGCCTCGCCGAGCGCCGCATCCGCCTCGAGCTCACGCCGGCCGGCCGCAAGGCCCTCGCGGCGGTCGGGCTCGACCCCCAGTTCGGGGCCCGGCCGCTGCGCCGGGCGATCCAGCGGCTGGTCGTGGACCCGCTGACAAGCCGCCTCCTCGCGGGGGAGATCCGCGACGGGGCCCGGGTCCGGATCGACGGCCGGGGCGGCACGGTCACGCTCACCCCCGTCGCCGCGGAGCGGGAGCCGGCGGCGGCATGAGCGGCGTCACCGTCGCCGTCGTGGGGAGCCCCGGGCTCGCCGCGCAGCTCGGGAAGCGCTCGACCGCCTCCGACCTGACCCTCTTCGATGCCGCGAGGGACGGACACCACACGACGTTCGTGGAGCCGACGCACTTCCCCGAGAAGTTCTTCCCGCTCGCCCAGGCCCTCGCGATGGCCGACCGGGCGATCCTCGCGGTCGGGGCCCTCGACCGCGCGGTCGCCGAGACCATCGCGACGCTGGAGATGCACCGCGAGCTGCCCGTGACGGTGGTCCGGGGCCCGTCGGTCGGTCCCGAGGAGCTCGCCCGGGCCCTGCGCGGGAGCCGGCTCGCCTCCTCCCCGCCGGTCGACTGGAACCCGTCGTCCCTCCGCGAGATGGCCGTGGCCTGGCGCGTCCCGCCGGCCGACGGCGGGGTGCGGGTTCCCATCGACCACGCCTTCCCCGTGAAGGGCGTCGGGGCCGTGGCGCTCGGCGTCGTCCGCCGGGGCCGCCTGGCGGTCCACGAGACGCTGCGACTCTGGCCGACCGCTCGGACGGTCGAGGTCCGGTCGATCCAGGTCCACGACGTCGACGTGCGGGAGGCGCCGACCGGCGAGCGCGTCGGCGTCGCGCTGCGCGGGGTCGAGGCCGACGAGCTCGAGCGTGGCCAGATCCTCGCCCCGGCCTCCGGGGATGTCGGGGCCGTGCGGGAGCTCCGCGGCGGCCCCGTGGAGCGGTGCCGCTACTACCGGGGCGACTGGGGGGAGGGGACGCCCCTCACGGTCTGCGTGGGCCTGATGACCGCCCCGGCGACGGTCGCCTCGCTCGCCGCCGACACGATCGCAGTCACGGCCGACCGGCCGATCCCCGTCGCGGCGGGGGAGGCCGCCTACCTCGTCGACCTGAACGCCGCGGCGGGACCGCGGCTCATCGGCCGGTTCGCCCTTATGGCCCCGGGACCCTGAAGCGCGACGGCGCGCGACCGCGGGGCTCAGGCGAACATCGTGACCGATTCCTTGCGGATCTCCTCGTCCCCGACGACCTTGTCGATCGCGCGGTCGAAGTCCGCGGCGGTCACGTGATCCCGCTCGGCCCGGATCGCCCACATGCCGGCCTCGGTGCAGATCGCCTTGATGTCCGCGCCGGTCGCCCCGTCGCAGCGCTGCGCGAGGGTCTCGAAGTCGATCTCCTCCCGGATCGCCATCCCGCGGGAGTGGATCCGGAAGATCTCGGCCCGGCCCGCGGCGGTCGGCACCGGGATCTCGATGATCCGGTCGAACCGGCCCGGTCGCAGGAGCGCCTCGTCGAGGATGTCCGGGCGGTTGGTCGCCGCGATGATCTTGACGTTGGAGAGCGGCTCGAACCCGTCCATCTCGGCGAGCAGCTGCATGAGGGTCCGCTGGACCTCGCGGTCCCCGCTCGTCGCGACCTCGAGCCGCTTCGCCCCGATCGAGTCGACCTCGTCGATGAAGATGATCGTCGGGGCCTTCTCCTTCGCCAGCTGGAAGAGCTCCCGGACGAGGCGGGCCCCCTCCCCGATGTACTTCTGGACGAGCTCGCTGCCGACCAGGCGGACGAAGGTCGCCTGGGTGTGGTGGGCGACGGCCTTCGCGATCAGGGTCTTGCCGGTCCCCGGCGGCCCGACCAGGAGGACCCCCTTCGGAGGGTCGACCCCGACCTTGCGGTAGAGCTCGGCCCGCAGGAGCGGATACTCCACGGCCTCGCGGATGTCCCGGATCTGGTCGACCAGGCCCCCGATGTCCTCGTAGGTCACCGACGGCTTGTCGACGATCTCGCTCGCGGTGACCATCGGGTCGACCGACGCGGGGAGTACGCCCATGACCGCCAGCGTCTGCTTGTTGAGCGCGACGCGGCTGCCGACAGTCACCTTCGAGTGCTCGACGTTCTCGGCGGAGTTGACCACGAAGTCCGGACCGGTCGAGCTCTTGACGATCACCCGTCCGTCCGTCAGCACGTCGCGCACGCTCCCGACGATGAGCGGCGGGTAGCGCAGGCGGTCGAGCTCCGTCTTCAGCCGCTTGACCTCGCGCTGGAGCCGCAGGATCTCCGACTCCATGTAGTGCCGCTCGCTCTCGACGCGCTTGATCGCCTCGGCGAGCTGGGTGTTCCGCATCTCGAGGAAGCTGACGCGGTCGAACGCATCCGGCCCGGTGGCAGGGGTCTCAGAATCGCTCATGGCTGTCGCTCGGAGGGCGCAGGGAGTCCTGGCACCGAGTGCATCAAAGCAAGCCCCCTTTATAAGGAGTCTCGGGTCCATGGGCAACCCGCCGATGACGGAGGAACGACGGATCGCCCGCGCCTTCGCACCGGGCCACGTCACCACCGTCTTCCGCCGGCCTCCCGCACCGTCCCGGGACCCCCGGGGCCGGGGCTCGATCGGCGCCGGTCTCGTCCTCGCGGCGGGCGCCCTTGCGACCGCGCGCTGGATGCCCGGGGAGGAGACAGGGTCCCGGCGCCTCCGCCTCCGCTCCGCGGACGGCGACGCCCTCCCGATCACCCGCGACGCCCTCGAGCGGCTGCTCCGCGATCGCCGCGGGACGCTCGAGGTCGAGGTCCGCCACGAGCTCCCCGTGGGCCAGGGGTTCGGCATGAGCGCCGCCGGGACGCTCGCGGCGACCCTCGCGGCCAGCGAGGTCCTTGGCCTGCCGAGGAGCCGGGCGGTCGCCCTCGCGCATCTCGCCGACTACTCCCACGGGGGGGGTCTGGGAGGGGTCGCCGCAATCCTCGGGGGAGGCTTCGAGATCCGGCGCCGGCCCGGCATCCCCCCGTGGGGGACCGTCGAGCACCGCCCCGGCCCCCCGAGCGTCATCGTCGGGGTCGCAGGGAGGCCACTGCCCACCGTCCGCATGCTGGCGCGCCGGGACCTCTCGGCCCGTCTCGAGCGGGCCTCCCCCGAATGGCCTTCCCTGGTCCGACGGCCCACCCTCCGGGCGCTCGGGACGATCAGCGAGAGGTTCACCGATGCGGTCGGGGTCGCCCCCGAGGGGCTTTCCCGTCTCATCCGCTCCCTGCGGGGACCGGGCCGCTGGGTCGCCCAGGCGATGTTCGGACGGAGCTTCGTGGCGGTCCCCTCCACCGAGCGGGCCCGCGAGGAGATCCTCCGGACGCTCGAACGCCGGGGGATCCGGGCGGTGGAAGTCCCGACCGCGGCCCGGGGGGCGCACCGGCTCCCGCCGACGGGCCATGCGCAAGGATTTTAGAGGGGGGCCGGCTCGCCGCGCGCCATGACGCGCAAGCCGGCCCGCATGTACCGGAAGATCGAGGGCCAGATCTACACCCGGCGGGAGTACATGGGCGGCGTGCCCGCCTGCCGGATCTCGCAGTTCGACACGGGCAATCTCACGCAGGAGTTCCCGGTCGCCCTCTCCCTCGCCGTCGACGAGGCCGGTCAGGTCCGGGACATGGCCCTGGAGTCGGCCCGCGTCAGTGCCGTGCGCGTGCTCGAGAAGGCGGCGGCGAACCAGTACCACCTCAAGGTCCGGCGCTACCCCCACCAGGTCCTGCGCGAGCACAAGATGGCCATGGGCGCCGGCGCCGACCGGATCTCCGACGGCATGCGCCGCGCCTTCGGCAAGCCAGTCGGACGGGCCGTCCGCGCCCAGATCGGGATGGAGATCCTGACGATCTACACCACCGAGGCGCACATCCCCGACGCGAAGGAGGCGCTGCGCAAGGCCTCCCACAAGCTACCCGTGCCGACCCGCGTCCGGATCACGAACTCGGCTTCGTAGCGCCGCCCGACGGGTGGACGATCAGGACCGCCGCGTTCTTCACCGACTGGACCACCGCCGTCGAGACGCTCCCGAGCAGGATCCGCCGGGTCCGGCTCAGGCCACGGGATCCGACCACGAACAGGGAGGAGGGCTCCCGCTCCTGGAAGCCGAGGACCTCGTCGACGACGACGCCCTCCACCGCGACGGCCCGCACGGAGGAGACTCCCTGGTCCCGGGCCTTCGCCGCGAACGTGTCCACGAGGGACTGGTACGACGGCAGCTCGCTCTCGGCCCCCTCCGGCACGACCCAAGGCTCGCCCGGGGTCAGGTAGACGGCCGGAGTCGGGGCGACCGTGAGGATGGTCAGGCGGGAACCGTAGCGCTTCGCGAGGTCGATCGCGACGTCGACCGCCTCCGCGGCATTGGCCGATCCGTCAACGGCGACCGTGATCGTCGGGAAGAGGGCAGCCTCGGTCATCGGAGGCCGGACCGAGGCCGGCTACAAAGGGGTTTGGGAAGCCCGGCTTGACGGGCGTTCCCTCGGTCCCGGACCCGCGCCCCTAAGCCCGCCACAGGTCGCCGCCGGACGAACCCGCCGCCGCCGATCCACTCGAGCCCCGGGAGAGTAGCGGGGCATGGATTTGAACCATGGATCTACGGGTTATGAGCCCGTCGGGATTTCAGGACGGGAGCGGAATCCCCTCCCGCTTTCCTGACTACCCTACCC
>JAVYSA010000002.1:0-66135 GCA_038729445.1 Thermoplasmata archaeon
CTTTGGCCCATATCCGAACGCGGGCCCGGCCCTGTCGCAGTACCGGGAGTCGGTCCGGGAATGGGTTGCCCTGGCTCGCGATGCGGTCTCGGAGCGGGCGACGGTCGAGCATGTGGCGGAACGGCTCCTGGCATGGGAGCGCTCCCGGCCCGAGACCGCCGTCGGGATTGCCGAGGCGGACCTTGTCTCCGGCATCGACATGGCAGCCCAAGGACTGCTGCGGTACGTGTCGACCCATCCGGACGGGGCCGTCGGTTCCGGGCCGACGCCCTAGGCTAGCGGCCACCCCGTCGCGGCGGTCCGCGTCGGGCCGGCTCGAGCGCCATCACGAGGTTGGTCGGCCGTCCCTCGACCGGGTATCCTGCGGTGAGCACGGTCGGTCCCTTCGTCCACCGGCGCGAGCGGGCGAGCTCCCGGGTCCATCCCATCATGGTCCGCAGCGTCCCGCGACGCGGGACGCGGACGGGCTCGACGCCCCATGCGAGGGCCAACCGGCGGCGGACCTCGGGGGATGCGCAGAGCGCCACGATGGGGGCGGGAGGGCGGTGGCTCGACACCAGCACGGCCGTTCGTCCGGAGTGCGTTGGCGTGACGATCGCCTCGGCCCGGAGGCGTCGGGCGAGCGCGACCGCCTCCGCCGCTATCGATCGCTCCGTGGCCTCGCCCCCGCGTTCGGGGGGCGGCGCCTCCGGCCGGTTGAGGCCCGGTTCGACCGCCCGGCAGATTCGGTCCAGCCACATCACGGAGGCCTCGGGGTACTCCCCGATGGCGCTCTCTTCGGAGAGCATCACCGCGTCCGCGCCGTCGAGGACCGCATTGGCCACGTCGGTGGCTTCCGCCCGGGTCGGCCGGGGAGAATGCACCATGCTGCCGAGCATCTGGGTGGCGACGATCGCGAGCACCCCCCGGGCATTGGCCCGTGCGAGGATCGACTTCTGCTCGAGCGCCAGCCGCTCGAGCGGGACCTCGATCCCGAGATCTCCCCGCGCGACCATCACCGCATCGGCGGCGGCGAGGATCGCGTCGAGGTGCTGCAGGGCCTCCGCCCGCTCGATCTTGGCGATGATGCCGACCGACGATCCTCCCGGATGCCGGTCGAGTTCCCGGCGGGCCTCCCGAACGTCGTCCGCAGTGCGGACGAAGGAGAGCCCCAGGTAATCGAACCCCGCACGAGAGGCGATGGCGATGTCGTGCCGGTCCTTCGGCAGCAGCACCGACTGGCCAAGGCGAGCGTTCGGTAGGAAAATCCCGGCGTGGGAGCGGACGGTACCGCCATCCGTGACACGGGTGCGGATCTCCCGGGACCCGACGTCGACCACCTCGAGCGCCACCTCCCCGTCCCCCAAGAGGATCCGATCCCCGCGTTGGGCCACGCGAGGGAATCCCGGGATCTCCACCGGTGCGCGCCGCGCGTCCCCGGGCCGGGGATCCTCGTCCAGCGTCCATCGGGCGCCTGTCGCGAGCGCCACGCCCTCGCCGGCGAGGTCCCCGATCCGCAGCTTCGGTCCCTGGACGTCCATCACGGCGGCACCGGGGATTCCCTCGTGGGCGAACGCCGCCCGGATGCTGCGCAGCGCCCGGGCATGTTCGGCGTCGCTCCCGTGGCTGGCGTTGACCCGCAGCGCATTGGCCCCGGCCCGGACCAGCGCGCGCATGCGGGGGACGCTCGCCGTCGCCGGTCCTACCGTCGCGAGAATCTTCGTCCGACGCATCGGACACCCCACCCCATTGCGGCGGATAGGACCTCCGGTCAGGGAGGGCTATTTAGGGTGCCCGTCCGATGCACGGCCGAAGCCCCGTGGTGTAGTGGCCAAGCATGCTGGCCTTTGGAGCCGGCGACAGCGGTTCGAATCCGCTCGGGGCTACCCGGTCCTGAATCCTCCGTTCCGGGACAGCTCGGCGCCGACGACCACCCTCCCGATCCGGACACGAAGATCCTTGGTCGTTCCACCGGAAGGCCATTCCCGGCGACGGAATCGTTCCCCTCCGCACCGCGATGGAGTTCCCTCCACCCGAGGGTGAGGCGACCGCTTGGGCGCCCCTCAACGTAGTCTTCCCAAGGTCTCCCGTGCCCTCGCTGGATTTTCGCGTCTTCCGCCATGTGAAACCTGCCCTCGACATAGAAACGGGCCCCCCGCGTCGGGATCGTAGGATCTCTCCCCGCCCGAATCATTCCTCCCCGCGGATCCGTCGTTCCGTCGGCGGATCGGACATGGTAAGCCGCTGCCATGCGACGACCGCCGTCGGAGCGGGTGCATGCCCCGCACGGGGGTGTTCGTCCCCGAGGTTCGTGCGCCCCGACACCGGCCGGACCCGGAGGGCCCGATGCCGGTCGCCGATCTCGTACCGCAGCACCGTTGCGAGCCATGGTGGCTCCTGGACGTCCGGAAGCCGGGACGCGGGTCCTCGCCACCGTGGAATGGCTCGCCCGTCCGTAGGAATCGTCGATTGGCCGCCGCGCACAGCTTGAGCTGCCGCACCGCTCGGATTCGGACGCCTCGGCCCGGCGCCAGCGGATCCGCCGGATCGGTTGGGACGCCGGCTCGCTCCGGCCCATGGGCGGGAAGGACCGCGGGGCGGCGAGCCATCGACCGACACGATCTCGGGAACCGACTTACGGGGCCATCGAAGAGACGGCCGGACACCCTTGCGGGCGATGGTGGTGGCGGAACTCGGGGCGTCCCTCGCGGGTCCGGTGGGCCCCACGATTTGCGGAACCCTCGTTCGACTACAAGCTCCGGCCCGGAACCTCCTGCGACTTCCCCTCGGAAGGGGGATGCGGTGCCCGGAAGACCGCCCCCTTGCTGGCCCCCCACGGTTCCATTGAGGAATCGTGCGTTGGTCGGCTGTGGGACTGGTTCGATGATGGCGCGGCGACGAGGGGACCGGAACCATCTTCAAGGCACGCCCACCACCCCCGGGACTGTTGGCAGGATTTTGCGGTGCTCCCCGCGACCCTCGGAGGCGCCCATCGGCACTGATCGGAAGGAGAATCGGGCGACGGGTCCGATTTCGCGCGGAACGCGGGAATGTGCGCGGGGTCGCCGACACTCCTCCGGGTTCCCGCTTCCTTGCCCCCACCACCACTGCTACGATGTCCTGCGGAAGGTTAATCCCATCATCGCCTTGGGGCCTGCGGCCGATCGCCACCTTCGCGTGTCGGTATGACGCTTGATGCGCGGGCCGAGGGAGAGGACTGGATCGATCGATGCGTGCGATCCCGAGACGGGGCGACTTCGCGTCCAAGACTTTCTGGGACTCCCGCAGAGCCCTTGGGCATCGAGGGGGCGGGAGGCCGGGGCTGCTCTTTCCCCGTGCGGGGGAATGGCCGTGCAGGATTGCCTGTACGCTGTGATATCGGCAGGGGCTCGCAGGGCATGTGGAACTACGGGAGAGGAAGAACCCGCATGTCGGTGAGGGTACTCCCCCCTTGCAGCGGTCTCCGCTCGGACGGTACGACGAGATGAACATCTTCGCTACGTCCTCGTCCCCGGTCCGCTCCGCCCGCGCGTTGGACGACCGCCGGGTCATCAAGATGGCCGTGGAGTCTGCCCAGATCCTCTCGACCGCGATGGCGGCGCGGGGCCTCCCAGCGCCCTACCGGCCGACACACCGGTTTCATCCGGTCGTTCGTTGGGCTGGCGCGACCCAAGGCAACTTCCGGTGGGTGATCCAGCATCTCGCCGCGCTGGTCGAAGAGTACCATCGCCGGTTCGGCCGGGTCCACCGCTCGGGCCGGCATATTCCTCGGTTTCTCCGCGCAATCCCGCGATTTCCGCCGGGGCGCCGTCAGCCCTTCTGCAATGTTTCGGGGCATCCGAGGATCCGGCCCACGGTGAGGGCGTATCGACTCCGTCTCTCCGAGAAGTGGTCTGCGGCCGGTGGCACGAGAGCCCGCTGGACCCGGGCTCGGCCACCGCGCTGGGCCCGCCCTCGGCCGGGAATCCTCTCGCACCCCGAGCGGATTGCCCCGGGGGTCCCGCACTGTCGCGGCGGCTCCAACTACCTGCTGGCCGATGGATCCGTCCGGAAGTCCCCCGTTCGGAAGCGTTCGAATGCGCAGATCGTGCGACTGTCCCGCGGGAAGCGGTCCTCTCCGAAGCCGAGGCACTGACCGTTCGCCGGATCACCACATTCAGCCTTTCCGCGGATGGGCACCGGTCTCGCGGGATCCGTCGGGGGCTCCTCGAGCATCGTGCGAGGCGAAGGCTTCCTTTCCGATCGCACCCCCTTCGAGTCACCCGGCCGGCGTTCCGGCTTCTCTCGAGGGCCTCGCTTCCCGAAGCGGACCGCGATAGCCTCGCGAGAGCGCTCCCGGGCCTTGGGTGCCAGGGAATTCGGAGGCTCGGAAAGCGAACCCGCCCTCGTTCGTCCCCTCCGGTCGGATGCCGCAATGTCCTTGCGTCACCGGAGTCGTGGCCGACCCACCACCCACGGATCGGTCCGCCATATGGTGGTACCGGCCCGCTCGGGTAACCTCGGACGTGCGAATTCCTGCGGGGAAGGGAACGAGGGCGATCCGTCCGCTCGGAGCTCTTCGTCGTATCTTCCGGGGCCATCCGACCCGCAGGAGCGATTCCGGGATTCCTCCTCCGAGGTGGCCCGATCGTCGTCCCTCCGGCCGAGGTCCGAGCCCGGCCGTGCCATCATTTCCGGTAGATGAAGCCTATGGTGCCGACCGGGGCTGTTGCTGGGTCAGACAGTGGATCGTCCCCAGTCCCCAGACGAGGTCCCGAGCCCGGATCCCGACAACCGTGCGTTGAGGAAAGGCACGCTGGAGCACGGCCAGGGCCTCCGCGTCTGCCGGGTCGTCGAAGGTGGGAACGAGCACGGTCCGGTTCGCAATGTAGAAGTTCGCGTAGCTTGCGGGAAGGCGTTGCCCCCGGATCACGACCGGCTGTGGGCACGGCAGGTCCTCGATCGCGAGCCGACCTCCCGCCAAGGTCCGGCTCGACTCGAGCGCACTCCGTGCCGCTTCGGAGGCCGCTCGATCCGGATCTCCCGCCCGATCGCAGCGAACCAGGAGGACGCGGCCTGGACCGACAAAGCGTGCAATGTCGTCGATGTGCCCATGCGTGTCATCTCCCACGATCCCTCGGGGAATCCAGATGGTCCGTCGAGCCCCCAGATAGCGCCGGAACACCGTCTCGTAGGCGCTTCGGGTGAATCCGGGGTTGCGGGCCTGTTCGGGAGAGAGCAGGCATTCCTCGGTTGCGAGGACCGAGCCGGTGCCATCCACGTCGAACGCCCCGCCTTCCAGCGAAATCCAACGGCGTCCATATCGGGGTCGGAGCACGGTGGCTCCGATTGCCCGGCCGATCCTCGGAGGGACCGATCGGTCGAGCCGCCAGTTGTCGTATTTGGCCCACGCCGTAAACTTCCAGTGGAGCGCGATCAAGCGCCGGACGGATCCTACCTGCCCTGGCCCCCCATGCACGAAGGTCGGTGCCGAATCGCGCAGCCAACCGCGGTCGGTCGGAATCGTATGGAACCGGATGGGATCGAGGGGGACGCCGGCATCCCGAAGAGTCCTACGGGCCGAGCGCTCTTGGTGTGGGTGCTCGACCAGGATCTCCACTCGCTCGCTTTCCGCCAGGCGGCGTACGATCTCCGCGTACGTCCACCGGATTCCCCCGAATCGCCCCGGCCAGTCTCCCGTCGCGTGAGGCCAAGCGATCCACGTCGCATCATGCGGCTCCCATTCGGCCGGCATCCGGCGGGCCGGCGGCTCGATGTGCTCGGTCACAGGTCCGCGGAGCCCATCGAATCGACCCATCGGCGGTTGAGACTGCCGTACGCATCGATCCGTCGGTCTCGGAGGAATGGCCAGTGCTGCCGGGTGCGCTCGATCAGGTCCGGGTCTACCGTCGCCAGGAGAACCTCTTCCTCGGAGGAGCCGGCCCGGCAGATCATCCGGCCGAGCGGATCCGCAATGAACGACGACCCCCAGAACTCGATGCCGTCTCCATCCGCCCGATTGCCCCGGATGTCCCCGTGCTCGAGTCCGACCCGGTTCGCGACAGCGACATAACTGCCGTTCGCGATCGCGTGGGCGCGTTGCACGGTCGTCCATGCGTCGCGCTGGGCCTCTCCCACCTCCTCCTTCTCGGCCGGGTGCCAGCCGATCGCCGTCGGGTAGGCCAACAGCTCGGCCCCCGCCAAGGTGGATGCTCGTGCCGCCTCGGGAAACCACTGATCCCAACAGATGAGGGGACCCACGGGCCCCAACGAGGTGTGAATGGAGGGGAAGCCGAGGTCGCCCGGAGTGAAGTAGAACTTCTCGTAGTACCGGGGGTCGTCCGGAATGTGCATCTTCCGGTAGGTTCCGACGAGATCGCCGCTTTGGTCCAAGACAATCGCCGTATTGTGGTAGACCCCTGGGGCCCGCCGCTCGAAGAGAGAGGTGATGATCACGATCGACAGCTCCTTCGCCTGACGGGCCAAGACCGCCGTGGTTGGGCCGGGGATCGGTTCGGCTTCCGTGAACAGGGAGGCATCCTCGCGCTGGCAGAAGTACTGCGTACGAAAAAGTTCAGGGAGGATGACAAGCCGGGCTCCGCGGGCCGCGGCGGTGCGAAGGTGATCGGCGGCGCGCCGGAGGTTTTGTTCCGGATCCGGCCCGGCCCGACTCTGGATTACCGCGATGGAATAGGGCTCGTCATGCGGTCGATCGCGTCCGGGGGCCACGAGCCTCCGGAACGAACCGGATAGATAACAGTCCTTCCTGGAGGGCCGGGTCCCCCCGGAGGCCGAGCACGGCCTCACTGTCCTGCCCGACTGGAGATCGCCGGGCTCACCGGGTCACGCCGGATCCGGGGCCGTCGTCCAATCGGCTCGAAGTCGTCGGCCGTGCGGTCCGATGGCTCGCTTCGCACACGTCTCGGGTCGGACCCACCGATTCATCGGCTGGAGAGCCAATCTCTGGGTCCGCCCCTTTGGGGGAATGTGCTGCGAACGGTCGATGCACGGGCCCTCGGTATCCCTGCAAGCCCTTCGCGAGACGGCATCGTACCTTCTTCCAACACAAGATACGGCGCTGCGAACGCCCGGCACGGCATCTCCTTGAGACCCCGGAACTGGGGTTCGCTTGCCCGGTCTCTGCCGGATCGGCTCGCGCCAGAGATCGGCCACGCGTGGGGCTCATGGGTCGGCGTTCCTTCGGGGGAACGGGACGACTTTTGCACCAAGATATAAATCCGAGTTTTTTTTTTCTCGGCGTGGACACGGGCATGACGCGTCGAGCATCGCGAGGAATCATGGGGAGCATGGTGGCGGTCGCGGTCGTCTTGGCGATGATGGTGCCATCGAGTGTGCTTCTTCCGGCAGCGTCCGTCAGCCGACCGACAGCGGTTGGCGCGGGGATTTTCGACGGTTCCGGCTCGTCCGTCTCGGCCGGATCCGTGCCGTCATCGGCGGCATCGGCCCCCCCGTTCGTGCCCCAGAGCAGCCGCTGGCTCAACGGTGCGCCTTCGCTTCCTACCCTCTCCCATCTCCCATCGAATCTTCAACGGTTCCCATGGATTCAGGATCTCTTGCATCCCCACAGCGGGACGCCCCCACTGGCATCGGTCCCGAATCTCCAGATGCTTGAGAATCCGGACCACGTGGTACCGGGAGGTCTCATCTATCCCAGCTACGGATCGGCGCCAGCCCCCCTCGGGATTGCCGACTATGGCTTGGGGACGCACCCCTATGCGTACAATGCCTCCTTCGTCAATGGCCGCCTCACCCTGACCGCGCCGCCCAATGTAACCCAGCCAGCGGCTTCGAACGTGATCGGTACCTCCGCGGCTGCCGAGCGGGATGGTTTCGTGGGAAGCGAGTATGAATTCGGGGTTCAGCTCAACACGATCGGAGTCAACCTGACGATTCCGGGGACCTACAACTCCACCACGAATACCTGGTCCGGATACGTCTGGGCTCAGAACGTGGTCAATTGGAACGACTCCGGGCTCCACTTCCTGCAGGATACATGGAACTTTAGCCTCGGCTCCCAGACCGAGTGGCAATACAACTCGATCTACTCGGGATGCGGGGGGAACACAGGACAGGCGAATCTCATCCTGTACGTCTACGGCTTGGTCTTCCAATGCTCGGAGGGCAACGTGCCGCTGACCGCGGCGGACTACCCCGTAACGCTCTCCCTTTACAACAACTTCACAACGAATCCCCAAGGACGTTCTCAGCTGGTCTACGGGTATACCATCACCGAGGCGGGAGTCGGGAGGACGATCTCCGGGATTGCGGACACGGTCGTCTTCAACAATACCGCTCCGTCGTACCGGAACCCGACCCCGCCGTCGAACGCCCCGGCCAACTCCGTCGATCCGTTTGCCGTTGCCCCGTACGTGAACGCGACCACTGGTGCCCAAATCGATTCCGAGTTCGACATCGTGGGAGGAATCGAGGGAGCCAACGGGGTCTTCAGCGCGATCAACGGATCGGTTCAGCTCCTTTATGCAAACGTGACCCACGACGTCTTCCAGAACGTTCCCTCGGCGTACAATTTCGGAACCGACACGGGGGAGACATCCACCGGAATCGCCGATTACTGGACTCCAAGCCATGTGCTCGAGATCCACCAAGGTCCGTCGATGCTGTACGGACTTTGGAATGCGGAGCCGCAGGCCTCCGTGCCCTCGGGAGACATCCACCTCGCGGGCGCAATCGACCCCTCGTATGGCTTCGTCTTCGTGAGCAATATCCCCCCGGTGCTCAACCCGTGGAGCTCGACGGAATCCTACAACATGAGCTGGATGCCGACAACCGCGAATGGCACCTTCAACACGTATCTCCCCTCGTTGGGGGGGGCATGGACGAACCGCTATTACGTCCAGGCATTCGCCGATGGGTATGCCGAGTTCAACGGTACCCCGGTGACCGGCTCCAATACCACATACAACATCGTGATGGTACCCTCCGTGGGTACGCTCAACGCTCCGCTCTACATGAATGGGCCCGGCCAAGCCTCCGCCCTTACGAAGGCCTTGGGCGGGACGGGCGGATCCTCGTACATCTTCCGGAACCTGGTCCTCGACTCCAACATGTCCTTTGCTCGGTTGAACGATTGGTCGTTCCCGGACTTCGTGGTATTCCAGAGCCAAGGCGTGAATTCGGTGGTGGTTGACAATGTGACGCTCGGGACCGATCGAGGAACCATCGATCAGAACAGCTATCTCTGGGACGTTCCCACGAAGCCCGGCCTCTTCGCGGCACCCGTCTATGTCTTCCTCGACAATCCCTACATCACCTCGGGAATCAACATCTTTTGGGGATCGGATGATCAGGTGCTGAACCAGACCGTTACCTACCTCTGCCCGCCGAACATGATTACGGGCCAGCAGCAGTGCCTCGGGGTGAACGGGCGACAGGTGACCCTCTGGGGGGATACCGCAGCCCGGGTAGAAAATACGCAGGCAATCGCTTCGTACAACGTCGGCGTCTTTGTCGGAGGCTCGGTTCTCACTTCCGTGCGCAGCACGGATGTGGCTTCCTCTGGGGAGGGTGTCACGGAGGTGGGTTCCCGCCAGACCACCGTGACCGGCATGAATGTCACTTCCGGGTCGACCGGAATCGTCGTGCAGAGCAGCGCCGATGGAAACTACTCCTGGATCAACGTCACCGGAGGTTTGGGAATCGCCGATGGTGAAGACTTTGGCCCGCACATTCCCACGATCTATGATATTCCGGGAACGGTGGACCTGACCATCAGCGAATTGAGTGTCGTTTACGGTGGGACGGGCGCGAACATCACCCTGTCCCAAGGGACGACCATCCGACACGTGTCGTTGCAAGATTCGCATGGTATTGAGATCGACATGTCGTCGGATTTGGTGGGGGCCAATGTCACGGCCAACAACTCCGCAGCGGCATACCCAGTGATCAATTCGGAGGAAATTTCGTTCTCCTCGATCACCCTGAGCGATTCCGTCGGGGGGCTAATCTATAGCAGTCGGAACGTCATGATCCAAGGGATGGATGCGACCAACAATTCGCTCGGCCTCCTTTCTGAGATTAATAGCGCAAATGTGACCTTGGCTGGGGCGACCGCGACGAATTTGTCAGGGCTCGCGATCTACTTCGACGACATGTCCAGTGCGGGGAGCATTTCTAACGCTGTCGTTCAGTCGGGACCCGCACCGTTTGTGGTACTTGCAAACGATGTTTCCGGGCTGACGATTTCTCATGTCACCATGAGCGGACTCAGCTTAGATGGGCTCGATCTCCTCGATACGGTAAACTGCAGGATTGCGGATATCGATCTCGCCGGAAATGGGGTCGCCGTTGCCTTCACGAACAGCAGCGAGCTCACCATCACCGGAGTGGTCGCCCAACAAGGCGGCATCGGAGTGATGGGCGGGCAGACTGCGCAATACGGTCTTGGGGCCACGATCTCCAGCGTCCAAGCCTCCGGCGGATCGCTCGGCGTCTCCTTGTCGGATGTGGCAAACACCACGGTCACGGGGGTGACCGCTGCCGATGCCTCTCTCGGAGTCTCCCTCTCGTATTCCCAGCTCGATTCCGTCTCCCAGGTGGATGCCACGAACTTGTCGGTCGGGGTCTATGCCGTGCATACCGACAGCATCTCCATCTCCCACGTTGTTGCCGCCGATCCCGCCCCGGGGGCGTCACCGGGATTGGAGTATGAGTCGTATCTCGGCGCCACGGGGGTGCTGCCCGTCTCCGCAATCGTCTCGTCCGCCTCCTCGAACCTCGTCCTGACGAATCTCACCGTAACGGACTATCCGGCCGGGGTCGTCGACTTTGGCTCCGGTGGCGGGGGTGCGACGGGGATTGTCGTCCAAGGGATGACCGCAACCAACGTCAGCTACGGTGCCTATCTTCAGGGCACGAACCACTCCATGTTCTCCGGGCTGATGATCCGGCAAGCCTACGATGCCGTCTGGGCGGATGCTGGGCTCGATGACACATTTACGGCCAGCACGTTCGTGAACAGCTCATCGTTCGCGATCGTATTCCAGAACATGAGTGGCAGCCTCGTGTGGGATAACAGCTTCCTCGGCAACAATGGTGCGACATCGACCTACAGCGCGGCCCACATACAGGCGGCGCAGTATGGCGGTTCTGGCAATCTCTGGTATCTCTGTGCGTCGCCGGGTTCGGGGTCCTGCCTCGGGAACTTCTGGTCCGATTGGCACACCTTCCTGCCCAACGGGCAGCTTGCACCGTACCAGATCTTCGGTCCCGGAGGTGTTTTTGATTACTACCCGATTCAGTTCCCCGCGGGACAGTCGCCCGTGACATTCGTGGCCACGGGATTGCCCTTCGGCCTTTCCTGGTCGGTGACGTTCGACGGGCTCACGCAGTCGGCCACGGGCTCGACGATCGTCTTTGGAGCCGCAGCGGGGAGCTACTCCTTTGCGGTCCGCTCCCCGAGTGGCTACACGGTCACCCCATCCAGCGGCACGCTGACTGTCGGTGCGCAGGGGGTGACCGTCATCGTGGCGTTCTCGACGCCCGCGATCTACCCGATCACGTTCAGCGCGGGAGGACTTGCCCGCGGAACGGTCTGGTCGGTGGCGGTGAACGGCCTTCGCCAATCGACAGCAGGCACCGCCGTGACATTCTACCTGCCGGATGGAAACTACACCTACGCGTTCGGAGCTGTCGCCGGCTACACCCTGACGGGCGGCAACGGGACGTTGGTCGTGAACGGCCAGCCCCTGGGCCTCGCCGCCATGTACACCTCAACGACTCCCGTGACATATTCCGTCATCTTTAGCGAGGGGGGCCTCGCTCCCGGCACCGTCTGGTCGGTCACGGTGGATGGGATCCGTCAGTCCACCTCAGGGTCCTCCGTATCGTTCTCCTTGCCGAGCGGGAATTACACCTATGCCTTCGGAGAGGTGAGCGGGTACACGGTGAGCGGCGGAAACGGGACAGTGACGGTCCGGGCCCAACCGACGAGCGTGGCGGCGACCTATCTGGCAACGCCAGGTCCGGCCCCGGCGTCGGCGTCGGATCTCACGACGTACTTCGCGATCGCCACGGGAATCGCCGTGGTCGGTCTCGCGGTCGCCGTGGCGGCCCTTCTCCTCCTGCGCCGACCGAGGCACGGGACCACCGCGCCGATGCCGCCGGGACCCCGCTAGGCGGGGGAAGGGGGGGAGGGACAGCGGCACCTCTCCCGCGGCAGAGGCCGCCGGGAATGGGCGGCGGGAGAGCGGTCCCTGACGCAAGCCTCTCTTGGACACCCCTCTGTCAATGCCCACGTCGGCGCTCGCCACCCGACAATGGTTCCGGATCGTGCGATCGAACCGAGTCGTCTCGGTCCCGCGGAGTGCTTCCCTGAAGCCCCCGTACAACGCCCGGTCCTTGAGGTCCGGTGACCGATCTTGAAGTCTCTCCCGTTCGGGGAACGACTGGAGTCCGCTGTACACGCAGACTTCGGACATCCAGGAAAAGGGGAGATCCGAGGGCACCCCTTGGCCGAAACCGTGCGGCCGAGGCGGGAGGCCCTCGCAAGCAATCTCCCCCGGGGTCGACCCAAGGGTGCGGTCGAGGCCTACTTCTTCTTCCGTCCCTTGGTGGCCTTCTTCTTGGCCTTGCCTGCCTTTCGGGGCATGTGACCCCATCGCTCGCAGGGTTATTCAATTGATGGGTGATACTCGCCCCGGTGTCCTCGTGGTCTGCGGAGAGGAGGGAGGTTGCGCCGGTCCTGCCGGGGCCCGGGGGCAATCCTCATCCTATGACGTAAAGGCGGTTGCCCTTGGGTCACCGACCGCTTAAATCCTCAGTCCCTGTTGACCCGGCGATGGCGCACGTCGAGATCGAGTCGCGGGAGAATGGACCGAACATTGTCTTGGTCGACGGGAAGCCCGTGGCGGCGTTGTGCCGGTGCGGCCACAGCTCCAAGAAGCCCCACTGCGACGGTACGCACCGCACCGCCGGCTTTCAGGCGCCGGCCGCTCGCCTCGTCGTCGTTCCCTGATTCGACCGCTCGGGCCCCTCCGCACCCCGAGGGGCTATCCGATCCGATCTCTCGGCGGCCCCAGGGCTGATACGGGGGGTATCGCGTGGAGTACAAGTGGAAGGCGTTCTCCGTCACGGCCGTCGGCACGATGATGGCCGCGATCGATGCCACGATCGTCCTTCTGGCCCTCGTGCCGATCGCCGGGGATCTCGCCGCCGGTTACGTGACGATCGTCTGGGTGGTGATCGCCTACCTCCTTGCGACGACCGCCTTCATCCTGAGCTTCGGCCGCATGTCCGACCTCTACGGGCGCAAGCGGATGTACAACTTGGGGTTCGTCGTGTTCACCATCGGCTCGGCGCTCAGCGGATTTGCGACGGACGGAACGAGCCTCGTGGTCTTCCGGGCCATCCAAGGGGTGGGGGCCGCCCTCCTGACGGCGAACAGCTTCGCGATCCTCTCCGATGCGTTCCCGCGGGACGAGCGCGGCCGGGCCTTTGGAGCCGTCTCGGTGATCTGGGGGATCGGGTCGGTCGTCGGCATCATCCTCGGGGCGGCCATCATCACCGTGACGACGTGGAGGGCGATCTTCTGGATCAACATCCCGATCGGGATCCTTGGAACGCTGTGGGCGTACCGGGCCCTCCGAGAGGTTCGGGCCCCCGCGTCCGCCGGTGAGTCGTTCGACCTGCCGGCGGCCGTCCTGTTCACGGGGGGGTTGACATCCCTTCTCTTCGGAGTGACATGGGGTCTCCTCTCCTCATGGACGGATCCGGTCACCTTGGTGTCGATCGGTCTGGCCGTCCCGATCTTCGGCGCCTTCCTCCTGTGGGAGGCGCGCTACAGTCCGGCTCCCATCCTCGAACTCGGCATCTTCCGCGAGCGCCTGTTCGCCTCGGCGGTCTCGGCCTCCCTGTTCCAGTCGATGGCCACCTTCAGCGTCAATTTTCTCCTGGTGTTCTACCTCGAGGGGATCTACGGGCTGAGCATCTTGGAGAGCTCGTACCTGATCCTGCCGTACGCGATCGCCGTGGCGATCTTCGGCCCCCTCGGAGGCCGCCTTGTGGACCGGCACGGCGCCCGGCGCATCGCCCTCCTCGGTCTGTCGCTGCAGATCCTCTCCCTTGGATCGCTGGCCTTCCTCACCCCCGGCACACCCATCGCGCTCCTCGGCCTCGTCGAGACGATCTTCGGGATCGGCGGGGGCCTCTTCTGGCCGGCCAACACCAGCATGGTGATGACGAACTCCCCGCGGGGCCAATACGGGGTCGGTTCCGGCATCCTCGGCACCTTCCGCAACACCGGGATGGTGCTCAGCTTTGCGGTCGGGTTGATCGCCGTGACCGCCACCATGCCCGCGACCCTGGTCTACCGCCTCTTCCTGGGCACGTTCGTCGGCACGCTGAGTCCGGGTGAGGCCCTGCAGTACCTTCGCGGCCAGGCGGTCGCCTTCGGCCTTGGCCTGCTTCTCCTGGGACTGTCGCTGGCGATGACCTACCGTGCCGCGCATCCCGCGCGCGCCCCGTCGGGAGGCGGTTCGACCCGTCCGACCGTGGTCCCCCGCTAGGGAAGGGGATTGTCCCGATCGGCGCTCACGGTTTGGCCGGTGGGGCTGTCCCCGGCGATGTTCTGAGCGAGGGAGCGGGAGGGCTCGGCGTGCGGATCGGGGGACCCGGCAGCACGGGAAGTCGCCGCGGCCCGGCGATGTCTCTGCCGAGCCACCGGGCGACAACGTGGCGGATGTCGTGGATGTACAGGTTTCCGTAGGGGCAGGCCTCCACGCAGTCCCCGACGCCGCAGCACTTCGAACTGCGGAACTCCCCCTTGGTGCGGAAATGGCCGGGCATATCGACCAGGCCGACCGGGCAACCCCGCGCGCAGTCGAGGGTGGTGCAGGCGCGGCAGACCTTGCGATCCCGGACCTTGAGCTTGAAGACCCCGACGCGATGGAACGCCTGCGCGATGATTCCGGTGTAGCACCATCCCATCGTCACGCAGTTGTAGTTGCCGGCGTACGGGATGAGAACGAACCCCACGTACCACAGGACCCCGAACGATAGCGAGAAGAGGAACATCGTCGGGTCGAGCCCCAGGACCATCACGGACAGCCGTCCGGTGGCGTCGAGATAGGAGAGGACTGAGACGGAGAGGAGCGCGGCCATGGTCACCCCGATCGTCACCGAATAGACGGTGGAAAACCGGCTGCCCAGGTACCGGTGGGCGAACGGGGAGCTCCGGTTGAAGGTCTTCATCGCATCGATCGTCGTACCCTGGTACATCAATGGGGCCGTGCAGAATGCCGAGCACAGCCACCGCCGGCCGAACGCCATCGACAGGATGGCCGTGGCGGCGTAGGTCGCAACGACGGCCCCGAGGACGGCCGGAGCCAGGGGAGCGCTCCCGATGCCCATGCTCCATCCGAGCAGGGGGATGAGGCTCGGGTTCGGGGATTGGGGAAAGACCTGGCTGTAGTAGAGGCTGGGGAAGAAGACGGCGAACGCCGCATAGCTCCCGAGCATCAGCGCGAAGCGAATCCGGGTCTCCCGGCTGCGCGTCGAGCCCCACCGGTAGACGACCAGGAGGCCCATCTCGGCGCCCATCATCGCGAGGAACCAGACCGAGGCGGTCGTAGCCGCGAGGAAGAGGAACGCGTTCGTCAGGGCACTGGTGAGTGCGGCCGCCGGATTGCCCCCGAGCGCGGCCAACCCCAGCGACCCGAACCACTGGGGAAGGAGGGCCTGATCGAGGATGGCCCCCATGAAGAGCTCGCCGACGAAGATCGCGGCCAAGACCCCCGTCGTCCAGCGTGCGTCGCGAAGCCAGGGCTTCAAGGGAGCGCCGGGCTCGGGCGTCGCGCGCACGACCCGATCGAAGTAGAGGATCATCTCCGCGACCAGGGCGGCTGCCAAGACGAGGCCGGTGGATCCGATCTGCCAGAGGAAGACCCCGATCATCATGGCCGCGTAGACGAGGAGCAATGGCAGGAGGTATCCGGCGAAGGGGCCCGGAAGGGACGGGGTCCGGTAGAGGTGCTCCATCACGTAGACGATGATGCCGGTCATGACGACCGCACCTCCGACGAAGGCGACGAAGGGCCACCCCGTGTCCGGGACCGCGGTGGGGACAAGCACCATGAGGATGGCCTGCCCCGCCAGCAGTGCCGGCAGTCCGGACGCCATCCGGCGTCCCAGCAGGCCGACCGTCAGGGCCATCTCCCCCGCCATCGTGAGCACGAACCAAGGGGAGAGGACGACGTTCACGAGGAGGCTCGTCGCGGGATTTCCCTCCCCCGTGGTCAGCGACGCGAGGGCAACACCGGAGGCCAGCGTGAAGACGAGTCCCATCAGGAATTCGCTGGTCAGGACCAGGAAGACCACCAGGAGGGCGAATCGCACGGTCGGCTGGAATGGCTGGGCGGCGTAGCCCGTTCCTCCTTCGGCGATCTGCCGGCGGGCGTCGCGCAGGAACTGCAGGAAGATGGGCACGACCGCGAGCGACATCGTGGCGCTGGTGACCCACAGTGCGTCGACAAGACCGGCGGTGGTCCGGTTCAGCACGTACACGAGGCCGCCGAGGAGCATCGCCGCCATCATCGCGAGGAGGAAGACCGAGCCGGCGGCCCGGGCGGTGGTGCGGGAGTCCGCGCACATCCGGACCAGGAACGCGGTGGCCGCGACCATCCCGGCGGCCAGCGGAATCAGGACGGCTTCGTATGCCATGGGACGTCGCCCGATCCTCGGGCGGAGCTCTCACTCCGCCGTCGGCATCTCCCGGCCCCGGTCGGACGGAGCAGGAGCGATCTCGGAGCGTAGGGATGGTCCGGCTTCGGAGGCGCCGAGGAGATGGGCCCACCGCCGGGGAGCGAGAGCCAGCGTGAGGGCAAAGGTTCCGAGGAACGCGTACCCGAGTCCCCATCGCAGCGCGAGTGCGACCGGTCCGGTCGTCGGGGGCGCCACGGCCCCCCACGCCGCCGGTAGGGTGAGGGCGCCGAAGATCTGGTTGACAAGGCCGGACGCTCCCGTGCCGACCCAGGCGGGAGGAAGCCACGCCAGCAAGGTCACCCCCACGATCCCGATCCCCGCGCGGGCCGCGCGACGTCCCACGCGGAATCCCGGGCCGTCGGTGCTCGCCCATCCGACGAGCATGCGGGGGGAAATCGCCGCGAGGATCGCAACCGCCGCGATGAACTCCCCTTGGACCAAGAGCCCGAACCAGAATCCTCCCGAGCCGACCGGGTATCCATAGACGACGGCGAGGGCGAGGGAGGAGAGGGCCCAGAGAACCCCCCCCACGAGCAGGACAAACCGGACGAGACCGGCCCGCAACGATCCCTCCGAGCGACCGATCGGCGAAGGACCCCAGCGGGTCGAGAGCCCCAACAGCGGACCATAGGTCTCCAGGATCGCCTCATGCGCGAGCAGGGCAATGGCAAGGACAACCATCTGGAAGACCCCGAGGTACCAGTTGTTCGCAAGGAGGTCGTACGCATTGGCGCCCGCCGCCTGGGCGACGACCCCGAGGCCCGCCGCGGTCGAGGCCGTGATGGAGCAGCAGGCCCCGATCGTCGCCAGGGCCAGAAAGGCCGGGGTCAACCCCGCCATGGAGCCGATCGCGGCCGAGCCGGCGGCTTGCCGCTGGAGGCGGCGCTGGTGGATGAGCCGTACCCACAGGACGGTGGCAACGGTCAGCCCGAGCCCGACACCGATCGCGACGATCACCATCGTGATCGTCGCGAAGAACGGAAGCGCGAGCGTTGCGTTGGGGAAGAGGACGAGGACCCCCGGGTAGTTCCACCAAGGCGCTGTCCCTCCGGTGAGGATCAGCACCGTGGTTCCCCGCATTCCCGTCTGGCCGATGACGAGCATGCCTCCCATCAGCATCGAGGCAAGGGCGAAGATGACCGTGATGAGGATCGCGAGCGGCACCGCCCACGCTCGGCGCAACACCTGACGGGTGGCCGAAAAAAGGAAGATCGACGCGCCCATATGGGCCAACGACGGGGGTCGACCCGGGACCGAGGACGCCATCGGCCGTAGACTCTCCCCGGAGGTTTATCGGCCTATCGTAGCTACGCCGGAGCCGCTGCCGCCCTTGGTGCCCTCGGCGACAGCGGTTCCGGATCCCTCCCACCGAGGCGTGACGTCGGGGGGAACGGCCGACGGACCTACGGCGGCCGGAGAGGCCGGCCGACCCGGGGCCACGGCTCCGGACACTTTGGCCCGGCGCAAGAGCGTTCCGAACAGATAGTGGGACTCCCCGATCATCACCACTGTCATCGTCAGGGCGAATGGGGCGTACTGGAAGGGCCCGGCCGGGGAGAGGTACGAGCCGATCCAGCTCAACGACATCGCAAGGAATCCCCCTCCGACACCGGCCCACCGCCAGAGATCCCCCTCGGACGATGCCCGCCGGGTCACGGCGCGCCAGAGCACGAGGAGACCCGCGCCCATGGCCGCGGCCATCCCGACCGCCCCCACCAGAGGGACCTCGATCACCCACGGCGCCAGGAAGGCCGTGAGCGTCAGGGCCGCGAGCGCTTGGGCGTCGAGGCGGGAAAGCCGGCTCCACCGGAGGAGGACCAGCATGCTCACCCCCATCGGCCAGAAGTACCAGGCCGACGAGAGGGAGGCAACCGCAGCCTCCCCGAGCGCCCCGACCGTGCGGATGCTCGCCGGAAGGGCACCCGGAGTGAGCGCCGCGAAGGTCCAGCTCATGAAGAGCTCGTTCCCGAAGACGAGCAGCACGATGGCGGTGATCCAGCCGGTCCGCGGCCGGATCGGGTGCTCGGACTCCTCGAAGACGAGGGTGACGAACCAGATCCCGAAGGGGACCATCATGAACTGGGCGGCCAGAGCGAACGCGACGAACCCTCCATCGCTTGGAGTCTCCAGATAATAGGCGAGACCGAGCCAGAAGACCATCTGGCTCAGGAGCAGAGCGACCGCAAGGACCATCGTGGAGAAGCTGGGGAACGCCGGGTCTCGGGTGACATGCCGCAGGATGTAGAGGTTCAGTGCGACCATCGCGGCCGCCACCAAGGCGAGGGCCCCCGTGGCCGTGTTGAACCCGCTCAATCCCGCGAGCATGTCGGCGGACCCCGCCCGCAGGACCTGGTCCGCGGGCGTTGGGAGGAGAAGGGATGCCGCCGCTTATGCGGGTCGGGTACGTATTCGCCGGCCCGGTGAGGGAAGGGGGCTCCCCCCGTGCTCCCGGACGGCGGCGCTCCGACGCGCGATCCCAAC
This sequence comes from Thermoplasmata archaeon, assembly GCA_038729445.1. Taxonomy (GTDB): domain Archaea; phylum Thermoplasmatota; class Thermoplasmata; order Lutacidiplasmatales; family UBA184; genus Lutacidiplasma. Next base: position 19,177 of record JAVYSA010000002.1, read on the forward strand.
TCTCGCGCCGGCGGGGGAGACGCTCGATTCCTTCCCGCCGGGAGCCCCGCCCGGCCGAAGAGGGCGAAGGCACAGCGCAAGAACGCGATGTGCGAGAGCGCCTGGGGATAGTTTCCCAAGGGCCGGCCGGAGGATGGGTCGATCTCCTCGCTGAACAGACCGAGCGATCCGCCGGCCTTGACCAGCCGTTCCCAGTCCGCGGACGCCTCCTCCGTGCGGCCGAGCCGGGCCAGGCACTCCACCCTCCAGAAGGAGCAGGCGAGGAAGGCACCCTCGGGACCCAGGGGATCCCCCCTTGTGAGGAACCTCCGGACGAACGGTCCATCGGCCAGACGGTGGCCGATGAACTCCACCGTGCCCACGACCCGGGGATCGTCGAACGGGAGGAAACCGACCAGGGGGATCCTCAGGTTCGCCGCGTCCGGCCCGGACCGGTCGAACGCCTGGACGAAGGCCCGATGCCGCGTGTCGAATCCGCGCCGGAGGACGGCCGCACGGACGAGCTCGGCCTCCTCCGAGAAGGAACGGGTGGCGGAGCCTCCCTCGAACCGCTCTGCGAGCGCCCGGGCACGGTCGAGGGCAACCCATGCCATCACCTTCGAGTGGACGTAGTGACGGGGAGGGCCACGCGCCTCCCAGATTCCTTGGTCGGGCTCGGTCCACCGCCGGGCGACGACCTCGGCGAGCCCGCGGATCTTGGGCCAGAAGCGGCGGACGTACTCCGGGGCGGCACGGGAGAGCAGTTCGGCCGCAGCGATCAGCTCGCCAAAGACGTCGAGCTGGAACTGGCATTCGGCGGCGTTGCCGATCCGGACGGGGCGCGAGCCTTCGTACCCCTTCCACCACGACACGACGCGCTCGCGCGGGATCCGGTGGCCGTGGGCGTCGTAGAGGATCCTCAGGCCCCTTCCGGCATGCCGGGACGCATCGATTCGCCGGACCACCCAGCGAAGGAACCGCTCGGCCTCCCCGAGATGGCCGAACTCGGCAAGGACCTGGGCGCTGAAGGCGGCGTCCCGCAGCCACGCGTAGCGGTAATCCCAGTTCCGCGGGCCCCCCGGCCATTCGGGAAGGGAGGTGGTCGCGGCCGCGACGAAGGCCCCGCTCTCCCTCTCGCTCAAAAGCTTGAGGGCCAGCAGGCTCCGAAGGACGCGGCCGCGCCACCGCGTCGGGAACCTGCCCAGGGCCCCGCTCCCCCGCGCGGCCCAACGTCGCCAGTAGTCGACCGTCTCATGGCATAGACGGGTGGCCTGTCGCTCCGGGACCGGCGCCGTCCCTCCGGCGATCGTAATCCTCCATGGTGTGCCCGGTTCGACCGTTCCGCTCCAGGATCCCCCTCCGCCGGTCCTCTCGAACGTTCCCGGGCTCGTCAGCGTGACCGATTCGCCCCGGCTGCGGATGATGGCCCGGTGGGGGCCCTGCACTTCCCATCGAGGCTCCGACCGGCCGTAGCCGGGCCGGGGTTCGGCCCGGACCCGGACGGCGACCGGACCGCCCTCCGCGGAGGCGATCCGCACGATCCATGGAGGCGCCGGCCCCTGGGCCCGTGGTCGGAGCGGAAGGAAGTCGACCAGCGTCAGCCATCTTCCCCCTCCCAACGTGAACCTGGTGCGAAGGAGGTTCGTTCCGGCCAGGTACTCCTGGGAGGCCCGGAAGCGCCCAACGGGCAAGATGGAATGGAATCCTCCCTTGTCCGGATCCAGCAGGCGACCGAACACGCTGGCCGACGAGAAGGTGGGAAGGCAGGCCCAGTCGATCGAGCCGTTCGGGGAGACGAGGGCGCAGGTCTCGAGGTTGCCGATCACGCCGTAGTGGGTGATCGGCGGCAGCTCAGGGTTCCGGGACTCCGGGGGGCCCGCCGGGCGATTCCGACCAACGTCCGCTGGGTGCATCCACGCCCGAGCCTTCCCGGTCGGGAGGGCTCGCCTCGTCCTGCGGCCAGCGGTCCTCCGTTCAAATCCGTGATGCCGACGCCGGTAGGGTCCGGGGTGCGGCCATATCCTTCTCCTGTCTCGGGCCATCGTGGCGATGCAGGAGTCCGACCCCCGGAACCGGCCGAGGGAGCCCGTCCCGTGGGACGACTCGCTGGCACGGCGCTTCCGCTTCGCCTGCCGACCCGGCTGCGGCATGTGCTGCTACGTCAGCCCCCGCCTGACCCCGTCCGATCGGGAGGGGATCGGTCAGCAACGACGTCCGGTTCCATTGGTCCCCGCCGGCCCGGGACGCTGGCGGATCCCCGAGCGGGCCACCGGTGGCGCCTGCGCGATGCTGGACGGGGATCGATGCCAGATCCATCTCCAGCGACCCGGAGTCTGCGCGATCTATCCGGTCACCCTCTACGCGGGCCGCGGCCGCTGGCAGGCCAGCATCGTGCTCTCCTGCCCGGGGGTCGATCTGGAACCGCTCCGTCAGGGTGGCGACCCGCGCGAAGGCCCTTCGTCCCCACCCGCCGATTCGCTACGGCGGGAGATCGATCGGGCCCGGTGGATCGCGACGTCCCCCGCAATGTGCCGGGCATTCCGAGGCGCCGCGCTGCGGCGGTCGCACTCCCTGCGTCGTCTTCTCGGCCGGCAGCCGCTCTGGGCGGAGGTCGACTCGGCCCGCAGCGCGCTCCTCCGCATGCTGCCCATCCTGCCCGCCCATCCCGAGGAGGCCGAGCCGCTTCCCGACGTTCGGGAAGGTGCGGAGTATCTGCCCCTCGTCGCGGCTCCTGCCGCCCGGCCGATCGCGCTGGCCACCGATGGCGGCGTTCCCACGGTATTCGAGCTCGATCCCTTCGGGCGCCTCACCCTCCGGGGGAGGTACCGCCCCCTCGACAGGATCCCCGCGCCGGACGGCGCCGCGAGGGAGTGGCTCGCCGGATATCAGGGGTACTGGCTCGACCGGGATGCGTTCTGGGATGGCCTGGTCGCCGGAGCGGAGGGATGCCCCGGAGCCGTGCCGGGCCCTCTGGAGGCGGGTCAGATGACCCTCCGGAAGATTGCGGCGACCGTCCTGCTGCGCGCCGCGATCCTGGCCCAGCACCGCGGGACGACGGGCACCCTGACCGATACCGACGCGATCGTGGACGGGATCCGGGCGACCGATGCCGACCTCATCGATGCCGGCGGCTACGGTGCCGTGGAGCCGTAGCCCTCCCCCGGAAACCTCCGGCCCAGGGCCGCCGAGAGCCCCGCGACCAGGGCCTCCTCCGCGTCCCGACTCCAGCGCTCCGGCCCGCCGGGCGCCGGATCAGGTTCCCATCGCCGCGGAGCATCGTCGTGACCGGTCGTCGAGGTGAAGTGCCGGCGCCATGGCTCGGGAAGGGGTCCGCCGGGAAGCGCATCCGTGGCCAAGAGGGCGCCGGCGCGGGCAAGGAGGAGCGCGACATGCACGGCATGGTAGCCTCCGCCCCCGGTGAGGAGGAGCCTCCCTCGGCAGAGGCGCCGTGCCGCAAAGCGGATCTCCCGGAGGGCGACCGCGTATCCGGCGGCCGTGTAGGCAAGCCCGGCCAGCGGATCCCCCGCGTGCCCATCGACGCCGTGCTGCACCACAATCGCGTCGGGCCGATACTCGTCGAGGAGGGGCACGACCACACGCCGGACGAGGCCGGTGAGCGCACGATCCCCTGCGCCCGGGGGGAGCGGGAGGTTGATCGTGTACCCGGCGCCGTCTCCGCGCCCCGTATCTTCCACCATCCCCGTCCCGGGGAAGAGCGTGCGCCCATCCTGATGGAGATCCACGTCGAGGACCCGCGCGGTATCGTAGAACGCCTCCATCACCCCGTCGCCGTGGTGCGCATCCAGATCGATGTAGGCGACCCGATCGACCTCGTCCAGTGCCGTGAGGATCGCCAGCACGACGTCGTTGAAGATGCAGAAGCCGCTCGCACGCCCGGCGTGCGCGTGGTGGAGCCCGCCGGCCGGATGGAAGGCGGGGATTCCGTCGTGCAGGACGGCCCGCATCGCCTCGACCGTACCGGCGACGATCCGCGCGGCGGCGCGGTCGCATCCCGGGAACGCCGGCGTGTCCCCTTCGTCGAGGCAGGTGGCTCCCCGTAGGAGCCCAGCGGCCGTGCGGACCGTCCGGAGGTACTCCGGTTCATGGAACCGGAGCAAAAGGCGATCGTCCGCGACCGGAAGCGGTCCGATCTCGCGGATCCATTCCGAGGCGCCCGGGACCGCACGGAGGAGGTCCACGGCGAGCGCCCGATGCGCCATCGCGAAGGGATGGCCGGGGCCGAAGTCGTACTCGAGATGGAGGGGGTCCCACGCGAGCCCCATCGCCGGTGCGCTCATCGCCCGCCTCCGGTTCCCTCCTCCGGAGCGGGGGGATCCTCCGGGTCCCCCAGCGCGCGGTCGAGCCGCCGACCCAGGACGATCGATCCGACGCCAGCGGCGGCAAGGATCGGAAGCCACGCGAGCACACGGAGGTGGAGCACGATCGGGAATCCGGCGACCGGGTCCGTGACGATGCCGGTCTCGTAGCGGAGCGTCCAGAAGAAGGGCACGGCGGTCGCGAGCATCGCGCATCCGATCCCCGTCCGCAGTCCGGCGAGATCCCGCCAGGGGCGGTCCGCCCCGGGGACACCCGAGCGCCGCCGCGCTTGGGCGGTCATCCACGCCAGGAAGAGGAACATGAGCCCGATGTCGAGGGCCCAGGCGACGGACGCGATGTCGAGGACGTTCGCGGTCGTCCCGTTGTCGAACGTCCCCGTCCACAGGACGAAGAGGAAGTACGGCTCGATTGTGGCGAGCATGAGGAGGGCGAGGTTGACCACCAGCATCGACGTCTCCTCGCGCCGGAGGTGCCGGGTCACCCGAAGGTAGGACAGCCAGATCCCGATCAGCAGCACGAAGCTCACGGAGAACTCGACGGCGTAGGAGACGAAGTCCGCCTCGTAGCGAGGAGGGCTCAGCGCGAGCTGGAGCGCTGAGATCGACAGGGCCAGCCCGAAGATGAACCCGCTGAGCTCCTGGATCCGCTCCGGAGTGATGCCGGAGTACTCACCACCCATGCCATCCCCGGAGGATTGCCGGAAGATGAATCCCTGCTCCGGCCGCACCGGGGGTAGTGCGCGCCCGCCCCTAGGCGCTCGGCCAGGTGGGCCCGAGGACCCTCTCGAGGATCCGGCGGGTCGAACGCAGCGTGACCTCGGTGACCGCGCTCACCCGGGCGACCTGGGCCCGGCTGCGGCGCTCCCCATGATGGTCGGAGGCCAGGCAGATCATCGCCGCCACCAGGCCGTGAGGGCTCAGGCCGGAGAGCTCGGGATTCTTCTGGGCCTCCTCGAGCATCGCCTCCACCGTCGAACGCACCGCGGGGCTGAGCGCCAGCTCCTCGGCGTACCGCGCGAGGAATCCGTGCAGGCCGATGGACGGGATCCGGATGACGGCCCCCCGGTGGAGGACCTTGAAGGCCCGTCCGACCTCGGTCCGGCTGCTTCCGGCCGCCTCCGAGACCTCGGTCAGGGTCCGAGGGACCGAGTAGACCCGGCAGGACGCATAGATGGCCGCGCCGACGCAGGCCTCCAGCGGGCGGCCGCGGGAAAGCCCCCGCAGCTTCGCCTCCCGGAAGATCCTCTCGGCCTCGGTCTGGACGATCGGGGGAAGGATGAGGCGCTCGCACGCCGTCGCGATTTCGCTCCGCGCGGGCGCGCGGAGGACGGGGCCCTGGGGACCCCGCGTCGTCTGGCGCTGCATGACGCGCTTGAGGTGCTGAAACTCGTAGCGGCGGCGGGAATCGAGCCGGCGCCCTTGGCCGTCCCGGGAGACGGTCAGCGTGGTCCCGAGCGTTCCCTTCCGGTCGGGGGAGAGGGTGAACGGTCCGATGCCCCGGCCGCTGCCGTCGGTGGCGGCGTCGGAGGCGGAGGGCGGGGGTGCAGTCACGAACTCCTCGGCCTCGAAAACGAGCCCGCAGTCGGCACAGTGTGTCTCCGACCGCACGGGGTCGGTGATCCGGTGGGCGCTCCCGCAGAGGGGACACGGGGCGGGACCGGCCCGGCCGGGCGGCCTCGTCGCGGGCGTCGTGGGAGGGTCCACCACGCTGGAGTCTACCTCGGGGCCCTATTTATGGAATTGTCCAAGGACAGCCCTCGGCCCGTCAGTCGGCCCACGGGCGGGGCGATCGGGTCTCCGGACCGGCACCGCCGGCCGGGTCGGTGCCGCGGGGCATGCCCCCCCCGCCCTCGTTGAGGGCGCCGGGGCGCGGCAAAAGGGTATTTGGCGCACCTGCCCATCCACCGGCGTGCGCACCGGCCTCGTCATCGTGGGAATGGCCATCGCCTTGGTCGGGGCGGCGATCTTCCTGACGATCGTCCTTGCTCCGCCCACGGCCGTCCACACGACGACCACCTTCCAGACGCAGGAGCCGTGGGCGGACGGGAACAACTCGACCACGGGCGATCCGGCGTTCTTCCCGGGCTCGGGCACGGGCTCCCTCAAGCTGGTCTGGGCGACCTTCGGCGGGGCGGTGATCAACGCGTCGTTCTACGACGTGAAGGATTGCCCGCTCTACATCAACGGGAGCTGTCGGGGCCCCCCGACCTACACGTGGACCGGACTGCCGGGCGGCCTCTTCGTGAGCAACACGAGCCTCGCATGCCCGTGCTACCTCATCCTGACCAACCCGACGCCGCACCGGGTCACCGTGCTGGCCGTGCTGCTCGAGACCTATCAGGCCCCGAGCCCCGCGCTCGGGACGCTCGCGTACATCGCGGTGATCTCCGGGTCGCTCATCCTCCTCTCGATCGGGGCACTCTCGACGTTCTTCGGGCTGTTCCTCCGCAGCTCGATCTACGACCCGCATGCGAGGACGGGCATCCCCGAGATCGACGAGATCGAGGACGAGCCCGACGGGCCCCCTTCCGGCGGCGGTCCCCGCTGGCCTCCGACCTGAGCGGCCCCGTTCAGACGCCCCAGAACGGGCCCTCGGCCCGATGGAGGGCCACGATCTCCTCCAGGATTTCCCTTTCCGAGGGGTCCAGCTCGGCGGTCCGGAGCGACCGGACGACGCCTTCGGGGAGCGCGACAAGCAGCCGATCTCCCTCCCGGAGGTTCCTCCCGACGACAGCCCCTTCGATCGAGGCGGCAAGTTCCGTGCCGGCAGGCGCCTCGGAGACCGGGGTCCCTTCCCGCTGGAGGCTTCGCAGGACGCCCACCTCCTCCCCGTCGGACGCGCGGATCAGCCGGACTCCGGGCCGCAGCGTGCCCCCCGTCACGCGGATGCCGACGATCGCCGGCTTGGAGGCGCGGAAGACGTACCCCGGCAGCACCTCGAACTTCGCGGGATGGACCAGCTCGAGGCGGCGGCGGAGGTCCAGCTCCCTCTTTCGTTTCTCCCGCCACGCGATGTACTCCTCGACCACGCGGTAGATGACGTCGCTGCGGAAGAGCTGCACCCCCTCCGGCGACGCCGTGGAAGGGAGGGCATCCGGCAGCACCGGGACATTGAAGGCAAGGATCGCCCGGTGGAGGGGATCGCGGACCGCCTCGGTCCGGATGACGGTCGGCCGGGCGACGGCCCCGACGCCGGCCTCGTGGATCGGGATCCCGGCCTGCCGGCACTCGAAGGCGAGCGCCTCGAGTCCCCCCAGGGTGTCGGCAAAGATCGCGACGCCGCTCTCGGCGATCTCGGCGACCGGGTGGGACTCCCGGGTCAGCTCCTGGCGGACCGCCTCGGCATCGGATGGGCTTCCGACGACCTTGAAGATCCCTCCCGGCATCGCCTCCTCCATGCCGGGGGCGGCGAGGTAGACGCCCACCGCGGCATGGACCCGCTCCAAGGACTCGATCCGGGCGTGCCGGGTCGCCTTTGCCGATCGGGGCGGGGCGGGCCGGTAGATGCCCCGGACCCGGGTGGCGAACGGGGCCTCCCGTCCGGTCACGAGGATCTCGTCGCCGACCCGGAGGAGCCCCCGATAGACGATCACGGAACTGACGGGGCCGATCCCCTTCTGTTCCGACCGCTCGAGGATCGTCCCCTCGCCGTTCCCGTCGACCTGGCGCAGATCCTCCCGCAGGAACCGCTGGGAGAGGCCGACCAGGAGCGCGAGGAGCTCCGGGACCCCCACCCCCGCACGGGCGGAGACCGGGACGATCCCGACGTTCCGCGTGAAGTCGCTGACCCGGTCAAACCGGTCGGCCGAGAAATCGAGCGCCGCCAGGCCCTCCGCCGCGCCGTAGACCCGCTCGTCCAGGGCCCGGAGGAACTCCGTCGGCGGCGTGGCACGGAGCAGGGTGCTCAGCGGGGCTGCCCCGGTGGGCTTGCGCCAGCCGGGGATCGCGTCGATCTTCGTCAGGGCGACGGCGAAGGGGGTCCGTTCCTTGCGGAGGATCTGGAGCGACTCGCGGGTCTGGGGCATGATCCCCTCGCGCGCATCGACGACGACGACGGCGATGTCGGCCAGCGCGCCCCCGCGCCGACGCATCGTCTCGAACGAGCGGTGCCCGGGCGTGTCGATGAAGAGGAGCCCGGGAACCTGGAGCTGCCCCTCCGAGAGGAGGCCGGCGCAGACGGCCCGGATCGTCGCGCCGGGGACCTCGATCGCCCCGATGTGCTGGGTGATCCCTCCCGACTCCTTCGAGGCGCGGACGGTGCCGGCGATCCGGTCGAGCAGCGTCGTCTTGCCGTGGTCGACGTGCCCCAAAAGGCTGATGATCGGCTCCCGAAGCTCGGGCACGTCCGCACAGCCGGACTCGCCCCTATACGCTTGTCGCGCCGTCCGCGAAGGCGGAGAGGGGGCCGCCGATCAGGGGCACGAGCAGTTCCGCGCTGTCGAGCCCGCCGTGGGCGCCCCGGAGAGAACGGGAGGAGCGGGGGAATCCGGGCAGTGCGTGGGACATTCCCGCGCCGGGCGGAAGGAGCGCGAGGTGGGTGCCGAGCCGCTCCACGACCTCGTCGTGCCATGGGGGAGGACCGAAGAGCCCGGCGGAAAGGGCGTCGGCGACCTCGAGCAGTCGGCTCCCCTGCGGCAGGATGGTCTCCAGCGATCGGACGAGTTCCCCGTCGGTCCCCCGGCGGGCCGCGAAGAGCGGTCCCCTCCGGTCGCCCCCGATCGGACGGGAGAGGCAGCGCAGGAGATCCGGATGCTCCTCCGCACGGACCTCCCGGGCCGGGTCCAGCGGCACCATGCCGTGGTCGCCGGTCACGATCAACCGGACCCGCCGGGCGGCCTCCCCGACGCGGCGGGCCACACGGGCGATGGTCCGTGCGACCCGGTCGAGCTCGGCCCGGACCGTCTCCGGGTCGGGGCCCTCAAGATGGGCCACGGTGTCGAGTTCATCCCAGTACGCGTAGAGAAGGGGAGGCGGCCGCGCGGCCCGGAGGAGATCGACGAGGCGCTCCGCGAGGGAGCCAAGGGTCGAGTAGCCGACGAACCGGGCCCCGTCGTAGAGCATCCGGGAGAAGCCGCTTCCCCGGAACGTCTCCCGACTGACGACCACGCCGCCGGGGATCCGGCGGAAGATGGGGGTGGCTCCCGTGATGATCCGCGGATCCCAGGCGGGCCCGACAAGGCTCTCGGGATCGCCCACTCCGTAGGGCATGCTCTTGAGGAGATCGGCCAGGACCCCGAACGCCGGCAAGTGCAGCCGGTACCCCGCCACACCGCTCTGGGCCGGCGCGGTGCCGAACGAGAGGCTCGCCAGGGCCGGTGCGGTGCTGGTGGGATACACCGTCGTGATCGGGCTCGCCCGTTCGGACCAACGGGCCAAGGGCCCGCCCGGTTCCTCGTCGGCCGCGGCCCGGAGGGCCTCCCATCCCAGCCCATCGACCAGCAGCACCACGACCGGGCCCTCCGCCGCCCGACCCTCGAAGGGGTCCAAGGACGGGTCCAGCGGGGGGAGCATGTTCTCCGCGTCCCCCTCCAGTGCCCGGACGACGGACGAAGGGATGTTCGCGAGGCACCGGCCGCGGTACGCGGGCATCGGGAGGGACCGTGGTCCTCGGGGTTCGACCAGCCGGCCCGCCTCCATTGCGGCGGGAACGGGGGGGGTCGGCACAGACCCCGCTAGCCGGGACCGCTCAAAAGCCCGGGGGCGGAGCCCCGTCGCCGGCGGTGCCGGCGGACCCCTCGGACGGATCGTCGAGGGCCGGTTGGCGCGACGCCGCTCGGCGAAGCGTCGAGACCCGCACGGTGACGGTCCGCACGCGCCGTGTCGGCCCGGCCACCCTGCCTCCCCACATCTCGCGGGCAAGGGTCTGTGCCGTCGTCGCGAGCGCCTCGCCGCGGTCCGTGGCTCCCGGCAGCCTCCGCATGCGCTGGACCCGGCGCCAATCCGACCACCGGAACGCTACGGAGACCGTCGCGAAGGAGAGTCCCTCCGCCGCGACCGACGCGGCGAGCCGTGCGCTGAGTTCCATGACCGCGGCCCGCACCATCTCCCACTCCCCGAGGTCCTGGTCGAAGGTGCGGTCCGCCGAACGGGAGAGCGGGGCATCGGACTCGCGGAGAGGGGGGATTCCAGGCACGTGGCCGCGCACAAGGTCGGCGACGGCGAGCCCCCATTCCCCGAGGATCCGGCGGATCCATGGGCTCGACCGACGGCCCAGGTCCGCAAGGGTCTCGATCCCCTCCCCGCGCAGGCGGGCCGCCGTCTTCGGTCCGATGCCGGGCACCGCGTCCACCGCCAGGGGTCCGAGGTATTCGGCCAGCGACTCGGGAGGGACCACGAAGACGCCGCCCGGCTTCGCGCGGTCCGTCGCCATCTTGGCGACGAGAGGATGCGGGGCGCCTCCCCAGCTGGAGGGGAGCCCCAAATCGGACCTCAGGGCCCCTTGGGCCGCCTTTGCGATTCGCACGAGCTCGACCGCGCTGTCGGCCCCGACCGGGATGAGGGCCTCGTCGATGCTCCGCGGTTCGACCGGTCCAAATCGTGCTCTCAGCCATGCGAGGACTTGGGAGGAGCGGCGCTCGTACTTCGCGAAGTCGGGAGGGATCCAGACGGCCTCCGGACAGAGCGCCAGGGCCTGCCGTGCCGGGAGGGCGCTACGGATCCCGAATCGACGTGCCTCATAGCTGGCGCTCAGGATGACCGACCGCGCGGGCCCCCGGCCCGGCCGGTGGCCGACGACGACCGGAAGACCCCTTAGCTCGGGGCGGTCGAGGATCTCGCAGTTGACATAGAACGCATCCATGTCCACCCAGAAGAACCATCTCGCCACGTCCGTGGCGCATCCCATGGGGATGCTTCCGCTCTGCGGCCTGCGTCGGACCCCGGGTCGGATTCCCGTGCGGCAGGGCCCCTCTCCCGGCACCGGGCCTCCCCTCCCTTCTCCGGAGGGTCGCTCGCGCGACCCTCCGGGACGCCCGCTCGACATTTCTCCGGGCGCCGGGAGGAAGGGGGCCCACGACGGGTCCGGGCCCCGGCCGCGGTGGCAGAGATCCCCCCGCAGGGAACCGGAGGCCGGCCGGGGGTCCCTCTGGTTCCCACCGGCGGGGGACGATGGCCAAGGCACGCTCCCATGCATTCGACCGGCACCGGGAGGGTCTGCCGGCCCTAGACGAACCGGCCGAAGTCGACAGCATTCGCATCGACCTCGATGCCGTGGCGGCCGAAGGTGTACGGCTGGGCCGAGCGGACATGATCGGTCCGGCGCATCTTGAGGATGCGGACCGACAGGCCCACGCGCCGTCCCTCGGCGGTCTGCGAGTAGCCCAGGACGAGGACCCCGTCGGCGACGTACTCGGCCAACCCGTCCCGGGTGACCTCCGGATGGATCGGATCCGCCTCGGCGATGAGGAGGGTGGTCGCCCCCACATCGCGGCAGGCCCCGGCGAGCGCAAAGAGCGTCTCCCGACGGGTCGCCTCGCCGTCGCAGAGCATCTCGAGGAGCGAGACCGAGTCGACGACGATGCGGCGGGGGCCGATCCGGCGCAGATCGGATCCCAGCGACCCCTGGATGCGGCGCAGGCTCTGGTGAGTCTCCCTTGGGTCGAGCCGATGGATCTGGAGCGTCCCGCGGGCGACCGCGTCGTCGAGCGGCCATCCGAACTGTCGGGCCGTTTCGAGGAGCATCTCGGCCTCCTCCTCCAGCGAGAGGAAGAGCCCGGGCTCGGCGGCCCGGATCCCCGCGGCGAGGAAGCCGAGCCCGAGACAGGTCTTCCCCGTGCCGGGGAGCCCGGTGACCAGGACGACGGATCCCTGCGGAACCCCTCCCCGGAGCATCGCGTCGAGGCCGGCCACCCCGAGAGGGACCCGGGGCCGGCCGCCGGCCGGCACCGGCGGCTCAGAGCCGCTCATGCTGCGTCGTCACCAGCCCGGTCCGCGCCTGGACACGGACCACGAAGCGGCCCTGGTTCTCCTCCGCGACATGGGCCAGGACCGGCAGGAACCGCTCGATCGCCATCGTCCGCTCCCGATGGGTGCGCCCCAGGGCGGTCGACCAGCCGAAGGAGAGGATCCCGTCGACCGAGTCGCCAATCGCCTGCTCGAGCGGCGGGGTCGCAATCCCCCGCGGGAGCAGGAGGTAGACGAGCCCGTCCCACACCTTCGCCCGCCGACGCAGGCCCTTGAGGAAGGTGAGCAGCTCGCCCAGGTCGATGCCGGGCCGCGTGACGAGGTCGCCCAAGGAGTCGAGGATGACGACCTTGCCGGCCGCGTCGTCGTCGAGGGCACCGGCCACCGCGCCCAGGGGATCGTCCGGACCGCGATGGGACCCGAGCGCCGATCGGACGCGACCGTCCAACGGGCCGGGAACCTCGCTCCACGACTCCGGCACGGGGGTCGACCGGAAGTAGGCCGCCGAGAGGTCCCGGAACGAGAGGTGGCGCTCGACGGCCTCCGGATAGGGCGTGTCGAACGCGGCTCGGATCTCCGTGAGGACCTGGTCCCGGGTCCGGGTGAGGCTGATGTAGAGTACCCCGGTCGGGAGAACGATCGGGCCGGGGGCTCGGCCCGCGCGAAGCGGGTGATCCTCCGGTGCCTCTGCATGCCGCATCAGGCCGACCGCGCTGGTCAGCGCGAACTCGACGTGCCCGGCCCCGGGCTCCCCGAGCAACAGGACCACGGACCCGGCGGGGAATCCTCCGGTGAAGTAGTCGAAGTCGGGGACGGCGCAGGGGATGCGACGGACTCCGCCGGGGGATGGAGGGGAGGGCAGGGGAGGACGGTCCAGGCCGAGCATCGCCGCGACGCGCGTCCGAGTGGAGGCGCCGTATTAGAACGCTCGCGTCCATCGGACGCCGGGGGGTGGGGCGCAGGGTCAGGCCGGTATCGCCCCTTCCTTCTGGAATTCCCGGAGGACGATCGTGGCGTACGCCCCCTTCGGGAGGGCGAAGTCGAACCCGACGGCCGTCGGGTCCCCCGCAGCGCGCCCGAGGACGATCGGAGGAAGGGGGATCCGCACGGGGCGGTCGGCCCCGGCGCTCGCGATCTCGGGGGTCCGGGGGAGCCGGAAGTCCTCGGGCCGCACGCCGTCCTCGGCCATGATCTCTCCCAGCAGTTCCCCCGGGGCCCCCGCCCCGGGCCGGGTCGCATAGCCGACCAGGGGGCCCGCGACCACCGCGCGCCCGCGGGCGACCAGGTCGGCGCACTCCGGCAGGTTCTCCGGGTCGACGGGGACCGCGGCGTCGGAGCGGACCGTGCCGTCGCGCTCGAGCCGCAGGATCCGGTCGCCCGGGATCGGCCGATCGATCGGGATCCCCCGACGGATCCGTCCCGTGACCCACCGATTGAAGAGCCACGACTGGTAGGCGTGGACGAACAGCAGGCGCAGCTCGTGCGAGAGCGCGCGGAGCGCGCGCTGGGCGGTGTGGCCGGCGGCGAGGTGCTCGAGCAGGGTCCGCTCGAACCGGTATTCCGGAGGGAACTCCTTCCGGGCGCGGACCGGGTCGTGGTGGGAGGCGTAGGCCCGGCGCGCCTCGGCGCCCGGCCCCTCGCTCCCCGCGGCGGTCTCCGCCAGATAGATCTCCACCGCGGCGTCGAGATCCCCCCGGACGATCGCCCGGCCCACGTGGTGTGTGATCGGCCGGACTTCCCCGAACCGCTGGGGCCCGAAGTAGTTCGGGAGGCCGCCGACCCCGCGAAGCTCGCGGAGGATCGCCCGGGATCCCTCCACGGCCCGCCCTGCCTCCCCTTCGTCCCGAAAACGCAGGCGCAGCGAGAAGCGATTGCCGAAGTGATGCCCGAGGGAGAGCCCGTCACGGGCCCGGTACGCCTCGAGGACCACGGCGCCGGGCAGATCGACCGGTGCGGAGGGCGGGGCGCCGCGGTAGCTGAACAGCCGCTCGCTGACCGCCCGCCGATCCTTTGTGCCGGCCCAACGGAGCGAGCGGCGCGGGAGCCCGAGCCGCCGCGCCAGCGCCTCCGCGAGCTCGTGCTGCTCCCAGCCCCGGCTCTCGACCCGGAGGATCGTGAACGGGCCGTCGTCGGCCGGCCAGGGGTACTGGGAGAGCTCCTGCACGACGAAGTCCTCCGGCGTCTGCTTGAGAAGCCCACCGATGCCGGCCGTGCCGGTCGCGTAGCCGCCGATCCCGATCGCCCGCTCGCGCTCGGGCGGGGCCCAGCGGCACGGAAGGGAGGGGAGGGCCGGCATCGCACCGCCGCCGCAGGGGCCCGGTGGCTTAGCGGTGGCGCCGCGGCGGGCTGAGCGCGGCGCCCCCCGGCCCAGCCGTCCCCATGGGAAGGGGCCGCACCGCCGCCCGTTCGGGCGGGTCCGGCGGGGGACGGCGGGCGAGCCGGGGACGGACCCGGAAGACCGGATACGGGATCGGGAGCAGCAACAATAGGCCGACGCCGACGACCGCCGCGGCGAGGATGTAGGTGAACCGGAAGCCTGCGGCCACGAAGAGCCAGCCCCCGAGCACCGTGCCGATGAGGCTTCCCATCCCGGCGACGGCGTTGTAGAGCCCGAGGGCGCGGCCGCGCGCCGCGCGGCCCACCAGACGGATCAGGAACAGCGTGCTCGCGGTGCTGATGAACGCCCAGCTCACCCCCATGAGCGCGTTGAGCGCGGTCATCGCCCCCGTCCGGTCCGGGCCGGCGAAGGCGAAGATCACCGAGGTGGGGGCGGCGACGAAGACCAGGATGAGGAGGATGCGGGCCGCCAGGGAACCGAGAAACACGGACTTCGGGGAATAGATCTCGACCGCCCGCCCGGAGTGGAAGAAGAGGGCGGTCGACGCGGCGGCCGCCCCCAGGTAGACGACGAAGACCGACGCGTCGGACAGGTGCGAGGTCTGCCAGAGGAAGACGGGAAACGGCCCATAAAACAGGTCGAATCCGACGCTCATCACCCCCATCGCGGCCAGGAAGATCCACTCGCGTCGGGGAAGACGGCTCTCGGGAGCCCGGGTGAGCTCGATGATGTTCAGGACGCGGGAGCGGACGTGGCGGAGCCGCTCGATCGCCCCGCGGTTCAGGTGGATGAGCTCGGCGACGGCCGACCGGGCGATCCGGGTCTTGGGCTCCTCGATCCACCACCAGGCGATCCCCGCCGCGAGCAGCGCGAGGGCACCGGAGAGGAGGAGCAGCGCGGTCATTGCCGGGACCGGAGGCTGGCCGCGGCTCACGACGAAGAGCCAGAGGATCCCGAGGGCGAGCCCCACCGTGGTGCCCAGCCCCGAGATCAGGCCGAAGAGGCCGATGTCGGTGGGCCACCAGCGCTTCTGCCGGGTCTCCAGCAGCAGCATCGTCCCGATGGGGGCGCTCGCCGCGACGGCGAGCCCCTCGACGACGTTGAGCCAGAAGAACGTCACGAGATCCTGCGCGAGGGCGATGAGCACGATGCTCACGCCGGTCGCGGCGAAGGAGCCGACCAGGAAGTACTTGCGGTGGGCGATCCGGTCCGACAGGTTGCCCCAGAGGATGGTGAACGGCACCTGGCTCATCGCGCTCGCGGCGATGATGAGGGTGACGGCGAAGGCGGAGGCGCCGAAGTGCTGCAGCGCGAGGAGCGGGATGAGCGGGGTGGCGATCCCGTCGGAGATGGCGAGCGGCAGGTAGGCGAAGAACCAGAGGTCATTCGATGATGGTCGGAGTTCGACCTTCTCCTTGATGTCGATGCTCACGATGCGCGCTCCGGCCCCCCGCGACCGGGAACCCGGCAGGATAAACCCTCAGTTCGTCCGGCACGCGCCGGGCCGCGCTAGGGGGGGACGGGGACCCCCAGGGTCTCGAGCAGCCGGCGGTACTCGTCCGGTCCGATCCACTCGACCTTGAGGTAGTCCTGGAGGAAGGCGTCGGAGGCACCGAGGCGGCGCGCCTCCTCGATCACGACCCGGTACGCCTCGATCTCGGTGGGGCGCTCGACGTAGCCGAGGCCGGGCGGCCAGAGGTCCGCGCCGTTCCGGCGCTGGCGGACATGGCAGAGCTCGTGATAGATGTCCATGTAGAGGACGATCGCCGGGCTGTGCCGGAGGTGCGATCGGCCGACGACGATGCAATCCTGGTCGGGGGAGACGATCGGTCGCCAGCCGGCGCGATGGGCGGGGATCTCGCGGGGAGCCACGTACATCCACAGGTCTGCCGGCACGATCTGGACCGCGGTCTCCGCGACCAGCGCGGCGCGCCGGACCGGATCCGGTTCGACTTGGCCGGCCAGGGGAAGCGATCCGATCCCGGGAAAGACGGACTCGAGCGGATGGCGCCCGGCTGGGAGATCCCTCGCGATGCGGAATCCGCCGGGAGGGTCGGGTCCCGGCGGGGATCGGGACGTCATCCCCGGCCCCGAGGAATCCGTGCCCATAACCCCACCCCCCCCGGCGGCGGTCTCATCTGCCGTCGCGGGATGGCCGGAGCATGCGGCCACGCCGCGTTTCCATCCTCCCGTTCCCGGGGCTGCGGGTCGGCCATGCCCGGGACCCGGAGCTCGACAGCGGCGTGACGGTGCTCCGCTTCGACCGCGCGGCTCCGGTCGCCCTCGTCGCCCGGGGAGGGGCATCCGCGACCTACGATACCGGCTCGCTGGGCCTTGACGCGACCTTCGGCCGGCGCTGGGCGATCTTCTTCAGCGGTGGCAGCGTCTACGGCCTGGACGCCGGTCGGGGGGTGCGCACCCGTCTCCTCGAAGAGGGGGAAGGAGGGCATGCTCTCGGCGGGGCGTTCCCGATCCTTCCGATCGCCGGGGCGGCGATCTTCGACCTTCCGAGCCGACCCGGGCCGATTCCGGACTACCTTCCTCTGGGGTACGAGGCGACCCGGTCGGCGAGCTCCCGTCCATTCCCGAGCGGCCGGATCGGTGCGGGGGCCGGGGCGACGCTCGGCAAGTACTTGGGCCGGCGATCCGCGTCTCGCGGGGGACTCGGCGCATTGGCGGTCCAGGAGCCGTTCGGCCGGATCGGGGCGCTCGCGGTCGTGAACGCCGCCGGGGCGGTCCGTGACCCGGAGACGGGCCGGTGGCTTGCCGGGGCCCGCGACGCCCGAGGCCGGATCGTCCCTCCCGCGGGGCAGAGCCATGAGCGCCACCGGATGGCCGGGGGACACACGACCTTGGCGGCCATCGTCACGGACCTCGCCTTCGACCGGCCGGCCCTCGCCCGGATCGCGGAGATTGCCACCGCCGGTGCGGCACGCACGGTCGTTCCGTACGCCACGAGCGTCGACGGGGACCTGACCTTCGCCGCGTCGACCGAGCGCCGGGCGCTCCCGCGCGCGGCGGAGCGCCCCTGGGCCCTGGTCGACGCCGTCGGGACGGCGGCAGCGGCCCTCCTCGTCGAGGCGATCGGCCGGGCCGTGCGATCCTCGGGGCCTACGGGGCCGCCGGCCGACGGATCGACGCGCCGCGCAGCCCCCGGATGAGGTCGGTCTTCGTCACGATCCCCTCGATGACCCCCCGGTGCGTGACCAGGACGGCGGGCACGTGCCCAAGCAGCGTGGCCAGGAGCTCGACCGGGAAGTCGCGGTCGACCTGGGGGTACGCGCTCTCCTGGACGTCCCTCGCGCGCGGGGGAGGGCCGCGGCGCCCCGGCCGGGCGAGCGCCTTGAGCAGGGCGGATTCGGAGAGCGATCCCGTGACCCGCCCCCCCTCCACGATCGGCACCTGGGAGATGCCGAACTGCTCCATCTGCACCGCCGCCTCCGTGAGGGGCGTTGACCCGTCGATCGTCCGCACGGAGCGTGTCATCACGTCCCGGGCGCGGAGCCCCGGCATCAGGGCGCCCTCCTGGTCGTCCAGGAATCCGACGATCCTCTGGACGAGCTCGTAGGAGGGCCGGATCTGCCCACGCTCAATCCGAGAGATCGTCGCGTCGCTCCTCCCGACGGCCCGCGCCAGGGTCGCGAGGGGGATGCCCAGCGCGCGCCGCCGGCGGCGGATCTCGGAGATCGAGTCCACGCACGGGCATCTCCCGGACGGCTATGGAGGTTCCCCCTTCGCAGGGGGTCGGGCCGGCACCGGGGCGGCTGACCGGACCGGACAGCGGAAAAGTAGAAGGGGCTCCCCGCGCCTCAACGGGACGGCCATGAGCGCTCCGCGACGCACCGCGTGGATCGTCGCCCCGCCCGAGATCTGCTGCCTGTGCCAGGAACCGCTCGGGGCGCCCGACGAGACCAGCTCGTGGAACGGGCGGCCCGCGCACCGGGACTGCGTCCGGATCCACCTCATCCAGAACGACAGCGCCTTCCGCGGCGCCTTCGAGTCGGAGGAGACCAGCGAGGGGTCGGGCGATTCCTTCGACGGGGGTCCCTCGGGAGACGATGACGATCCGGGGTTCTGAGCGTCGGCCGCCCCGCGGGACGTCGTACGGGCCCCGTGCCGGGAATGGAGGAACCCCCGAATTAGTCACCCCGGTGCGTCGCAACGCATAAAAGGGGGCCCTTCGTGGCTCCCGCCGACCACCGCCGGCGGTGGAGGAACCAGGATGCCCGAGATCGTCATCACATGCGACTGGACGATGATGAGCAACCACAACGGCAAGGAGTTCCTGGGGTTCGGGACGACGACCCCGGCGTACGTCCTGCCCGAGCGCGTCTACAAGCGCCTCTTCTATCCGGACATGCCGGTCGACGAGAACGGCTTCCCGCTCCAGGCCCCCTACGGGATGCGGAAGATCGAGGCCTCCCTCATCGACGCCGGATACGATGCTCGGATCGTCCACCCGAGCCATCTCGACCGATACATGCCGGGGGAGGCGAAGGTCCTGCTGATCAGCGGGCACGACTACTTCGGGCTGAACCCACCGGCGTCGACCTTCGGCGGGGTCATGCACAAGGACCCGCTCAACTGCGTGAACTTCAAGCGCATGATGACCCAGCCGGCGGTCGTCGAGGCCCGCAAGAGGGGCATGAAGATCATCGCCGGGGGACCCTGTGCCTGGCAGCTCGCCCCCCCGACCCGGATGAAGCTCCCTTGGATCCAGCAGTTCGTCGACTCGTTTGGCGGCATCGACACGGTGGTCGAAGGGGAAGGGGACCTCTACGTCCGCGAGATCGTCCGCAAGGCGCTGGCGGACGAGTACCTGCCCCCCCACGTGATCCTCGGCGCGAAGGAGGCGCCGAAGGTCGAGCAGATCTCGTCGATCAAGTACCCCAGCGTCAACGGCCTGATCGAGATCGGCCGGGGCTGCTGCCGGGGATGCTCGTTCTGCTCGGTGACGACCCGGCCGACCCGCTGGTACGGCCTCGACAAGATCGAGGAGGAGCTCAAGGTCAACGCGAAGATCGGGATCCGCAAGGGGATCCTGCACTCCGACGACGTCTACTTCTACGGGTCGCCCAACGTCATGCCCCGCGAGGAGAAGCTGATCCCGCTCCTGAAGCTGGCCAAGCGCTACTACCAGCAGGTCGGCTGGAGCCATGTCGCGATCGCCTCGCTGATGACCAAGCCGAAGCTCCTGTCGAAGTGCGCCGAGGTCCTTGTCGACGACAAGCAGTCCTGGTGGGGCGTCGAGGTCGGGGTGGAGACGGGATCCCCGCGCATGATCACGGCGGCGATGCCCGGCAAGGTCGCCCCGTTCAAGGCCTCGCAGTGGCCAGAGCTCGTCGTCCAGGCGGCCGGCCTGATGAACGACAACCACGTCTATCCGGCCTGCACGTTCATCGTCGGGCTCCCGCAGGAGACCGAGGACGACGTCCTCAAGACGATCCAGCTCATCGACGACCTCTGGGACTTCAAGGGCCTGCTCGTGCCGATGTTCTTCGTGCCGCTCGGCCACCTCAAGTCCCGCGACTGGTTCCGCCGCGACATGCTGAGCCCCGTGCAGGAGGAGCTGCTCAAGCGGGCGCTCTCGCACGGTCTCCGCCAGTCGAAGAGCCTCCTCACCGACTTCTTCGACTGGGAGGGCAACCACACCCGGGCCTACCGCGCGGCGTTCCGCGGGTTCATCGGGTTCCTGGACTTCGTGGCCAAGAGCCGCGGACTGTGGAGCCCACCGAGCCGGCCGGGCCGCCCGATCGAGGACCCGAACCTGCATCCGGACCGGATTCCGGTCCCCACCATTCCGGTCCGGGAGTAGGCGGCCTTGGGCCGTCCCCCTACGGTACGGGGGGATCGTCGCCCCGGTGGATGGCAGGCCTCGGTCGCCCCTCGGGGAGCGTCCCCTCGACGGTCCCGTCCGGACCCACGACCGGAAGCGGGACCGGCTCCCCCCGGCTGTCGTAGGCCCTCCACGAGCTCGGTCCGAACGGCCGGCCGAGGATGAGGTGACGGCTTCCCCAGTTGCGGAAGAGCTGGACGTCGGCGCCGGAGGGGTGGAGCGCCCCGGAGGGGTGCGAATGGACCGTGCCGACCACCGACAGGTCGGCATGAAGCATGTAGAACTGGAAGTTGGCATGCCGTCTCCCGGCGGTCGTCCCGGGCACCAGCAGCATCTCGGAGATCACTCCGGGCGGATCGGCCCGCAGGACGGCGCCGAACTCGTTCGGGAGCGCACTGGCGGCGCTGGCCAGAACCCCGTCGAGGAGCTGGCGCGTGACCACCCACCGGAACGCGCCCTCCGGCCCGGGCACCCTGCGGCGGCGTTCCCGCCGGAAGATCGGCATCGGGCTCACTCCTCCGGTTCGGGAGGAGGATCGCCCGCCTGGGACCACGGGAGGATCCCCTTCCCCTGCAGGCCGCCCAGCCACGGCGTGCCGAACCGCACAAACCGGGCCCGTCGGGGCGACCGGTAGATCCGGACCGCCCCTCCGACGGGGACCGGGCACTCCTCCTGGCCATCGACGACGCAGACCATCGGCACGCCCTCGGGGACCGCACGGACGGAGACGGTCCGCCATGGATCGAGGACGAGCGCCCGGCTGGCCGCGCGGAAGGGCGCGATCGCGGTGACGACGATCGCCTCAAGGGTCGGCTCGACGATCGGCCCGAACGCGCTCAGCGAGTAACCGGTCGACCCGGTCGGGGTCGAGACGATGATCCCATCCGCACGGATCCGGCCCAGGGCCGACCCGTCCATGGCGATCTCGAAATCGACCATCTTGGCCGCGCGCAGGCCGTGCACCACGACCTCGTTCGTGGCGTCCGGGGCTGGGAGGGGCCCGGCGGAGACCGCGAGCTTCATCCGGTCATCGATCGCGTAGCGGCCGGTCGAGAGCCGGCCGAGGCACTCATCGACCTCGGCCTGCCGCCGGGCGTCGATCTCCGCGAGGACCCCGACCGTACCGGCGTTGAGCGCCACGAGCGGCACCGGGGTCTGCCGAAGGACCGAGAGGAACGTCCCGTCGCCCCCGATCGCGACGACCAGGTCGCCGTCGAAGGTCGCGATCGGCGCCCGCTCGCCCGGCAGGCCGAAGGCCTCCGGAACGGTGTCGGCGACCACCAGGTCCCCGGCGGAGGCCAGGCGTTCGGCGATGTGGCGGGCGACGGGTACCACCGCCGGCTTGCGGGGGTGGACGACCAGCCCGTACCTCATGCGGAACCGCCTCCCCGGCCGAGGAACGCGGGATCGCCGACCGCCACGATGCTCGTGCGCCGGTCCACCCGGAGCGGCAAGGAGCCGATCGGGCTTCCCTCGGCGTCGACGACCCGGCCGCCGGCCTCCTCCACGATCAGGGTGCCCGCGGCGATGTCGGTGACGCGGAGGTTCCGCTCGGGCGGGACATTGTCGAAGAGATACGCATCGGCGGACCCCTGGGCGACCTGGGCGAGCTCGAGCGAGGCGCAGCCGATCGCGCGGATCCGGCGGGCGGAATGGATCCTCCCGATGAGCCGGGAGGCGGTGAACCGCCCCAGGTTCGCGTGCACGAGATCGTGGCCCTCCACCCATCGTCGCGTGCGGATCCGCTCGCCATTGCGATAGGCGCCACCGCCCCGCCGGGCCCAGAAGGTCGTCCCGCGGAAGAGATCGTGGACGAGGCCGATCGTGACCCCAGAAAGGTCCTCACGGCCCAGGGCGAGGGACACGGAAGCGAAGGGGATGCCGTGCACCGCGTTGTGGCTCCCGTCGATCGGGTCCGCGATGAGGACGGCTCCCCCGCCCCGCCGGACGAGACCGGCCTCCTCGCTCAGGAGGTCCCAGTCGACCCGCTCGGCATCCATGCAGGCGAGGATCGTCCGCTCCGCGATCCGATCGATCCGCTCCGTCGGGGATCCGCTGGCTCCCATCGCGACGACGTCGGCACGCCCAGGCATGCTCACGCTGGTCCGCACGGCCCGATGGACCTCGAGGGCGATCCGGACCAGGATCTCGAGCGGATCGGATGCGGGGCCGGAGACCGTCCCATCCGCCTCGTTCGCCCCGGCGCGCACGCTGCCGGGAACCGGGGCCGGTTCATGAGGGCTCGCAGCGCTCTCCCGGGGCAAGGCGACCTTAAATCAGGAGCCCGGCTCGGCGCGCCGTGGATCTTCAGTTTCTCGGGGGGGCCTCCGAGGTCGGATCGCTCGGCCTGGTCGTTCGCGACCAGGGCCGAACCCTCCTCTTCGACTACGGGATGACCCCGACCGATCCGCCGTCGTACCCCCGGCCGGCCCCGACGAACCTCGACGCCGTCTTCCTCTCCCATGCCCACCTCGACCACTCGGGCATGGTCCCGATCCTGACCCGAATCCCCCGGGCGAGGATCGTGATGACTCCGGTCACGCTCGCCGTCGCGGATCTGCTGACCCGCGACGCCCTGAAGATCGCCCGGCTGGAGGGATACCTCCCCCCGTTCGATCCCGCCGACATCCGCGCCCTGCATGCCCGCACGGCCGTCCTACACCGGCACGACACCTTCCGCTACCGGGGGATCGAGGTCTCCCTCACACCGGCCGGACACATTCCCGGTGCGTCGATGTACCTCTACCGCGGGGAGAAGGATCTCCTCTTCACCGGCGACGTGCAGACCTTGGCGACCCGCCTCGTCAGGGGTGCCGAGCCGGTCGCCTGCGACGTCCTGGTGATGGAGGCAACCTATGCCGGCCGCGAGCATCCGGACCGGGGGGAAACGGAACGCCGGTTCCTCGACGCCATCCAGACCACCGTCGAACGGGGCGGCCGGGCGATCGTCCCTGCCTTCGCGGTCGGCCGGGCGCAGGAGGTCCTGCTGACGCTGGCCTCGTCCGGATTCGCGATCTGCTTGGACGGCATGGCCCGGTCGGTCAACCGCATCTACGAGAGCGCTCCGGAGACCCTTGCGGATCCGGAGAAGTTCCGGCGGGCGACCGAGGGCGTGCGGATCGTGGAGACCCCCGGCGACCGCAAGAAGGCCCTGCGGGAGGCCGACGTCATCGTGACGACCGGAGGCATGCTCGACGGCGGGCCGGTGCTCTACTACATCGGCGAGCTCCACGGCGACCCGAACTCCTCCATCCTGCTGACCGGCTACCAGGTGGAGGGATCGAACGGGCGGCGGCTCCTGGAGGAGGGGACGCTTGTCCTCGACAACGAGGAGATCGTGCGGCCGACCTGCGAGGTCCGGAAGTTCGACTTCTCGGCCCACGCGTCGCACTCGGAGCTCGTCCGCCTCGCGAAGGCCACCGGAGCCGAGACGATCGTGCTGATGCACGGCGACCAGCGCGAGGCGCTGCGCGACGACCTCGCCTCCTTCGCCGACGTCGTCCTCCCCGAGACCGGGCGCGTCTACTCGGTCTGATCTCTGCCGTCGTGGGCCGGGGAGGCTGCCGTCGGACCGGCGTCCTGCGCATCCCCTGCCGCCGTCTCCCGGGCGGGCCGCACGGAGGCAGGTCCTCCTCCCAGCGCGGCGATCGCCGCTTCGAGCTCCGCGATCCCCTCGCCCGTGACGGCCGAGGTCCTCAGCCGTCCGGGGATGTGGCGGTCGTGGCGGTCCGACTTCGACTCCACGACCAGGATCGGCCGATTCCCGAGCTCCTGGCGCCACCGGGACAGGAGCGCCTCCTGCTCCTCCACAGAATGCCCGCAGTCCCCGGTCGGGTCGAGGACGAAGAGGACCGCCCGGGCCCCGTGCTGGACCGCCGTCTCGGCCTCCGCCTCGGCCGGATTCTTCCGGCCGGCCCGGTCGAGGACGCCGGGGGTGTCAAGGACCTGCCAACGATCGGATCCGAGATCGGCGTGGCCGACTTCGAGCGCCAAGGTCGTGAACGGGAACGGTGCGACCCGCGGCCGGGCCGTCGAGAGGCGGGCGACGAGGGCCGACTTCCCGACGTTGGGGAATCCGGCCACGACCAGCGTGGGGGCGGACGGGTCGATCGTCGGCCGTTCCTTGCGGTAGGCCCGGACCTCCCGGAGGAATGCCAGGTCCGGATCGATCTCCCGCACGTGGCTCGCGATGCGTCCGTAGAAGCGCCGGACCGTCTCTCCGAGGGCGTCGGGCCCGTCGGCGGCCGCAAGCTCGCGCTCGGCCTCCCGCTGCCGCTCCCGGATCCGCTCCACGGCACGCCGGAGGCGACCAAGGGAGCGGTCGAGCCGGCCGGGCCCGAACCGCCGGTCGAGCAGCGCCCGCTCGAAATCCGTGAGCGGAGGACGGGTGAACTCCGCCGCGATCCGGCGCACCTGACGCTGGACCGTGGCGCCGCTGCGGACGACCTTGAGCGTCGCACGGCGCCGGTCCCGCTCCGGCTTGGTGGTCCCCCCCGGGTTCGCCCGGGAGGCTCGATGGAAGGCGACCTCGAGGATCTCCTCCGACGGAGGAGGGTCCGCCTCGTCGCCTCGCCGGGAAGGACGGGCGGATTGGGATCGGCCGGCGCGGCCGGTGCTCCGCATGCCGGTGCAGCCGGTCCGGGACGCATAGCGTTGCCGCGTGCCCGCCATCGGGGGGGGGCGGCGGGGCGGCTCACGACCGGCGCGCGCTACGGCTTTAGGGGGAACCGTGCTGGGCGCGCGGGGTGGCCCACCGTGGCCCGCTGGATACCGGACACCGAGCGCGAGGAGGCCGAGATGCTCTCCGCCCTGGGGCTCCGCAGCGCGGAAGAGCTGTTCGCCGATGTGCCGAAGAAGGCGCGGATCGGCCGTCTGGGGATCGGCCCCGCCCTGTCCGAGGCGGAGGCGGTGCGCCAGATCGATCGGATCCTCGAGCGGAACCGGCCCTACTCGAAGTTCGTCTCGTGCCTGGGGGGCCGGATCGCGGCGCGCTACACTCCGGCGGCGCTGGACGGGATCCTGCAGCGGAGCGAGTTCTACACCTCCTACACCCCGTACCAGCCCGAGGCGAGCCAAGGAATGCTCCAGGCGATGTTCGAGTTCCAGAGCCTCTGGGTCGAGCTCACGGGCATGGACGTCGCCAACTCCTCGCTCTACGACGGGGCGACCGCGAGCGGTGAGGCGATGCTCCTGTGCCACCGGGCCCACGAGGGCAAGCGCTTCCTGGTCCCGGAAAGCCTTCCCTGGGAGGAACGGAGCGTCCTCGAGAACTATGCCACCGGACCCGGAATCCTGGTCGAGTCGATCCCGTACGATCCCCACACGGGGGGCCTCGATCTCGACGCGGTCCGGGCCTCGGTCGGGCGCGGCGACGTCTTCGGGATGCTCGCGGACGTCCCCAACGGGTTCGGCCACCTGGACGAGGGGATCCTCTCCCTGCGCTCGGTCCTCGGGACGATCCCGCTGGTCGTCCATGCGGATCCCCTGTCCCTTGCGGTCCTCGAACCGCCCGGCGCCTACGGGGCGGACATCGTCGTCGGTGAGGGCCAGGGATTCGGGATCCCGCCCTCCTACGGGGGACCCCTTGTCGGCCTGTTCGCCTGCCGCAAGGAACTCGTCCGCTTCGCCCCCGGCCGCATCGTGGGGGCGACCCACGACCGGGACGGTCGACGCGCCTACACCCTGACCCTGCAGACCCGGGAGCAGCACATCCGCCGGTCACGGGCGACCTCGAACATCTGCACGAACCAGTCGCTCGTCGCGCTCGCATTCGTCCTCTACGCCTCCCTCCTTGGGCCGTCGGGCCTCGCGGAGCTGCAGCGGTCCTTGGCCGAGAAGGCCCGGGCAATGGCCCAGGCCCTCGCGGCGGTCGAAGGCATCGAGGCGCCCCGGTTCGATGCGCCGTACCTCGGCGAGTTCACGATCGAACTGGCCTCAGGGACTGCCGTGGAGTTCCTCGATCGGATGCGGCGGCGGGGGGTCCTCGCGGGCCACCCACTGTCGGACCCCCGGCCGGGCCGGGGCAACGGGGCACCCGCCCGGATCCTCGTCGCCGCCACGGAGACGATCGACGCGAAGGCGATCCAGAAGATCGCGACCGCGGCGGCCGCCTCGGCCCGACCGCGAGCCGGAGGGCCCGCATGACGTTCCGCCAGGCCCGCTGGGACGAGCCCCCCCTCTGGGAACTCGATCCGCGTGCCGCAGAGGGAGGGGAGCTTACGGGCCCGGAGATCCCCGGGATTCCGGAGCGCTGGCGCCGCCGGCAGGGCCTCCGCTGGCCGACGCTGGGGGAGCTCGAGGTCGTCCGTCATTACACCCGGCTCAGCCAGATGAACTTCGGCATCGAGACGTCGACCTATCCGCTCGGTTCGTGCACCATGAAGTACAACCCGCGGGTCGGGGAGGTCCTCGCTCGGCGGCGGAATGCGGCCGAACTCCATCCGGACCAG
Source organism: Thermoplasmata archaeon (assembly GCA_038729445.1). Classification (GTDB taxonomy): domain Archaea; phylum Thermoplasmatota; class Thermoplasmata; order Lutacidiplasmatales; family UBA184; genus Lutacidiplasma. Next base: position 46,018 of record JAVYSA010000002.1, read on the forward strand.
CCGGTCGAGACGGTCCAGGGCGCGCTCGAGATCCTCTGGAGGCTCGAGCGGCTCCTCGCGAAGGTCACCGGCCTGCCCGAGGTATCCCTCCAGCCGGCGGCCGGAGCCCATGGGGAGTATGCGGCGCTCCTGATGATCCGGGCCCACTTCCGGGAGCGCGGCGAGGAGGGACGCCGGACCGAGATCCTGCTGCCGGACACCGCCCACGGGACAAACCCGGCCTCGGCGACGATGGCCGGCTTCACCACCCGGGAGCTCCCCTCGAAGGATGGATGCGTCGATCTGGACGCCCTGCGGTCGGCGCTGAGCGACCGGACGGCCGGTTTCATGCTGACGAACCCCAACACCGCGGGCCTCTTCGAGAGCGAGATCCTGGAGATCGCCCGGGAGGTCCATGGGGCCGGAGCGATGCTCTACTACGACGGGGCGAACCTCAACGCGATCCTCGGCGTCACCAATCCCGGCCGGATGGGGTTCGACGTGGCCCACCTCAACCTCCACAAGACCTTCGCGACGCCGCACGGCGGAGGGGGACCGGGGGCGGGCGTCCTTGCCGCCAACGAGACCCTGGCCCCGTTCCTGCCGGTCCCGCGGATCCGGAAGGTCGGCCGCCACTTCCACCTCGACTACGACCGTCCGAAGTCGATCGGCAAGATCAAGGCCGGCTACGGCAACTTCGGCCTCGACCTGAGGGCCTTCGCCTTCGCCCTGGTCCACGGGGAGGAGGGGCTCCGGCGGGTCTCCCGCCGCGCCGTGCTGAACTCGAACTACGTCGCCCAAAGGCTCGGTCGCCGCCTGGCGCGGCCGTTCCGGCCGCTCGTCAAGCACGAGTTCGTCCTCTCGGGAGAGTCCCTGCGGGAGCGCGGGGTACGGACGCTCGATCTGGCGAAGCGGCTGCTGGACGAGGGGGTCCACGCCCCGACCGTCTACTTCCCGACGATCGTGCCGGAATCGCTCATGGTCGAGCTTCCGGAGACGGAGAGCAAGCGGGAGCTCGACGCCTTCGTCGCCGCCTTCGAACGGGCGCTCGATGACACCCCCGAGGGCCTGCGGGGAGCCCCCCGCGCGACGTCCGTCGGCCGCATCGACGAGGTGGAGGCCGCCCGCCGTCCGCTGCTCTCCTGGAAGGACCTCCGCGCGCCGGCACCGCCGTCCCCGTCGCCGCCCGAGACGGCGGGCTCCGTCCCCAAACCTTGAAGGGGGGCCCCTCCCTGCGGGGCGCGATGCGAGACCGGATCCTCAAGATGTATCGGCACACCGACCCGAAGCCGGACGCGATCGTCGTGGCGAACTCGGTGGACCCCCACCTGGACGGGACGTTCTTCTGGATGTTCGACGTGCCGAGCGGGCTCTTCGAGGGCTCCCTCGCCATCGCCCATCCGGACGGGGAACTCGACGTGTTCACCTCCGCCCTTGAGGCGGAGACGGCCCGGCAGACGGCCAAGCGCGACCCGCACGTTCGGATCCACGAGTTCCGCACGCCGTCGGAGATCGAGGGAGAGGTGCGCCGCCTGGTCGGGGAGACCTCGACGGTCGGCCTCCACCACCAGGAGCTCACCCATGCCGGCTACGAGCGGCTGGCCAAGATCCTCCCCTCCGCGTCGTTCGTCGACGTGAGCCCCGCGATCCGCCGCGCCCGGGCGACCAAGGACGCGGTCGAGATCGGACGGCTCGAGCGGGCCGCGGCGATCGGATCCCAGGTCGCCCTGGAGATCCCCGGCCTGCTGCATGACGGCCTCTTGGAACGCGACCTCGCGACCGAGATGAACCACCGCATGATGCGGCACGGCGCCGAGGGGCCCTCGTTCGCGACCATCGTCGCCTTCGGTCCCAACAGCGCGGAGCCCCACTACTTCGCGGGCGAGCGGCCGCTGCGCTCCGGGGATTCGATCGTCTGCGACTTCGGGGCGCTCTTCGGACGGTACGCCTCGGACATCACGCGGTCGTTCCACTTCGGGCGCCGCGACCCGGAGCTCCAGGCGGTCCATGACAAGGTCGAGGAGGCGCAGCAGGCGGCCCTGGCGACGATCCGCGCCGGCGTGCCCGCCCGGGACGTCCATCTCGCGGCCCAGCAGGTCATCGACACCTCCCCCTGGAAGGGACGCTTCACGCACGGCCTCGGCCACTCCATCGGGCTGAGGGTCCACGACGGATGGGGAATGAACGAGCGAAGCGAAGACTCCCTCGAGGAAGGGATGGTCATCACGGTGGAACCGGGGATCTACCTGCCCGGGCGGGGCGGGGTCCGGATCGAGGACGACGTCGTGGTCACCGCGACCGGCTACCGCTTCCTGACGACGGCCCCCCGCGGCTACCTCGAGGTCGCAGCGTGAGGTTCGGCGTCCTGACGGGCGGGGGCGACTGCCCGGGCCTCAATGCGGCGATCCGCGGCGCGGTCCTCCGTGCCCTTGAGACCGGCCACGAGATCCACGGCTTCCTTGACGGCTGGAAGGGGGTCCGGGACGGAATCGTCCGGCCCCTCGCCCGCGAGGACGTCCGGGAGATCGTCGGGATCGGCGGCACGATCCTCGGCAGCTCCCGGACGAACCCCTTCGCGAAGCCGGAGGACGCCGAGAAGGTGCTCGCTCAGCTCGATGGGCACCGGATCGACTGGCTGATCGCGATCGGCGGCGACGACACCCTGACAGCGGCCCGGGAACTGTCCCGGAGGGGCCGGGCGGTGGTGGGCGTGCCGAAGACGATGGACAACGACGTTGCCGGCACCGACTGGACCTTCGGGTTCGACTCGGCGGCAAGCGTCGCCGTCGAGGCCCTCGAACGGCTTCGGGACACCGCCCGCAGCCACCACCGTGCGATCGTCCTCGAGGTGATGGGGCGCCACGCCGGATGGGTCGCCCTGGCGACCGGCCTGGGCGGAGCCGCCGATGCGACGCTCATCCCCGAGGAACCGTACGACGAGGCCCGTCTCCTCGCGGTCGTCCGGTCCGCGCACGCCGCCCGCGGCTACGCCCTCATCGTGGCAAGCGAGGGGATCGACCTCGGCCTCGCCTCCGGAAGCGCCGGAGGCCGGGACGAGTTCGGCCACGAGCTCCTGCGCGAGCGGGGGGTCGGGGCGGCGCTGGCGCGCCGGATCGAGCAGGGGACCGGGATCGAGACCCGGTCCGCCCAGATCGGCCACATCCAGCGGGGCGGGCCTCCGACCCTCTTCGACCGGATCCTGGCCACCCGCCTCGGTCGGGCCGCCGTCGACCTCGCGCTCGCCGGCCGCCGGGGCGAGGTCGCCGTGCTCCGCGGCGAGACGATCGAGGGGATCCCCCTCGACCGGGCGATCGGCGTCCCCAAGGTCGTCGACCGCGCATGGATCGACCTCCTGCACACGCTCGAGCGCTGAGTGCGATTCCCATGGCCGTCCGGGCGCTCTGGTACGAGGGTCACCGCCTCCACCTCATCGACCAGCGGGCGCTGCCCCAGCGCCTGCGGATCCTGCGCCGTCGCCGGGTCGAGGAGGTCGCGGAGGACATCCGCACCCTGGCGGTCCGGGGGGCTCCGGCGATCGGCGCCGCGGCGGCCTACGCGATGGCCCTCGCCTCCCGGCAGCCGCGGTGGACGCCGGCACGAGCGGCCCGGCTCCTCGCGGCGACCCGCCCGACCGCCTATGACCTCTTCGTCGGGATCGAGGCCGTCCGGCGGGCCTGGGCGGCCGGGGAGGACCCGGAGGCGGCGGCGCGGGAGCACTGCCGCCGCATCGTGGAGGCATGCCACCGGATCGGACGCGCCGGAGCCCCGCTCCTCCGCCGGGCGCGCCGGATCCTCACGCACTGCAACGCGGGGGCCCTGGCGACCGTCGAGTGGGGGACCGCCCTCGCACCGATCCGCGTCGCGCATGACCGGGGGCAGGAGCTCTTCGTCTTCGTCGACGAGACCCGGCCCCTGCTGCAGGGCTCCCGCCTGACGGCGTGGGAGCTCGCCCGGGAGAAGATCCCGCACGCGGTCATCGCGGACAACGCCGCCGGGCACTACCTCGCGCGGGGGGAGATCGACGCGGTGATCGTCGGGGCGGACCGGATCGCCCGGAACGGCGACTTCGCGAACAAGATCGGCACCTACGAGAAGGCGGTCCTCGCCCATGAGAACGGGGTGCCGTTCTACGTCGCCGCCCCCTGGCCGACCTTCGACTTCGGCCGGTCGAGCGGCGCGTCGATTCCGGTCGAGGAGCGCGACCCGGAGGAGGTCACGAATTGCGGCGGGGTGCGCCTCGCCCCCCGCGCGAGCCCGGCACGCAATCCCGCCTTCGACGTCACGCCCGCACGGTACGTGACCGCCTTCGTCACACCGGCCGGCGTCGTCCGGCCGGGGGCCGTTGCCGGACTCCGGCGCCGGGCGGAGGCCGAGCGCGGGCCGTCGCCCCCGGGGGGATCGACACGATGAGCCGGATCCGACCGGCGAGCGCGGAGGCGGCCGTGCCGCTCGAGGGCCATCCGACCCCCGGGCTCCTCTCCGACTTCATCCTGGGCAGCCAGGACGGCCTTGTGAACGTCCTCGGCATCCTTCTTGGGCTCGCGAGCGCAGGGGAGGGCCGGGCGGTCATCCTCGTCGCGACGGTCGCCGCGCTGGCGGCCGAGACGATCTCGATGGCGGCCGTCGCCTACACCTCGACCCGGGCACGGCGGCAGTTCTACCTCGCCGAGCAGGACCGGGAGCGTTGGGAGATGGAGCACCTGCCCGACGCGGAACGGCAGGAGGTCCGCGAGATCCTCGACCGCTGGGGGTTCGAGGGGGAGGAGCGGGAGGATCTCCTCGATCGGATCGTCCGCAAGCCGAAGGCGATGCTCGATCTGATGATGGCCTTCGAGCTCCACCTCGCCCCCGTGTCGGCCGAACAGCCGCAGCGGAGCGCGCTCATCGTCGGGCTGGCGACGGTCGTCGGCTCGGTGATCCCCATCCTCCCGTTCCTCCTGACGGCCAATGTCCCGCTGGCCGCCGCCGCGGCGGTCGTCCTCGCGGGCGGCATGCTCTTCGCGATCGGGTGGTACGAGGCCCGGACGACGGTCGGATCGCTCTGGCGCAGCGGGCTGAGGATGCTGGTGATCGGGCTGGCCGCCGGCTTCGCCGGGTTCCTCGTCGGAATCCTCCTGCATGACCTCCCCTGAGCCGGGCGCGGCGGCCGCCGACCCCGAAGCGGGGGGCCCGGAACCCCGGTGCGGTACTCAGGCCTTCCGGCGCGACCGGGGGCCCGACGGGGGCGTCTCCTTCATCAGAAGGCGCACCCGGATCGTGCCCTTCAACCGCAGGGCGTCCGGCAGCAGGGGGAACCGGACCTCGATGTCGTCCAGCGAGATCTCGAGGTTCCCTTCCCGGTCCGTGAGCGATCGCATGATCTCCTCGACCGGCCCGACCGTCACCTCTCCCGAGGGCGATGCGACCATGCCGGGAGGATGGTCGTCCCGGCATCTGAACCCTTCGGTGCGGTGCCGGAGCCCGCCCGCACCCGCTATCCCACTCCCCCGCCCATCAGGCGGGCCGCCTCGCGGTCGAGGAACGGGCCGACCTCTTCGAGAGGAGCATTTAGGCCGACGTACGGAGGCAGGCCGAGCATGTCGGAGAGGAGCCAGAGGACCTCGTACTCGTAGATGGTCCGAAGGCCGAGCCGTTCCATCGTTCGGGCGATCCGGGCCGAGCCGCGGGGGCCGAGCGGCCCGTAGCGGGGACGACGGCCGAGGGCGGCGAAGAGGCGGTCGGTGAGCTCCCGATACTCCCAGCGGCGGGGTCCGCCCAAGAGCAGGTTCCTCCGGGGGGGCCCTCCGAGCTCCCGCCGGGCGATCCGCGCGAGGTCCCGGCTGGCGAGCGGGCTCACATGGAAGTGGCCATCGCCGAACATCGGGAAGATCCCGTAGCGGTGCATCAGCCGGAGCATGACGGTCAGGAGACGGTCCCCCGGACCGAAGAGGAGCGTCGGGCGAAGGATGAGGTAGGGGAGCCGGCTCGCCTCGAGCGCCCGGTCGACCCGCCGCTTCTCGGTCAGGTACGGGAGACCGGTCTCCAGCGGGCGGGGGGCCTGCGGAACGCTCAGGTGGAGGAACCAGGACGGCCCTGCCGCCTCGGCGGCGCGGATGAGCCGGACCAGGCTGTCCGCCAAGGGGCCGAACTGTCGGGAGCGCCCCTCCCTGAGCCAGGCGAGCGTGACGACCCCCTCGACCCCGTCGAGCAGGGGCCCCCAATCGCGGACGGCCGTGGCGTCGGCTCGGATCCATTCCACGGTCCCGGGGCCGTCTCGCTCCGCCGGGACCGGACGGCGGTGGACGGAGCGGATCGCCCAGTCCTCGGCGAACTCCGCGCGCAGGGCGCGGCCGACGAGGCCACCGGTCCCGCCGACCACCAGGACGCGGAGTCCCGTCATGGACCGGCCGGCGCCGCGGCCGTCCGTGGCTCCGCGAAGACCGCCTGCCAGGCCCCGATGGCCGCCGGGAGCACCTCGTCGAGCCCGATCGGGCGCCCGAGCTCCCGGGCCATCGAGGTCATGATGCGGCCGTCGAACCCACAGGGATGGATCCGGGCGAACGCATCGAGTTCGACGTCGACGTTGAGCGCAAAGCCGTGGAACGTCACCCAGTGCTCGACGGCCACCCCGAGGGAAGCGATCTTGCGTTCTCCCACGATCCAGACCCCGGGCCGTCCGCGCACGTGCTCGCCCCGCAGCCCGAAGGCGGCGAGGGTCCGCACGACCACCGACTCGAGGTCCCGGACGAATGCCCGGACGTCGTGCCCCCGCGCCCCGAGGTCGACGATCGCGTAGCCGACCAGCTGCCCGGGCCCGTGGTAGGTCGCCTTGCCTCCCCGCTCGACCGGGACGACCGGAAGGCCCGAGGCCGCCGCGGAGCCGTCGTCGCCCTCGACCCCCACCGTCACGACGGCCGGGTGCTCGACCAGGAGGAGGGTGTCGGGAATCCGGCCCTGCCGGCGGTCGGCAACCTTGAGGCGCATCCGCCGGTGGGCCTCGGGGTAGCCGACCCGGCCCCACCACTCGGTCGCCGTCACCGTCCCGCCGGCCTGCGTGCGACGTGCATCGGCTCGCCCAGCCAGAGCAGGGCGACCTCCTGCAGCAGTTCGCCGTAGGTCGGATGCGCGTGGATCGTCCCCGCGATGTCCCGCACGGTGGCCGCCATCTCGAGGGCGAGGCCCGCCTCCGCGATCAGTTCGCCGGCGGAGACGCCGGCCGCGTGCACGCCCAAGAGGAGCCCGGTCGCCTCGTCCCCGACCAGCTTGACCCATCCGTCGGTGGCGCGGTTCGCATGGGCCCGGCCGAGTGCCGCGTACGGGAAGCGGACCTCGCGCGGGTTGCCACCGTGGCGCCGGGCCTCCTCGAGGGTCCATCCGACGCTCGCGAGCTCGGGCTCGGTGAAGACGACCGAGGGGATCGCCTGGTACGACCAGCGGACGGGCATGCCGGCGATCGCCTCGGCGGCGAGGATCCCCTCCCGGTAGGCCTTGTGGGCGAGCATCGGCGGTCGGCCGACGTCCCCGACGGCGAAGATGGTGGGGACGTTCGTCCGGTTCTGGTCGTCGACCAGGATCCCACCCGTCCGAGGATCGGTCGCCACCCCGGCCTCCTCGAGGCCGAGGGAACGGGTGTCGGCCCGCTTGCCGACCGTCACGAAGAGGGCGGAGCCCACCAAGGTCTCGGAGGCGCCCTTCCGCTCCACCGTGAGCCGCAGCTCCTCCGGGCGGCTGCGGTCGAGGGCCGTCGCCTTCGATGACGTGCGGATCGTCACGCCCATCGCCTCGAATCGCCGGGTCAGCTCGCGGGAGAGGTCCGGATCCATTCCCGGGAGAAGCTGGTCCATCATCTCCACGATCGTGACGGAGACGCCGACGCGGGCCAGGAACTCCCCGAGCTCGCAGCCGCTGACGCCCCCCCCCAGGATCAGCATCGACGGCGGCAGGGAGCGGAGGGAGAGCACATCCGTCGCGGTGAGGACCCGGGCGCCGTCCGGCTCGAAGCCTCGTAGCGGGATCGGCAGGGAGCCGGTCGCGATGACCGCGTGCCCGAAGTCGATCCGCTCCTGGCCCCCGTCCGGGCCGGTCAGGATCGCGGAGCGTGGGCCGGAGAACCGGGCCTCCCCCGGCAGGACCGTCACTCCGGCCGACCGCAGCAGCGAGGCGACCCCCTGCTGCTCCTTCTGGACGACGGATTCCTTCCAGGCCATCGTCCGCGCGAGATCGAACCGGAGCCCCGAGGCCACGACACCCAGGGTCTCCCCGTCCGTGCGGACCCGGTGGTAGAGCTCCGAGGCGTAGATGAGGGCCTTCGAGGGGATGCAGCCCCGGTTCAGGCACTCGCCGCCGAGCCGATCCTTCTCGACCAGGATCGTCTTGCGCCCGAGCTGGCCGAGACGGATCGCCGCCATGTAGCCTCCCGGTCCGCCGCCGATCACAAGGACATCCGTCGTCCGAGCGTACGTTCCCGCCATGACCGATTCACCCCGTCCCGGCCCCGCCGGAGGACCTGGGTGGGGAGGTCGGGGAGGCCATGACGTCTTCGAACAGCGTGGCGGGGCCGGGCGGGGGGGTCCTCTCCGCCTCGGCGATGGCCTCCCGGACACGACGGTCGGCCTCCTGCTCGATCGTCGCCCGCTCGGGAGCGGTGAGCCAGCCGACACGATCGAGCCAGTCGACGAACCTCCGCACGGGATCGTGCTCGAGGGCCCGCCGGGACCAGTCCGGGGGCTGATAGCGGGACGGATCGTCCGAGCTGGAGTGCGGTGTCATACGGAAGACGCGCATCTCGAGCAGCGTCGGCCCACCCCCGGTCCGGGCGGTCTCGATGGCCCGGGCGAGCTCCGCCCAGACCGCGAAGAGGTCGGTCCCGTCGACGGTCCGGCCCGGAAATCCGTAGGCGCTCGCCTTGTCCGAGAGCCGCTCCACGGCGCTCTGGCGCTCGGCGGGCATCGAGATCGCCCACTGGTTGTTGGCGCAGAGGAAGACGACAGGCCAGCGGCCGACCCCGGCGAAGTTGAGCCCGGCATGGAAGTCGCTGGCGCTGGTCGCTCCGTCGCCGAAGCAGGCGAGGGCGACGGCGGCCTCCCGGCGCCGGCGCATCGCGAAGGCGGCCCCCGCCGCATGGGTGATCTGGGTGCCGATCACCGAGGACATCGAGACGTAGTGGACCTCGCGGGCGGTCGGGTGGCAGGGCATCTGCCGGCCGCGCGCCGGGTCCCGTTCCGTCGCGAAGAGGTGGTGGACGTACGCGCCGATCGGGTGACCGCGGACGAGGGCGACCAGCTGCTCCCGAAGGCCGGGGAAGATCCAGTCCTCCGGACGCGTGAGCAGCCCCGCGCTGATGTTGACGGCCTCGTGGCCCATCGCCGCGCCGTAGAATCCGATGCGCCCCTGGCGCTGGAGGGCCTGCATCCGGGCGTCCATCGCCCGGCTGAGGGCCATCCACGTGTAGACCTCGCGTGCCCGCTCCTGGGCCCGGGACCCCCAGAGGGCCTCGATCTCCGCAGCACGTGCGGGGAGGGGCAACGGAGGCGGTGTCGTCGATGCGGCCGGACTCATGCCATCTCGGCGAAGAGGCGGTGCGGGTCCTCCAGGTTCGCCTTGACGACCGCCAGGAACTGGGCCGCGACGATCCCGTCGAGCACCCGGTGGTCGACCGAGACCGAGAGGTTCATCAGATCGGCCGGCCCGATCGCCCCGTCCGGTCGGTAGACCGGCCTCCGTTGGATCTTGTGGACCCCCAGGATCCCCACCTCGGGATAGTTCAAAATCGGGGTGGCGAGAACGCCGCCCAGGGCGCCGAGGCTGGTGATCGTGAAGGTCGAGCCGGTGAGCTCGGCCCGGGTGAGCTTGCCCTCCCGCCCCCGCTCGGCGAGGGACTGGATCTCCCGGGCGAGGTCGAGGATGCTCTTCGCGTCGACGTCCTTCACGACCGGAACGAGGAGCCCCTCCGGGGCGGCGGTGGCGATCCCAATGTGGTGTGCGGAGTGGACCAGCAGTTCCCCGCGGGCATCGTCGATTGTGGCGTTGAGGTTCGGCTGGGCCCGCAGTCCCGCGACGACCGCCTTCAGGATGAAGGGGAGGTAGCTCAGGCGGGCGCCTTGGCGTTCGATATGCGGGGCCATCCGCTCGCGAAGGCGGACCATCTCCGTCATGTCGACCTCCTCGACATAGGTGAAGTGGGCGGCCTTGTGCTTCGACTCCGTCATGTGCTCGGCGATGACCCGGCGGATCCCGCGGATGGGGATCCGGGTGATCCCGTCCGGACCGGAGGGAAGGGCCGGTGCGCTCGACGGTCCGGCGGCGGCAGGGGCGCTCGGCGTCGCGGGAACGGGGCGGCCGGCGGGAGCAGGGGGCGCCGCCGCGACCGCGGAAGGACCGCCGGCGGCCGCCTTCGCAAGATCCGCCTCCGTGATCCGGCCCCCGTCGCCGGTTCCGGTCACGTGGGCGAGATCGATCCCGCGCTCGGCCGCGAGACGGCGCACATAGGGCGATGCCAGAATCCGCCCGGTAAGGGTCCCTGCGGCGGCGCCGGCCGGGCGCGCCGGCGACGAGGGGGTAGCCGTGGGCGTCGACGGGGAGGGGGGAGCCGACAGGGATGCCGGGGCAGCGGGGGCTGGGGACTTCGTACCGGGGGGGACGGCCGAGGGGGCTCCGGCGCCGGAGCCCACGTCGATCGTGACGAGGGGGGCGCCGACCTTGACCTTGTCACCGACCTGGGCGTGGAGCCGAAGGACCGTCCCGGATTTCGGCGAAGGGATCTCGACGTTCGCCTTGTCCGTCAGTACGCTGACGAGCGGGGCATCCTCCCGGACCGTCCCGCCTTCCTGGACGAACCACTGGACGATCTCCCCCTCGGCGACGCCTTCCCCGATGTCGGGGAGACGGAACTCGTACTCCATCGGCATCCCTCCTAGCCCGAGCGGACGGCCGTGCGCGCCGCCCGGGCCACCCGGGCCGCGTTCGGGAGATACGCGTTCTCGAGGGCGTAGGGGAATGGGGTATCGTACCCGGTCACCCGTGCGATCGGTGCTTTGAGCGAGTAGAACGCCTTCTCCGCCAGGATCGCACTGAGCTCGGCGCCGAAGCCGCAGAAGCGGGCCGCCTCGTGCACGACGACCGCCCGCCCGGTCTTCTCCACGCTCGCCAGCACCGCCTTCTCGTCCAGCGGAACGAGCGTTCTCAGGTCGATCACCTCTGCCGAGATGCCGTCGGCAGAGAGCGTCTCGGCCGCTTCCGTGGCGACCGGGACCATCGCCCCGTAGGCGAAGATCGAGACGTCGGTGCCTTCCCGCACCGTGCGGGCCTGACCGAACGGCACGCGGTAGTCCCCCTCAGGGACCTCCCCGGAGACCGCCCGGTAGATTCGCTTCGGCTCGAAGAACATCACCGGGTCCTCGTCATGGACCGCTGTGAGGAGGAGTCCCTTGGCGTCGGCCGGGGTCGACGGGATGGCGACCTTGAGCCCCGCGGTGTGACAGAAGTAGGCCTCGGTGCTCTGCGAGTGGTAGAGTCCACCCTTGATCCCGCCCCCGTACGGGGCGCGGATGACGACATGGCAGGGGTACTGGCCCCCGGACCGGAAGCGGAACTTGGCAAGCTCGCTCACGATCTGGTCGAACGCCGGGTAGATGAAGTCGAGGAACTGGATCTCGGCGACCGGCTTGAGGCCGTAGAGCGCCATCCCGATCGCGGTGCCGACGATCCCGCATTCGGAGAGCGGCGTGTCGATGACACGCTCCTCGCCGAACTCCTTCAGGAGCCCGTCGGTCGCCCGGAAGACCCCGCCATCGACTCCGACATCCTCCCCAAGGACGAGGACGTCCGGGTCTTGGCGCATCGCCTCGTGAAGCCCGCGGTTCACGGCCTGGACGATCGTCAGTTCGGTCATGGTCGGATGATCCCCTCCTGGATCGCCCGCAGGTACTCCTCCCGCTCCGCCTCGAGCTGGGGAGTCCGCTGGGCGAACGTGTCATCGAACAGGGTCTCCGGGGCCACCGGCGGGGTCGCTTCCGCCTTCGCGATGGCCTCCGCGAGCTCCGCCCGCACGCTCTCGAGGAGCTTCGCCTCCTCGTCCTCGGACCAGTGGCCCGAGGAGGTGAGACGGTCGCGGAGCCTCAGGATCGGGTCGCGCTTGCGCCACGCCTCCAGTTCCTGGTCGGTCCGGTACCGTCGGGGGTCATCGGACGTGGAGTGGGGGCCGAAGCGGTAGACCTGGGCCTCGATCAGGGTCGGCCCTCCCCCGCTCAGGGCCCGCTCCCGCGCCGCGTACACCGCCCGATAGACGGCTTCGACATCCGTTCCGTCAACGACGACACCGTTGAACCCGTACGCCTCGGCCTTCTGGGCAAGGGTCGGGCTGCGGGTCTGCCGTTCCCGTGGGAGGGAGATGGCCCACTGGTTGTTCTGGCAGAAGAAGATCGTCGGGGTCCGGTACACCCCCGCGAAGTTCATGCCGGCGTGGAAGTCGTTCGAGCTGGTCGCCCCGTCCCCGAAGAAGGTCGCCGTGACGATCGGGTCCTTGCGCCGCTGGATCGCCATCGCCGCCCCCACCGCATGGGTGATCTGGGTCCCGATCGGGCTCGAGCCGACGACGATCCGGTGGTCCCGGAAGCCATAGTGGTTCGGCATCTGGCGCCCCTTGTTGAGATCGCCGGAGTTCCCCCAGAACTGGTCGAGAAGCAACGGCAGCGGGACGCCCCTCCAGAGCGGGAGGCCGATTTCCCGATAGGCGGCGAAGATCCAGTCGTCCGGGGCCAGGGCCACCGCGCAGCCGAACTGCGCGGCCTCTTGGCCCGACGCCGGCGCATAGAAACCGATCCGGCCCTGCCGCTGGAGGGACAGGCATCGCTCATCGAGCACCCGGGAGCGGACCATCCCGCGGTAGAGTGCCCGCAGCTGGTCGATTGGGAGCCCGGGAGGGGACGGGGAAGTCGGGGTCTCGGACGGGGGGGGGGCAGCCTTCGCCATGCAGAGTCCTCGGCGCGCCGCCGAACGGTGGTCGATTTATAACCTTGGGGGCACCGAGCGCCCGGCGTTCGACGGGGCCCCGCGGCCCGGGGGCGGGACCGGGAACTTCCGGCGCCCTCCGCCCGTGCGCATCGCTCAGCGCCAGCTCACGAGGATCGAGGGCCGGTCGAACTTCCTCAGGGCGACCCGGAGGAGCAGGTAGGCCGCCAGCGCGAGCAGCACGGTGAACGCAGCCTCCCCTTCCGGGCTTGGGAAGACAAGGAAGAAGAGGAGGATGCCCACCAGGATAGGAAGCACCACCACGGTGCCGATCTGCTGCGCGGCCCGGGCGTCCTTGGCCCAGCTCGAGATTGCCAGGATGGAAAACGTTCCCACGATGCCCAGCAGGGGGGCCTCGACCAGCATCTGGAACAGCGCGGAAGGAGTCGGCAGGAGGAGCGTCTGGGTCAGATGCCAGCCGACCGCGTCGACGACGCCGAAGAGAACGGCATAGCAGGCCCAGACGGCCACCACTCCCGGGACGAGGGGGGTCAGCGACTTTCCGAGAAGCAGCTCGCGGTCGCTGATGGGCGTCGCGAGGAGCGGTTCGAGCGTCCGTGTCGTCTTCTCCTGGACGATCGACGTCGAGCCGATGGTGATGGCCGTAAGCGGCGGGACCAAGAGAAGAAGGTCCAGGCTCAGGGCCGAGCCCTGGAGGAGGCTCGCCCCCGCGCCCGGAGTCCCGGGCGAGAGGGAGGCCGCGCGGCCCAGGGTGAAGGCGATCCCCTCGAAGAGCAGGAGGGCGGGAAGCGCGAACAGCGACAGGAAGACCGTTCGGTTGCCCCGCAGCTCCTCGAAATCCTTGCGGAAGATCTCCCGGACCCGGCTCCACCTCACGGGGACCCCTCCGCCAGCGGCACACCGGACTCCTGGACGAGCTTGAGGTAGACATCCTCCAGCGAGTGTTCCTGGGGGGCGACCCGCTGGATCCGGAACCCTCCACGGACCAGGGCCGCAACGACCTCGGGCACGTCCCGTTCGGGCTCCGCCGTCTCGACCTCGAGCTCCGGTCCTGTGGCATCGACCCGGAGCACGCCGGGGATCGCGCGGAGGAGGGAGGCGGCCTCGGGTCCCGGGGCCCCCGCGAGCCGGATCGCCGTGGCCCCCCCAAAGAGGCGCGACTTGAGCCGCTGCGGGGTGTCGAGGGCGAGGAGCCGGGACCGGATGACCGCGACCCGGTCGCTCAACCGGTCGGCCTCGTCGAGGTTGTGCGTCGACAGGACCACCGTGCGGCCGCGGTCCCGTTCGGCCGCAAGGAAGTCGCGGACCGCCTTCGCCGCCTCCGGGTCGAGGCCGGAGATCGGCTCGTCGAGGATGAGGCAAGGGGGATCATGGAGGAGCGCCCGCGCGATTGCCACCTTCTGCTTCATCCCCTTCGAGAACGTCGCGACCTTGTCGTCCCGACGCTCCCAGAGATCGAACCGCTCCAAGAACTCGCGCGCCCTCTCCTCGATCCGGGAGTCGGAGAGACCGTGGAGCCGGCCGAAGAAGCGCAGATTGCGCATCGCGGAGAGATCCTCGTAGAGCCCGGGAACCTCCGGCAGGACGCCGACCGCCTGGTGGATCTCCTCGAGATGCCCGGCATCGGTCGTCGGCCACCCCCCTACCCGAACCTCTCCCTCCGTCGGCCAGATGAGGCCGGCCATGAGGCGGATCGTCGTCGTCTTGCCGGCCCCGTTCGGTCCCAACAGCCCGAAGATCTCCCCGCGACGGATCGAGAACGACAGACCCTCCACCGCCGCCACGGGACGATCGTAGCGACGGGCGAGGCGGTCGACCGCGATCATCGCGCCAGGATCTGTCACGGCCACGATCGGACGCATCCGTGCCGCGGGATAAGCCCGGGGGCCCGAGGACAGCGGGCGGCGAGCATATAATCGGCCCGGCGCTCGCCCTTCGGATGGGCCTAACCGCGAAGGACATCATGGATCCGACAGTCCTCATCGTGGACGGGGAACTCGACGTCCTTGCGTGCGTTCGCCTCATGGTTGACCACGGCAGCGGCTATGCCATCACGGCGGGGGTCGATCATCCCGTGGGCGGAATCTTCACGGAGCATGACGTGCTCTCCCGTGTGCTGGTGCCCGGCCTCGATCCGGCCACGGTCAAGGTCCGCGAGGTCGCCACGATACCGGTCATCACCTGTCCGTTCGACCTCCCCATGGACGAGGTCGCCTCCCGGATGGCCGAGCACCGGATCCGGCGGATCGTGGTCACCCACGGGCACGAGGTCGTCGGGGTCGTCACCTCCCGCCATGTCCTGAGCTACTTCCGCCACTTCGCCGACCAGCTGAGCGGGGACATCGCCAAGTTCGGCACCAACCCCCCGACCACGGGCCTGTGAACCCCCCGCGCTCGTAGCCCCGCGGGGCCGGGAGTCCCGAGGGCATGCAGTACAAGTGGCTCGTGCTGTCGAACACCACCGTCGCCACCCTGATGGCGGCGATCGACACCAACATCGTGCTCATCGCGCTTCCGACCATCGGCGCGAAGCTCCCGGGCTCCAGTCCCGCGAGCCTCCTGTGGATCCTCCTCGGCTACTCGCTGGTCACCGCGGTCGTCCTGCTCAATTTCGGACGGCTCTCCGACATGTTCGGCCGGGTCCGCCTCTACGTCATCGGCTTCGCGGTCTTCACCGTCGGTTCCCTCCTCTGCGGTCTCAGCCAGACCGGGATCGAGCTGGTCGGCTTCCGCATGGTCCAGGCGGTGGGCGCGGGGTTCCTCTTCTCCAACTCGGCCGCGATCATCACCGATGCCTTTCCTCCGGGCGAGCGGGGACGCGCCCTCGGAATCAACCAGGTCTCGATCGTCGCAGGCGCCGTCGTCGGCCTCGTCCTCGGGGGAATCATCACCAGCACGCTCGGATGGCCGTGGATCTTCTTCGTCAACGTGCCGATCGGTGCGATCGCGACCTACCGGGCGCACCGGGACCTCAAGGAGCCTCCCCGGCCCGAGCGCCTCGAGCCGGTGGACTGGATCGGGAACACCATGTTCGCTCTCGGCCTCGGGCTCATCCTTCTGGCCCTGACCTTCGGCTCGCTGGGGGAGTGGTCCCTGGTCGAGACGATCGCCGGCCTCGCCACGGGGGGGGTGCTGTTGCTCGCCTTCGTCGTGGTCGAGCGCATGGTCGCCTATCCGATGCTCGACCTGAGGCTCTTCCGCAACGCGCAGTTCACGGATTCCTCGCTCGCCAGCTTCCTCAACGCCCTGGCTCGCGGCGCCTTCACCTTCGTGATGGTCTTCTACCTGCAGGGACCGCCGGACTTCCTCAGCCCGTTCGCGGCAGGGGTCGTGCTGATTCCCGTCTCGGCGTCCCTCGCGGTCGCCGGTCCCCTGAGCGGGAGCCTCTCCGATCGGTACGGACGCCGGTGGTTCATCTGGACCGGGCTCGGGGCAAGCCTCGCGGCGTTCCTCTGGCTCGCCACGATCCCGTCGGGAGCCCCGTTCGCCCTCCTCCTCGGCCCGTTCGTCCTCCTCGGTGCCGGAATGGGCCTCTTCGCGTCGCCGAACCGGGCTGCCATGATGAACGCGGTGCCCCCCTCCCACCGGGGCGTGGCCTCCGGCCTCGGCACCACGCTGCTCAACACCGGCTCGACGATCAGCCTCGGCATCACCCTCGCCGTGCTCTCTCGCGCGATGCCTCTCGCATCGCTCGAGGCGATCCTCCTCGGTCACGCCCCTGCGGGAGGTGGGATCGCCGCCGAGTTCCTCGCGGGGGTTCACCTTGTCTTCCTGCTCTCCGCGGCATTTGTCCTCGCGGCGATCGCGCTCACGGTGCTCCGGCACCGCCGATCGCAGCGACGGTTCCCCATGGATCGTCTGGCGCTCAGGGACGACGTCGCCTGACCCAAGCCTTCGACGCCTTCGTTCCGTGGCACGCCTCAGACCGGCCGGCCAGAGAGAAATACGAACGGCGGATGGGCGTACCGATGCCAACGGCGCCATCCCCCACCGCTCTCTCGCCTCCCCCGATCGGGAGCGGGCGACTTGTCCTGTACTCGATCGGGATCCTCCTGCTGTTCGTCGTGATCGGCGTCCTTCTCTACGATGGCGTCGTCCGGATTTCTGGAATCCCCCTCTCGGCAACGACCCTGCTCAAGCTCGTCGTCGTCGCCGCCCTGGGTGTGGCCGCGATCGTCGTGACCAACCTCCTCTTGCGGCGGACGATCGGACGGATCTGGGGCCCCCGGCGGGCGGGCCAAGTGAGCGCGATCTTCCGGATCGCTGCTTATTGCGTCCTCGCTCTCGTCCTCCTGGCCACGGCCGGAATCTCGGCGCTGGCCCTCCTAGCGGGAGGGACGTTCGCGGGGCTCGTCCTCGGTCTCGCCAGCCAGGACATCCTCTCGAGCCTCTTCGCGGGCATCGTCATCCTCGCGGTGCAACCGTACCGGATCGCCGAGCGGGTGACGATCACGACGTGGCAGTACGGTCTCATTGCGCCGTCGTACCCCCCCAAGTTCTTCTCCCAGGACTTCCTCGTGCCGGGGTTCACGGGGACGGTGCTCGACATCGGGCTGTTCTACACGCGCATCCAGACGGACGACGAGATCGAGCTGCGCCTGCCGAACAGCATCATGATCCAGGCGGCCATCCTCTCGCACGAGGTCGGCAGCCGCCCGGTCCGGACGAAGTACGAGATTCCCGCCGCGAGCCACCTCCCGCCGGACCGGGTCCTCGGCGCGCTTACCGAGGCGGTCCGCTCGAATGACTGGGTCGTCGATCCGGCCAGCGTTTCCGTTCTCATCAACCAGGCCACCGCCTCCTCGTATGTCGTGACGATCGACGCCCGCTGCCGCGGCTCCCTCGAGGAGCCGGCGCGAAGCTCGATCCTGATCACGGCGATGCACGTCGTCCGGAACCTCTCCGAATCCGGACCCTCTTCCCCGAGCGGGCCGGGAGCTCGGGCCGCCCAGGGCGGGCGAGCCGGGCCGGTCGGCTGAAATATCGCCGTCGCCGTGACACGCCGATGGAGGCGCTGCGCGAGCTCAGCCGGCGGCAGATCGACGCCCTCCGCGCCGTCCAGCGGAACGAGACCCCAGAGCGGGGCGCGTCCCTCCTGGCGGTCGCGAGACAACTCAAGATCCGTCCCCCGTCCGCGTTGGACCATCTGACCGTGCTGGAGGAGCGGGGACTGATCGAGCGCCGGCGAGGGAAGAGTCGCCTGACACCGGCCGGTCGCACCTGTCTGATCGACTACCTTCGGCACCACCGGGTCGCCGAGCGCCTGTTCCAACAGGCCGGCCTTTCCGCCGATGAGACCTGTCAGGCAGCGCGAGAGATCGATCTGGCGCTCTCCCATCGTCTGGTGACCCGGATCTACCGGGCCGAGGGCTCCCCCTTGTCATGCCCGCACGGCGGGCCGATCCCCCGGATCGGGGGCCGGGACCGATCCCGGGACCGCCGCGCCTAGGACGATCCAGGGTCTTGGGTGGGCGGTCTCGCCGCGCTCCCTCCGTCCTTCGCCTCGCGGTAGGCCCTCCATAGGCTGGTTCCTCCGATGACGCCGACCACCGTGACGATCAGGAGGAAGGCGATGCCGATCGAGTTGAGGTTGGGGACCGGATTGCCGGTCGCAATCGCGAAGCTCTCGAGGCTCGGCAGCACGGCGATCACCGCGCCGATGAGGATGAACGCGAGACCCCCCAAATAGAGGGTCCGGGCGGCCGTGCGGCGGCCGATGCGCTGGACCTGGCTCTCGGAGAGGCGCTTGAGGCGGGCCAGGCGGGCGAAGAGAGCACCGGTGACAATCTGCATGAGCATCGTGCCGAGGCCGAACATGGCGCCGATGAGGGCGGCCCAGCCGATGTTCGGGGCCTGCGGAGCGAGCGCGAACACCAGGATCGCGGCAAACCCTCCCACGCCCCATCCGGCGATGAAGCCGTGGACCAGCGCCATGCGCAGCGAGGTCTGGCGGACCTCGCTCTCGGGCAGGGGTTTCCTCTCGGCGACGGTGGAGTGGTGCGTATGGTTCCCGAGAAAGCGGCCGAAGGCCCGCTCCATCGCGCGGTCGAATGGGACGTGAAGATCGGAACCCCGGAGGAGATACCAGCCCGCGGCGAACATCGCGATCCCCACGCAAACGTAGACGATGCCGTCCAGGTTGTACTGCTGGTAGATCGCCGCGAGGCCGGCAAAGCCGAGCATCGTCAAGATCGCCCGCTGCACCGTGAACCCCGCGGAGAAGACGAACCCCGCCTTCATGCCGCCGCGACTGCTGTAGCTCCCGATCGAATAGCTGAAGGTGATGGGCCAGGTGTGCTCGTCCGGCGTGGCCCCATGGAGGATCCCGAGCACCGCCGCGACGATCAGGAGGATGGGCAAGGAGAGGTCGGTCGGCGGACTCAGGAAGAACGAAAGGTCGACCATGGGCCCGGTTTCGGAAGGAACCTCCAGTCGGCGAGGTACCGCGGTTAGATAAGGATAATCCTAATTTTTAGTTGACCGACCCCGCGCTCGATAATTCTACCGACCGGAATGGCGCACGGAAGGTGCGAGGCCCACCACCCGCCGCCGTGGACGGTGAATCTTATAGCAGGGCGTTGCTCCATCCCTTCGAAGAGACGGTGCCGACCGCTCGCTGCTGCTCGGCGCCTGCCTTCGAGGGCCCATAGCTTAGTTTGGCTGGAGCACCCGGCTGATAACCGGGAGGTCGCCGGTTCAAATCCGGCTGGGCCCACTCTGCGCACACCCAAGTCTAACGGTTGGGCGCGATTTGTCGTCCGAGATCGTGTAGGGTGCACCCGGTCAATGGGGGACGAACCGGGCCGGTCCTAATGCCTTCACCTTCGCGCTCCGCTCCCGGTCCAGCTTCTGGAGCACGACCTTCACCTTCTTCGACCCGGGACGCGCCAGCGCCACGACCGGGATCCAACCGAGCCGACTCGCCAGCTGACCGATCGGTATCGATCCCTTCGTGGCCGCCTCGACTCGTCGCTGGATCCACCGATAGAACAACAGCCCCACCCCGCACCGGAGCGCGTGCACCCGGATCCGCTTGTCGAGCCGATAGAAGATCGGCATCAACAGCACGTCCTTCAGGACGTGGAACTCCTCCTCCATCCCCGACCGAGCGTAGTACCTCCGCACGATCTGCTCGTCCATCCAGTCCACCCGGTCCGTGAAGATCCCCGTCTTCTCGAACCCTTCCTTCCG
>JAVYSA010000003.1:0-60118 GCA_038729445.1 Thermoplasmata archaeon
AAGTAGGGGGCTCCCCGTAGATATACCTCCGTACGACACGGCAGGGGCCCCTCCCGTCCCGGATCGAATGCCCCCCTCACGACCGGGACCCTCGGCGCCACTTGCCGATCCCGTCCAGCGCCAGGGCGATCGCAAGACCGAAGCCGGCCATGGCGAGGATCGGGAAGACCGCCATCCACCAGAAGAACGGTCCGTCCGGGTAGGTGTAGGCGAGGCAGGTTCCGTTCCCGAGCAGGTAGCCCCACTCCGGAAAGAGGGTCGAGGGGAGCGGAGAGAACGCCGGGAGCATCGGAAGGTAGAGGTTCGCGTTCGAGGTCGTGTACTGGAAGCAGGTCCACCACGGGAACACCGACAGGACGAAGTAGACGACGACGAGGTCGATGGGGAGCTGCGCCAGGACCGGGTCGAGCACGTTGGGCACGAGGTGGCGGAAGGCGATCCGCCGCCCCGTGGCCCCCGCCGCACGGGCGGCCTCGACGTACGGCCGGCGCGCTTCGCGCCGCGCCTGGTCCCGGACGAGCCGGGCCCCGGTCGGCCAGAGCAGGGCCCCGAACAGGATCACGAAGTAGGGGAGACCGACCCCCCGGGCGAGGGCCAGAGACAACCCCCCGAAGACGACGAGGAGGAGGAATGGGCCGGGGACCGCGCCCAGCGAGTCGCCCAGGAAGCCGATCGCGTGATCGACCGGCCCGCCCTCCGCAAGGCCAGCCCAGGTGCCCAGGATGAGCGCGAGGGCTCCGTCGATCGCCAGGATCGGCAGGAGGATCGCGAGGTCCCATGGCGTCGCCTGCCACAGGGCGGTGCTCAGGCTGACGCCGAAGGCGGGAAGGACGCCGAATGGCTGCGCGGGGTTCGGCCCGATGATCACGTACGTCGGGACCCATGCCCGGGTCACGGCCAGCGTCCCGAGGTGGGACCCGAACTCGATCAGGGCGCTCAGCGCGAGGCCGACGTAGACCGCGAGCAGGGCCGCTCCGGCCCAGAGCTCCTTCGGCGGCGGGTTCCGCGCCCAGAGGCTCGGACGGGGCGCGGGAGGGGGGATCGGCCCCGTTGCCGGGGGGCTCATGCCGCGGGGGTCCCGCGGGGATCCGCCCGCGCGGCGAGGAGATCGGTCGCGTAGACGGAGACGAGGACGAGGAGCGCGATCGCGAAGATCAGGCCCTCCACCGCCGGGAGTGCCACCCCCGAGGAGAGGGTCGAGATGGCGAAGGTCCCGATCCCCGGGTCCCCGAAGAGGGCCTCCACCGCGAACTGCGTCGCGAGGTAGCCGGGGATCGTCAGCGCGAAGAGGAGCCAGAACGGCGCCCGGAGCCTCCGGGCCGCATGGCCCCAGTGCAGCCTCCCCTCCGGAATGCCGCGGGCACGGGCGGCCCAGATGTGGACGGACCGGCTCTCGTCGGCGACGATCGACCGCGCCGGGCGCAGGAACGCCGCGAGGTACACGACCGCGATGGCCACCCCCTGGATGAGGGTCTTCATGGCGGTGGCCGCCTCGAACAGCCATGCCCCATGGAGGAACCCGTCGACGATCGGGATGCGCGTCGGCGTCGTGTACAGGAGCGGCCCCGTGTCGATGACCCACGGAGGGAATCCCCCGCCGTAGGTCATCCACCAGGTCGCGGTCGGGATCAGGCCGAAGCCAACGATGTCCCGGAAGATCGCGACGTACGCGAGGAAGAGCGCCGATTCCACCAGGAAGGCCAGGACGATGACCCCGACGTAGCTCGTGCCCAAGGTGACGAGGCGGGAGGGAAGGTCGGAGCCGGCGCGCGGCCTCCAGCCAGTCGCGAGCGCAAGGTAGTATCCTCCCGCCGCCGAGATTGGCAGGGCAAAGAGGGCGACCTGGAGCGAGGTCGGGAAGCCGTCGAGGAACTGCTGGAAGTACCCCTGTACAGGGACGCCGAAGCGGACCGAGGGAGCCCCCCACTGTCCGGTCACGATCCGGAACACCATGGCCGCGAAGCCGGTGAAGAAGGCGGTTCCCGAGAGCCGGTGGGCGGAGGAGGGTACCTCGAGCCCCACGTAGAGCAGCCAAAGGATCAGGAGAAGCTGCGCGGGGAGGAGCGCGAGGCGAGAGAGGGCATAGTGCAGGAACGGGCGACGGGAAGGCACGGCGGCCCGACCTCCGTGGCGGGTAAATCGCTTGGCCGGACGCCCCTCTCCGGTGGAGGCGCCATAGATGCGGCGCCCCCTCCCCGGGGCCTTCCGGGCATCGGCGTCGCCCGCCGGTCTCCGCGCGCCGCCTCGGGCCGCCTTCCGAGGTCCCGGGGCGATCCCGCCGACGAGGAAGGACGGCCCGCGAACGCGTGGGATCCCGCGCCGGGGTCCTCCCGTGCGGTCCGTGGCCGGCGGGCCCTCGGGAGCTAGGCACTTATGTATGCGCTACACCGTACCATGCTATGGGCTCTCTCGAAGCATGGCGGGGAAGCGCATCGTCACCTGGCGGAGGGTTCTGCTCGCATCTGTCGCCGCAATCCTCTGTGCCTCGGTCCCGATCCCCGCCGCGGGCGTCGCCTCTCCGGGCCTCGGGGCGGCCGGGAGCCTCCGCAGTTCCGGGACGGCGGACGTGGCAGGGGAGACCGCCCCGGCCGGGCCGGTGCCCGAATCGTATGGGCCGGTGGGATACAACCTGACGTTCCTCGATCCGCTCGAATCCCAAGGCACCCCGGGCCCCGGCGCGCCCGTCGACGGGCTCGGGGCGATGGCCGTCGACCCGATCACCGACACCCTGTTCGTCGCGACGTCCGACGGGGTCGCCGCGGTCTCGCTTCCCTCGGGCGCCCTCGAGGCCTCGGCGGCCCTTCCCGGGGCATCCACGGCGCCATCGGTCTCCCTCTCTCCCTCCCGCCCCGTCACGGGACTCGCCTTCGTCTCGTCACAGGACGAGCTGTGGGCCGCCGGTGCCGACGGCTCGCTCTGGATCCTCGATCCGACCACCCTGGCCGTCGAGGGGGAGATCCCGCTCGCCTCCGGCCTCGGGGGGATGGTCTGGTCCCCCGTCACGGACCGCCTCTACGTCGCGGTCGGGAGCCTCGGGGAGGTGGCGGCGGTCGATGTCTTCCACCGCTCGGTCGTCGGCGCGTTCCCGACGCAGGTCGGCACGGAGTACATGGCCTACGACCCGGCCGACGATCGGCTGTTCATCGTGGAGGGCGACCCCTTCGCCGCCCACGGTGACTCGGTCGAGATCGTCGACCTGTCGAACGGCTCGATCGCCGGGTTCACCCCGGTCGGGATCTTCCCCGGATGGATCACCTACGTCGACGGGTTCGTCGCGGTGGTGAACGAGAATGCCTTCACGGCAAATCCCGCGAACGTCTCGATCCTCGAGGCATCGACGGGCCGCCTCCTCGGCAACGTCACGATCGGCAACAGCCCCGTCGGGATCGAGGCCGATGTGTCGGCCGGGACGGTCTGGGTGCCACTCGCCGGGAACGCGAGTTCCCCCGCCCCCCGGATCGTGGCGATCGACCCCACGACGCTCTCCCTTGTCGGCCAGGCCCTGCTCCTTCCTTCCCCGGTCGGCATCGCCTACGATCCGTCGGGGCCCAGTGTGATCGTCTCGAGCTCCTCGATCGCGACGCTCTCCGTCATCCCGGCGGCGCAGGCGATCCCCGGGCCGGTTCGGACGGTGCCGATCGCCAGCGAGCCGATCACGCCGGCGTGTGACGCCTCCCTCGGCCGCTGCTACGTCACCGACCTCTCCCGGGCGGCGATCGACGTCGTCTCGGCGGTCGACGGCTCCCTCCTCGGCACGGTGCCGGCCCAGCTGGAGCCGTGGGGGATCGCGCTCGACCCGGCGCTCGGGATCGGTCTGGCCAGCGACGCGGGCGCGGGCAACCTGACGGTCTTCTCCCTGGCGAACGACAGCGTGATCGCGACGGTGCCAGTGGGGCCCTCGCCGCGCGGGATCGCGGTCGACCCCGCGTCCCACCGCGCCTTCGTCGCGCTCCAGGGAGCGGACATGCTGGCGGTCCTCAACCTGACGACGCTCGCGTTGGTCCGCTCGATCCCGGTCGGCGCCTCCCCGTTCGCCGTCGCGTACCTCGCCGGCGCGGGAGAGATCGCGGTCACGGACCTCGATTCCGACAACGTCACCCTGGTCTCGGCCCGCACCTTGGCGCCGGTCGCATCGGTGCCGGTCGGCAGCCGCCCGTCCGGCCTCGCCTACGACCCGGAGGACGGCCGGCTCTACGTGGCGAACAGCGGCCTGTTCGCGCCGTCTCCGTCGGACAACGTGACCGTTGTCTCCGTCCCGAACGGGACGCTCGTCGGGTCCCTGGCCGTTCCGTACGATCCGGCGGGGGTCGCGTGGGATCCCGCGGGGAACCTCCTGCTCGTCACGAGCCTCGAGAACGCCTCCCTCTCGGTCCTCACGTTGCCGGGAGGCGGCGTCGCCACCTCGGTCCGGGTGGGGCTGGCGGCGGTGTACGTCGCGGTCGACAACGTGACCGGCGGGGCGATCGTGTGCGATGCCCTCGGCAACACGGTCGCGTTCCTCACGCCGAGCGAGTATGCCGTCCGGTTCGTCCCCGTCGCCCCGGCCGCGCTCGTCGGGGCCAACTGGACGGTCACCCTCGGCGGCGTCTCCCAGGCCGGGACCTCGGCCGTCGAGTTCTCGGTGCCGAACGGCACCTACGCCTACTCCATCGGGACCCCCGCCGGGGTCGTCGCCAAGCCCGAGAACGGGACCCTGGTGGTCGACGGACGCTCCGTGGCCGAGCTGGTCCAGCTCGTCGGCCCCCGCAACGCCACCACCGCCCCCTCAACCGGCCTCCCCTCGCCCGGGGAGTGGCTGGCGGGGGCCGTGGGCGCAATCGCCGGGGCGGGGGCGGTGGGGCTGGCCCGGTTCCTGCGACGGCCACGGCCCCGCGGCCCTTCCCCGCCCATCCCGGAAGCGCCCCCGCCCTCCCCCCCGGGGCACTAGCCGAGGATCCGCGCCGCCGGCGACCCAACGCCGGTCCTCCTTCCCGGAGGCCTCGGTCAAGCGGGGTTCACCAAGGGTCTATCGGACCGGATCCGGCTGGGCGTTGCGGTGAGCCGTATGGGGCACATGACCGAGAAGCTCGACGAGTTCCGATCGCTGATCGCCACCCTCCAGAAGGAGTACCCGGAAGAGGTCGGGGGGTTCCTGGCCTTCATGAAGAAGGCCGAGGGTGGCCCGGCGCTGTCCGCGAAGGAGAAGGAGATCATCAGCGTCGCACTGGCGGTCGCCGCGCAGTGCGAGTGGTGCATCGCCTTCCACGTCTCCGCCGCGGCATCGCTGGGCGCGACCCGGCACCAGCTCATGGAGGCCGGATTCGTCGCCGTGGTCATGCACGGGGGACCGGCGCTGACGTACCTCAAGCCCCTGGCCGACGCGGTGAACGAGATGCTCCCTCCGGAGCCCGCGTCCCGGTCCGTCGGGTGAGCCGACGCCGCCTCTCCCTCTCCCCCCGCGGGTGGGCGACCGGCCGGGACCCGCCGGGCCCCCTTCCTGCGCGGGGATCTGGGGATCCGGACCGCCTTGTCGCGCGGATCCGGCCTAGTGCATGGTACCGGGGGGAGTCCCGGCGCGCCGCTCGCGGAGCAGCCAGACCTTGACGAGGTCGTTGACCCCGAGGGCGAAGACGGCGACCCATGCGACGACCAGGAGGGTCACCGGCAGGGGGACCGCGGCGAGGTACGGGATCCCGACCGTCACGAGGACCGTGATCGCCGCGAGGTCCGCGATGCAGGCGAGGAGGAGCTCCCGCCCCGGCCGGCGGACGAAGAATGGCCGCTCGCTCCGGACGGAGAGCACGGTGAAGATCCCGAAGTAGAACAGGACCTCGAAGCCCACGGTGGTGAGCGTGGAGGAGGCGGCCATCGCCGCCGGGGCCACGTCCTCTAGGAGCCCGAGGAGGCCGAGGGACTGGACGAGGACCAGCGTGCCGACGACCGCCCCGGTCCGGAAGAGCGGACCCATCCGCCAGCTGGCCGGCCGGTCCGAACCCCGGACGGTGTCGGTCGCCAGTGCGATCGTGACGAAGTCGACCGTCAGGAGCAGGAGCACGACGTCGAAGGTGTCGACCACGAAACGGCCCAGGAGGAGGAAGGCGACCACGACGAAGACCGCGATCTGGAAGGTCTTGACGATCTTGCTGAGCACCCAGGTCACGACCCTCTGATGGATCTCCCGGCCGATCCGGACCATCCGGACCATCGGCTCGAGCCCGGGGGCCGTGAGGACCGCGCTCGCCGACGCCTTGGCGACGTCCGTCGCGCTGCTCACGGCGATCCCCACCTCGGCCTGCGCGAGCGCCGGGGCGTCGTTGACCCCGTCCCCCGTCATCCCCACGAGGTGGCCCCGGGACTGGAGGGCCCGTACGATGCCGTACTTGTCCTCGGGAAAGACCCGCGAGAACCCGTCCGCGCGCTCCGCGGCGAGGCCGGCCTCCGGTAGCCCTCGGGGGACGGTGCGCCGGAACTCCTCCCCGTCAAGGATCCGGGAGCCCAGCCCGACCTCCCCCGCCACGTGCCGGGCGACCGCTTGGGAATCTCCGGTGAGCATCTTGACCCCGACGCCTTGGCCCCGCAGCTCCTCGATCAGCGCCCGGGCGTCCGGCCGGGGTGGGTCCTGGATCCCCGCCCAGCCGACCAGCTCCCATGGGCCGTCCCCCTTCCGCCGGGCCACGGCCAGCGAGCGGAGCCCTCGACCCGCCAGGGCGGCGACCCGGTCTTCGACCGCCTGCCGTTCGGGTTCCGGGAGGCCTGCGAGCTCGGCCAGTGTCCCCGGTGATCCCTTGGCGACCGTCAGGCGGTCCGCTCCTGTCCCGAAGACCGCCTCGGTCCGCCGGGTGGCCGGGTCGAACGGAACGAACCGGTCGGCCGGAGGGAGAGGCGGGCCGGGCGCGCGCCGGGCCGCCTCCAGGAACGCCTGGTCGAGGGGATCCTCGTCCGCCTCCGAGGAGGCCATCGCGCCCAGCCGGAGAACCTCCTCCGGGGAGAATCCGGCCCGGGGCTCGGCGGTGACGATCTCCGCGCGGTTCTGCGTCAGGGTGCCGGTCTTGTCCGTCAGGAGGAGGTCCATGCTGGCGGCGTCCTCGCTGGCATTGAGCCGTGTGACGAGGACCCCCTGGCGCACGAGCTCGATGGAGCCCAGCGCGGTGGCGACGGTGAACATCGCCGGCAGAGCGACCGGGATCGCGGAGATGAGCAGGACGAGCATCAGCGGGAGGAGGGGAAGGAGGGGGATTCGCTCGACAGCCGCCACCGCGAAGCCGAGCGCGAGGAACACGCCGACGATCGCGAGGAGCCAGCGGACGAGCCGGTTCGTCACCTCCGTCACGTGGAACCGGGGGTGGGCGGATCGCACCAGCGTGACCGTCCGGCCGAACGTCGTGGACGGGCCCGTGAGGACCACGACGCCGGTCCCCTCCCCCCGGCGCAGGATCGAGCCGGAGAGGACCAGGTCCGATGGCCCCTTCTCGACCGTCGCGGACTCCCCGGTCAGGGCCGATTCGTCGGCCTCCATCCGCCCCGTCCCCAGCTTCACGTCCGCCGGGGCCATGTCCCCGGCCCGGAGGCGCACGATGTCGCCGGGGACGAGCTCGCGGGCCGGCACGGCCCCCCAGGCACCCCCCCGGAGCACCCGGGCACGGACCTCGAGGCGTTGCCGGAGGAGGGCCAGGGCCCTGCCGGCCCGCCAGTCTTGGGTGAACCCCAGCGTGGCGTTGAAGAGGAGCAGGAGGACGATGATCACGGCATCGACGGTGTTGCCCAAGGCTCCGGCGAGGACGGCGGTCAGCTCCAGCATCCACGCCGTCGGACCCCAGAACTGACGCAGGAAGCGGAGGACCGGTGGCGTGGGTCGGTCGGCGACCTCGTTGAATCCGCTCCGGGCCCGACGGAGGGTGACCTCCTCCGCCGAGAGTCCCCGGTCCGGGTCCACGCCGAGCGCCGCCGTGGCCTCCGCGAAGGAGAGCCTGTTCCAGCGGTTCCCTTTCTCCGCGGGGGTCGTGCCGTGCGGGGGGGTCGGGCCCTCCTTCGGCGCTCCGCTCATGGTTCGACGGCGCCCCCTTCCCGGCGCACCCCTCGTTCGGATACACGGAAGGGTGAGAAAGCGCTACCCTCTCCGCGCGCCGGGGTCGGTGGACTGGATGGCCCAAGTACTCGAGCGGTCTCGGCCGCACCCTGAGCCGGACCGCATGGAAGGCGGTGGTCCCGCCGCGGATTGCCGCTGCCTTCTCCGTCCGGACGCGAGCGGTCGGAGCCCGCCATCATACGCCTCGAGTTCGTACGCGAGGGCCGGGCCTGAGTCCACCACGGTCCCGCCGGCGCGGTCCTTTGGGTCAGCCCTGACCCACCACGATCCGCACTCATGCTCGGGGCAACCCTGCCCAAGTACCAGAATCGTTCCATCGGCGCCGCCCATGTCATTTCCTCGCGCATCGACCTCCCAAAGTCCCGAGGGATGCCCGAGATTGAGGGGCCATGCCCGGGCTGACACAGGAAGAGGAGGCGTTCTACGATGCGCTCATCGCTGCCGACGGAACTGCCGTTGACGTTCTGGGCGAGCCCTCGCTTCGAGAGATCGCGAAGCAGCTTGTCGAGACCGTGCGGAAGAACGTCAGCATCGATTGGACCGTCAAGGAGACGGTGCGAGCGAAGCTACGGCTCTACGACAAGCGGGTTCTGAAGGAGCGAGGGTATCCTCCCCGTGGGCAAGACGCGGCAACGCAGACGGTGCTTCAGCAGGCGGAGTTGCTTTGTGCAGGATGGACGTAGTGCGGCGGGCGTGAAGGAGTCCGAAGCAGAGAAGGACCTAATGCGGGCCCTTCAGGCGAGGCGCGAGAGTCGCCGGATTGATTTCAAGGCGACATTCGACCCTTCCCGAACCTCCGACTGGTGTGAGATCGTGAAGGATATCCTTGCCATGGCAAACTCTGGAGGGGGGTGCCTGGTGTTCGGGGTCCGAGACGACGGGAATCCAGCCGAGGGCTCCGTGGAGGCGGTGCTCGCGCTTGACCCGGCCCAGATTACTGAGAAGGTGTCAAAGTACACAGGGGTCGACTTCGACGGCTTCGAGATTCACGAAGGCCAGCGTGATGGCAAGAAGGTCGCAATCTTGAGGGTCGCGGCCACGTACCTCCCGATTCCATTCGCGAGGGCAGGAAACTACGATAGGGGTGACGGCAAGCAATCCACTGCATTCCAGCCTGGGACGACATATTTCCGTCACGGAGCCAAGAGCGCGCCAGGTACCGCCGAAGACATCCGACACAGCGTAGAGCGCGAGGTTGACCGCCAGCGGCGAGCGTGGCTTGGTGGCATCAAGAAGGTGATTGCCGCTCCTCCCGGCCACCGAGTCGAGGTCATTCCTCCCGATGCGGTAGTGAACGGGCGAACTGCAAATGGAGCGGTCCGACTAACGAGTGACCCTGCCGCCCCTGCTGTCAAGCGTCTACACCCAGACGATACCCACCCCTTCCGTCGAAAGGAGGTGGTCGCCGAGGTAAATTCAAGACTTTTAGGGAGAGCCACCGTAACCACGTACGACATCCGACGGGTAAGGGACGTCTACGCCATCGACGACGGCAGTCACCCCGACTTCTATTATGAGTCGAAGTACGCCTCCCCTCAGTACAGCGGTTCTTTCGTCGACTGGGTAGTCCACCAGTTCGAACGAAACTCGACGTTCTTTTCGGAGGCGCGCATGGGTCGGCGAGTATAGTCCGAACCGTGGGCCTGCCTCAAACGGGAGACTCGGCTCCGTGAGATGGGCCGCGCCGAGGCCCGTCGGCTCGGGCTGCCGTGGAATCGGGTCGGGGGATGGAAGCGGACCCTGCGCAAGACGGGGTCGCTTCGTGGGGACGCGCTGCGTAGGTTGAAGGGGGCGCTGGTCGCACCGCCTCCCGCTGCTGAGCCCGCGCCGTAGATCGCGGGGGGGCGGTCCCGACGGCGGGGGCGGGCGAATCGGCCGCTGTGGAGGTATTTAAAGGGCCGAACGGCGGGCCGAGGTGGACCTACTTACGGGCCTCCGTAATGTGGCGCAGAAAGTCCGTGGGCGCGGCCAGATTCGAACTGGCGACCTTCACCGTGTCAGGGTGACGTCATAACCACTAGACTACGCGCCCAGCCGGCGGCGCACCGACGCCGGGCAGATAGCCCCTTCGCCAGACGGGTGGGGGGGCGGCGGCGCGCGCCTAGCCGTAGCCGCCCGGGGGCGTGTCGGCCGGGTCCGCCGAGCGGTTCCAGTGGTAGTAGCCCATCGTCTGCCGCTGGGACTCGGTGACGTCCTGCCGGACCCCGCCCTGGTAGGAGCCGTAGGCCTCCTTGATCTGCTCCTCGATCGGGCGGGCCCGCACGATCGCACGGCGGACGTGCTCGGCCTCGATCACGGGGCTCGCCGAGGTCGTCGCGATGTCGCCGGCGGTGCGCAGCAGGCCGCCGAGCTCGCGCAGGCGCAGGGTCAGGGCGTTGCGCTTGCCGTCCAACGCCTCGGCCCGCCGGCGCGCCTCCTTGACGATCTCGAGGATCGCCTCGCGGGAGGCGGGCCGGATCCGCCCGTCGGAGGCGATCTCCTGGGCGCAGAACTGCGCGAGCTTGAGCCGGTTCGCCTCGGTGTCGGGCATCGTCGTCTCGAGCAGGAGCTCGTAACCGTTCCCGGCGATCCGCGAGCGCAGGGGCGAGAGGATCTGGTGGACGTCCTGGATGTTCGCCGCCGCGACCAGGATGAAGTCGCAGGGCACCGCGTCGACCCGCACCGCGGCGCCGGCCGACTGCGGATTGCGGCCGGTGATCGGGAACCGCTTCTCCTGCATCGCCGTCAGGATGAACCGCTGCAGCTGCCCGAGGTGCGGGATCTCGTCGATGAAAAGGACCCCCTCGTGGGCCTCGTGGATCGCGCCGGGGATCACCCGCTCGTACGGCGGGGTGCCGAGCTGCGGGTGCCCGCCGTAGGGGTCGTGGCGGACGTCGCCGAGGAGCTCCGTCTCGCTCGCGCCGGTGGCGAGGACGAAGGTGGGCCGGTCGAGTGGCACGAGGACCTTGCGGGGGCTCTCGCGCTGCTGGGCGCGGCGGCGTTCGAGCGCCCGCTGGTCGAGGACCTTGATCCGGTCGCCCGCCCGCTCGTAGGCCACGACCTCCTCGACCCCCCCGCGGGAGCGGGTGGTCAGGATCGGCTCCGGCGCCGCCGCCCCCTGGGCGTTCATCGTCATCTCGAGCAGCGGTCCGACCAGGTCGCGGAACGGGTTGCTCGCCCCCCCGCCCGCCGGGAGGCCCTTCGGGGCCCCGCAGCTCGGGCAGAACCGCTCCTGGGGGCTCGAGTAGAACGCGCAACGGGCGCAGCGGTAGCCGAGACGCTCGGCGATCGAGGCGGGGGCGTCCCGGGGGGAGATCAGCTCCCCCTCGATCGTGCGGGCCGCCTCGCGCTCCCGGTAGACCTCCTCCCGGGTCACGACCTCGATCGTCGGCCGCTCGGGGTTCTCCGGATTCTGGACGACCCGGAGCTCGGACCGGGGACGGTCCAGGTGGAGCGCCAGCGCCTGGGCGGTCATCGACTTGCCGACCCCCGGTGGGCCGACCAGGAGGAGATGGCGGCGCTGGAATGCCGCGATGCGGGCGAGCTCGACGGCCTTCTCCTGGCCGATCACGCGCTCGAGCGGATCGGTCGGAATCGGGATCTCGTCGGACGTCTCGATCTCGTCCAGGGCCGCCGGAGACCGTCGATCGACCGCGTCGGGTGGGCTCGGCATGCAGGCTCCGTGAGGATTCACCCACGGAAGGGACTAAAAGGTTGGCCCGGCGGTGGCGTGCGTGCCACCGCCGGCCTTGGGCGTCTTCCGTCTAGGCCGGGGACGCCGCGAGGTCCTGCCGGGTGTAGACCCGGACCCCCTCGGGCATCTTGCCGATCGGGCCCAGCCGGGATCCGACCACCGTGCCGATCTTCTTCTCCTGGGCGACGTCGAGGAGGCGCTGGCTGACGACCCCGTCGAAGACGATCGCCCGGGCCGGGCCCGTGAGGCCGGAAAGGGCGTCGATGAGGTCCTTGACCGGCGTCTCCTGCACGACGGCATCCCCCTCCCCCAGGATGAGGCCCCGCGAGGAGTTCTCGACCTGGGCGAGGAGCTCGAAGTAGCGCTGGAGCTCCGGGGGGAGCGGCTGGGGTGGGGCGGCCGGAGGCGCCGCCGGCGGGGGAGAGGGCCGCGGGGGCGCGGAGGGAGGCGGGGGCGGCGGGGCCGGCCGTTCCTCCCGGCCGCGGGGCGGGGGGCCCCGCTCGTCGCGGCGGTCGCGGTCGCCCCGATCCTCCATCGGGCCTCGCGTCGCGCCGGTCGACTCGAACCCGGTCATCTCCAGGTACTGGTTGATCGGGATCTTGTTCCGCAGGCACTTGAGCAGCTGCTTCTGCGTGAGCTCCTCGACCTCGCTCCCGCGGGGGGCGCGGGCGACGAAGTCGAGGTCCATCGTCTGCAGCATCTCCCGGAGGATGAGCTCCCCGGCCCGGTCCCCGTCGGTGAAGGCCGTCACGGTCTTGCCCCGGGAGAGGTCCTTGACCGTCTGGGGAACGCTGGTGCCTTCCACCGCGATGACGTTCTTGATGCCGCAGCGCAGGAGGTTGAGGACATCGGACCGGCCCTCCACCACGATCAGGGCGTCGGCCTGGTCGATGTTCGGCCCCGCGGGCAGGTGCTCGGGCCCGTAGGTCGTGATCTCCTCGACCTGGACGGCCTTGCGGACGGCCTCGGTGAGGTCGACACCGACCCCCTTCGACTCCTCCTGGAGCTTGGCGAGGATCGTCTTGGCGCGTTCGACCACCTTCTGGCGCTTGGCGACGCGGATGTCCTCGACGCTGACGACCTCGATCTTGGCCCGGCACGGGCCGATCCGGTCGACGGTCTCGAGCCCCGAGGCGAGGATCGCGGTCTCGACCTGGTCGAGCGACGAGGGGATCACGATCTCCCCCTCGCTGCGGCCCTTGCGAGAGTCGATGTCGACCTCGATGCGGCCGATGCGACCGGACTTCTGCAGGTCGCGCAGGTCGAGCTCGTCCCCGAGCAGGCCCTCGGTCTGCCCGAAGACGGCCCCGACGACGTCGGGCTTGTCGATGACGCCTTCGGCGGTGATGCGGGCGCGGATCTGGTACTTGGCGGCGCTGGGATCGTTCGTCATCTCTTTGGTCTCCGTTCGACGGCCCCGGCGCACCCGTGCGCCGATGCCGGAGGCTACGGAGGGCTCACGTCGAGCGCGTGACGGAAAGGTGGACGACCGAAACCGGAACCGATCATGAGTCGTAATTCCCGACGCGACGACGAGAGGATCCCTCCTCCGTCTCCGGGTGCCTGTCAATCGATGGGAGCATGGTCGGGTATTTAATACTGTGCCAAGGAGGGGAGCGGGATGGGGGGTGTCGGGTGCCCCCCGGAACCGCCCCATCGCACTCATTTATAGTCGGGTCTCCATCCGCCCGCCGGAAGGGATCGTGCATGCCACGACCACGGAAGACCCGCGGACCGGTCCGAAGACGCCGACGGCAACCGAGGGCACCGAGGGCGTCGAAGGACGCCGGAAGCGGTCCGAATGACGACTTCGCCTCCCAGCTGAGCCGGGAGCTCGCGAAGGTCCAGGCCACGATGGCCGAGGAGCAGCGCGAGGAACGGAAGGACCTCGGCCGGCGGGCCGAGATCAATCGCCGCCTCCTCCAGAGCCTGTGGGAGATCCACAACCAGTTCGAGGCCGTCTCGGTCCACTTGACGATCGAGCCGTCCCCGACGCTCTTCGCGACGTTCGCGGAGTACCCCACGCAGTGGTCGTTCCGGGAGTCGTTCGACTTCGCCTCCTTGACCTCCATCGAGCTCGCCGATCGGGCCGCCGGATGGGTCGGGTTCGGGATCCGGTTCTGGTACTACCGCGACGGCGAGGGGCGCAGCCGGCTCCGGGGGATCTTCGAGTGGACCGAGGGCGAGACCTACCACCGGTACACCGGCTGGATGCGCACGATGAACCAGGCGGTCCTGGCCGACACGAACGAGCACGAGGTCGACCTCGACGCGATCCAGTCGACGCTCCGGGACGTGGCGGTACATTGGTACGGGGCGCATCTCGACCGGTCCCCGACGACCCTGATCGAGCACCTCAAGTCGCATTACCCTCCCGGCACCACCTACACCAAGGAGTCGTACCGCTGACCCGGATCGCCCCGTCCCGACGCGAGCCTTGAAATACGCCGATCCGCCTCGTGGCCCGCCGGGGCCCGCCGCGCGGGCGCCGGGGCGGTCGTGGGCGTCTCCTCCTCGGTACGGGACCATCTCGTGGCCTACCTCGCCTCCCACCGGAAGCTTGCGGAGTCCCAGGCGATCGAGCTCCTTGCGGCCGACCGTCAGCCTCTCCTCTTCTGCCAGCAGGTCCTCGAGGTCGCCGGGCCGGAGACCCCGCTCATCACCCGCGAGCTGGTCGAGGAGGTCGCGGAGCGGCGGGGTCCGAGGCCCGGCCCGATCGTGCGCCCGGAGTCGCCCACCGACGGCCCGGCCGCACCCCGGCGCGCCGCCCCGCCGTTCCAGGTCCTCGTGCAGGGATTCGTCGCTCCCCCGCCCCATCAGGATCCCCTTTCGGCCTACGGGGCCCTCTTCTCGGACCGGTACCGGCGGCTCAGCCGGCTCCTCACCGGTCGGGCATCGCTGCGAGGACTCCGGCCGATCCGGGAGCTCCGCGGCGCCGAGCGCGAGGCGTCGATCATCGGGATGGTCCGCGAGGTTCGCGCGACGCCGAAGCAGCATCACCTCATCGTGACGGTCGAGGACGAGACGGGGACGGCCGAGTGCCTCCTGCCCAAGGACTCCCCACTCTCCCGCGAGCCGATCCTCCCCGACGAGGTCGTGGGGGTCTCCCTCGCCCTTCCGAAGGACCGGGGCCGCCTCCCGCGCGTCGAGGGGTGGGAGCGGCCGGACGTGCCGATCGGCCGGGTCCCGGGCCGGGCGGACCGACCCGTACGGGCGATCTTTCTGTCCGACCTGCACATCGGCTCGAAATCGTTCCTCGCCGACGCGTGGGGCCGGCTGGTCGACTTCCTCGGCGGGAAAGGCCCCGCGCCGGACCTCGCCCGATCGATCGAGGTCGCGGTCGTCGCGGGCGATCTGGTCGACGGGATCGGGATCTATCCAAGGCAGGAGCAGGATCTTGCCATCGCGGACGTCGTGGAGCAGTACCAGGAGCTCGGCCGACGGCTCCGGGAGCTTCCCCCGACGATGACGATCGCCGTGGTCCCGGGCAACCACGATGCGGTCTCCCCGGCCGAGCCCCAACCGGCCCTCGCCTCCGGGATCGCGGCGTCCCTCCCCCCGAACGTCCGGTCGCTCGGCAACCCCTCGACGTTCGCCGTGCACGGCGTCGTCGTCGAGGCGTACCACGGACGGGGGTTCGATGACCTCATTCCGGCGATCCCCGGCGCCTCCTACGGCCGGCCGACCGACGTGATGAAGCGGATGCTCGCGATGCGGCACCTCGCCCCGATCTACGGGGGACGGACGCCCCTCGCGCCCCTGCCGCGCGACGGCCTCGTCATCGACCCGGTCCCCGACGTCCTCGTGACCGGGCATGCCCACACCTACGGGGTCGACCGATATCGGGACGTGCTGCTCCTGAACGTGTCGACCTGGCAGGGGGAGACGGAGTACCAGAAGATGCGGAACATCACGGCGGTGCCGGCGCGCGCGACGATCGTCGACCTGAACCGGCCGGGCGCGGCGGACGGAATCGTCCACCTGGATGCCTCCGGCCCGTCGCTCCGCCTCTCGGGAGGGGGGCTGCCCGCGTGAGCCCGTACCCGATGGACCCCGCCGACGCCCGGGGGCCGATGCGGATCGTCGCGACGACGTTCCCGACCGCCGCCGGCGCCGACCGGGCGATGGAGCGGATCGTGGCGGCGAGGCTCGCGAGCTGCGCGCACGCCATCCCGATCCGCTCGCGCTACTGGTGGCACGGCCGCCGCGCCGGGGGGGCGGAGACCCTCGTGACCTTCCACACCGTCCCGAAGCTCGTCGGCGCGCTCATGGACCGCCTGCGCCAGGCCCATCCCTACGAGGTCCCGTGGATCGCGGAGCTCGACACCCACCGCGTCGTGGGGAAGTACCTCGAGTACCTTGCCCGGGAGCTCGACCCGTCGTCGCCCCCGCCCCCCCTCGGAGGGGGTCCTACGCGTCGGGCAGCACCGCGAGGCCGGGGAGCTCGAGCCCCTGCACGAACTCGAGCGCCGCCCCGCCCCCGGTCGACACGAAGCCGAAGGCGTCGCTGACGCCGAGATCGGCGGCGACGCGGGCGCTGTCCCCGCCGGCGGCGACGTGGTGGCCCCCGATCTCGCGCAGGGCCGCGAGGGTCTCCCGCGTCCCGGCGGCGTAGCGGGGATCCTCCGCGAGGCCGAGCGGGCCGTTCCAGAAGACCGTCCGGGAGCCCGCGAGGGCCTCGCGGAAGGCTCGCACGGTCGCCGGCCCGATGTCCGGATAGCGGGCGGAGGGCCCCGGGGCCTCCTCGAGGGTCACGACGCGCGGCCCGGCGCCTCCCGGCTCCTCCGCCACGAGGTCGACGGGCAGAACGATCCGGGTCCCGCTCTCCGATGCCTTTGCCGCGAACTCGGCCAGGGCCCGGTCGAGGGCCGGGTCGGCGGCCGCCGGGCCGATGCCGGGATGGGTCCGCGCAAGGAACGGCAGGGCCAGAGCGCCGCCGATCAGGAGGGCGTCGGCCCGTCCCAAGAAGCTCGCGAGGAGGGGGAGCTTGTCGGCGACCTTGGCGCCGCCGACGATCGCGACGTAGGGCCTTGGCGGGCCCTCCCGCAGCGGGGTCAGGGCCTGGATCTCCCTCTGGACCAGGAGGCCCGCATACGACGGCAGCCGCCGGGGCACGCCGACGGTCGAGGCGTGGGCGCGGTGGACGGTCCCGAACGCCTCCTCGACGAACACCTCGCCGAGCCGGGCGAGCTGGGCCGCGAATCCCGGATCGTTCGCCTCCTCCCCGGGGGAGAAGCGCAGGTTCTCGAGCAGGAGGAACTGGCCGTTCTGGAGACGGGCCGTCGCCTCGATCGCGTGGACCCCCACGACGTCCGCCGCCATCGGGACGGGCTGGCCGAGGAGGGCGCTCAGGCGGTGGGCCACGGGCTTCAGGGTGTAGCGGGGGTCGACCCTCCCGTCGGGGCGCCCGAGATGGCTCATCAGGATCGTTCGGGCCCCCGCGGCGCGGAGGTGCTCGAGTGTCGGCAGGGCTTCCCGGATCCGATGGTCGTCGGCGATCTTTCCGTCCGCGGTGAGCGGGACGTTGAAGTCGACGCGCACCAGGACGCGGCGGCCCCGGACGCTCGCCTCCTGGAGCCCCCGCTTGCCGCCCACGGCGCCCCGGAAGGGCCCCGGCCTATGAGCGTTGTCGTCCGCCGGCCCCCTGCCTCCGCCGGATCTCCTCCACCACCCTCCGCGTCTCGGGCATCGCGAGGCCGTGGCGCTCTCCGGCGTCCAGGAGCGCCCCGGAGATCGCGTCGATCTCGGTCGGGCGGCCGTCGCGCAGGTCCTGGAGCATGCTCGAGAGGTTCTCCCGGGTGGACTCGACCGTGGCCCACAGGGCCCCGCGGGCGACGCCCCCGTCCAGCGGGTGACCGGCCGCCGCCGCCGCGGCGAGCGCCTCGCGCAGGAGGGTCTCGGCCCGGGCCCGGAGCTCTTCGCCGGCGATCGCGCCGTTCGGGCATCCCGTCAGGGCCGTGAGCGGGTTGATCACCGCGTTCACGACCGCCTTCGACCACAGCGCCGAGGCGAAGTCGGCGGGCCGGTCGACGGGGATTCCGGCCGAACGGAAGAGCCGTTCGAACGCCGCCGCGGCCTCGTCGCCGGGGGACTGCCCCGTCGCCGGGGGCAGGCGGAGCGTGCCGGTGCCCGCGTAGCGGACCCGGCCGGGGCCGAGCCAGGTCGACGGGATGGTGTGGACCGCCCGGACGAACCAGCGGGGATCGATCCCAGCCGGGCCCGCGCCCCGGGCGGCGCTCTCCTCGATCCCGAGGCCGTTCTGCGGAAGGAGGACCGGGCGGCCCGGGGCGATCGCCGAGGCGATCGACCGGCTGGCTTCCTCGACGTCGTAGCTCTTGACGGCCAGGATCACGAGGTCCGGCGCTGGCCCCCCGCCGAGCCCCACCCGGCTCCGCACGGGGTAGGTCCCCGCGGCGGTCCCTTCCACGACGATGCGGCCGCCGGCCGGAAGGCGACGGGTCCCGGGTCGGCCCACGAGGAGGACCTCATGCCCCGCGCGGGAGAGGAGGGCCGCCCAGAGGGTGCCGACCGCACCGGGCCCGACCACCGCGATCCGGGGCCGGGTCCCCTCAATGGAGGTTCCGGACGACATCCCCCGCGCCCGGCCGCCCCGTCCAGTCCGCCTTGAGCTTGCGGATCAGGTCGTCGTAGTAGCGGACCTGCTCCCGGGCCCGGCGGATCTGGTCCTCGAGGTCCCGCTCCTCGCGGCGGAGGCGGTCGAGCTGCCGGGCCAACCGGTCGTGCTCCCGCCGGAGGGTCGCCTCCGGCTCAGTAGGAAGTCGGAGGGCGGGGGGCACGGATCACCTCCCCCCGGTCCATCGGGAGGCTGGAGGAACGGGCCGCGCGCAGGAGGCGCGTGATCCGGTCGAGCTCGCGTCCGAGCAGGGCCAGCCTCCGTTCGAGTTCGGCCCGCTGGGCCCGGATCTCCCCCAGCTGGGCCTGCAGTAGCGAGAGCCGCCGGCGCCACTTGTCCCGCTCGAGGCGGTTCACGAGGATCGGGTTCGAGTCGGGCACCGACCGGAAGGGGGTGCGCATCGGAATGAACCTTTCGCCCGAGCCGAAGCGGCGGCGGGGTGCCCTTTTAGCCGCCGCACCTCTGGCCCGGAGGATGACCGCGTTGGGAAAGATCAGCATCCTCGGAGCCGGCAACATCGGCGGGTCCCTCGCCCAGAGGATCGCCGAGAGCGACCTCGCGCGCGAGGTGATGCTGCTCGACATCGTCGACGGCCTGCCGCAGGGCAAGGCGCTCGACATCGCCGAGTCCGCGCCGATCCTGGGGTTCTCGACCCGGGTCGAGGGCTCGACCGACCTGGCGGCGCTGCGGGACTCGGCCGTGGTCGTGGAGACCGCGGGGATCGCCCGCAAGCCGGGGATGAGCCGCTCGGATCTCCTGCAGGTCAACGCGAAGATCGTCCGCCAGCACGCGGAGGCGATCCGGGCCCATGCGCCGGACGCCGTGGTCGTGGTCGTCTCCAATCCGGTCGACGTGATGACCCACTACCTCCGCCAGGTCAGCGGCCTGCCGGCCGGCCGGGTCTTCGGCGAGTCGGGGACGCTCGACACCGCCCGGTTCCGGACGTTCGTGGCGCAGGCGCTCGGCGTGGCCCCCCGCGACGTCATCGGCTTCGTCCTCGGGACGCACGGGGACACCATGGTCCCGATCCTGTCCCTGACCAGCGTCAACGGGGTCCCGCTCTCCCGGCTCCTGCCGGCCGACCGGCTCCGCGAGATCGTCCGCCGCACCCAGAACGGGGGCGGCGAGATCGTGAACCTGCTCAAGACCGGCAGCGCCTTCTACGCGCCCTCCGCGAGCCAGATGGAGCTCGTCCGCGCCGTCGCGCGGGACGAGCACCGGCTCCTCCCGGTGACGACCCTGCTCGCCGGCGAGTTCGGCGAGAGGGACATCACCATCGGCGTCCCTGCGGTGATTGGCCGGCGGGGCGTGGAGCGGATTGTCGAGATCGACCTGACCGCCGAGGAGCGGGCGTCCTTCGACGCGAGCATCCGGGCCGTCCGGTCCGACCTTGCCGTCCTCTCCGGAATCGGGTCCGGGTGAGGGGGGACCCCGCACCCATGCCCGGGACGGAGGAGCCGATCGGGCCGATCGACATCAAGCGCCGGCTCGGCACGCTCCGCTACACGACGGACGCCAAGGAACGGGCCCACATCACCGTCCAGCCGGCGATCTGCGCGGCGTGCCCGCACTCCCGATGCACGATCGTCTGCCCCGCGAAGTGCTACGAGCGGATCGAGGGGCGGCTCGTCTTCCGCTACGAGGACTGCGTCGAGTGCGGGGCCTGCGACATCGCGTGCGACCGGGGCTCGGTCCGCTGGACCTTCCCGCGCGGGGGCTACGGCGTCCGCTACGCCTTCGGCTGAACCGCCCCCGGTTTCCGCTCCACCGGTAGGTTAAAGCCCTCCGGGCCGCCTCGTACGGCGATCCGCCGTGACGGCCTCTCCGACCCCCCCCGCTCCGGCGGCGCCGGAGTTCGCGCTCTTCCCCTACCGGCCGCGCCCCGGCCAGGACGCCCTGGTCCGGGCGGTCGGATCCGCCGCCGCCTCCGGCGGTTCGCTCCTGGTCCAGGCCGCGACGGGGAGCGGCAAGACGGTGGGCGCCCTTGCCCCCCTCCTGGCCCACGCGATCCGGGAGGATCACCGGATCGTCTATCTCGTGCGGACCCACGCCCAAGAGGTCCAGGTCCTCAACGAGGCCCGAGCGATCTCCCACCGCGTCGCGGAGCCTCCCCTTGTCCTCGGCCTCGCCGGCCGCGCGAAGCGGTGCCTGCTCCTCGAGGGGGTCGCCGAGGTCCAGGGGGCGACCGCCGAGGAGCACGGCCAGCTCTGCGCCGATCGGAGGCGGGCGACCGAGTCGGCGTTCGCCTCGGGCCAGCTCCTGGAGCCCCCGGCCGAGCTTCCGGACGGCGCGGTCGTCGACCTGGTCGACCTCGACGGCTGCGCCTACTACGCCCGGGTCCTCCAGGCCGACACCGCGGCGTTCGCCGATCGGGTGCGGGCGCGGTTCCCGAGCCCCCCGGAGTTCGACGGCTGGTGCGCCGGGGAGAACCTGTGCCCCTACGAGATGACGAAGCGCCTCCTTCCGGCCGCGCGGGTCGTGACGGCCCCGTACGCCTTCTTCTTCCACCCGCACGTCCGCCGCTCGCTCCTCCGGTGGCTCGAGGTCGCCCCGGACCGGATCGATGTCGTGATCGACGAGGCCCACCAGCTGCCCGAGTACCTCCGGGAGCTGACGAGCGTCTCCCTCCCCCTGACGAGCGTCCGCCGGGCCGAGCGGGAGGTAGAGGAGCGCGGGGATTTCCAGCTGCCGGACGGGCCGAGCGCCTCGCGGTTCCTCGCGATCGTCCGCGCTGCCATCGAGGAGATCCTTCAGGCACTGGTCCGGGAGGAGGACGCGCTCATGCCCCCCTCACTGCTGGAGGAGGCACTTCTGACCAGCCTCGGCGGGACCAGCCACCGTCTCGACACCTGGCTCGGGGCCCTGGCGACCTGGGGGGAGAACCTCAAGGAGGAGCGGCGCCGGGAACGTCGGCTGCCGCGCTCTTGGGTCCACGCTGTCGCCCTGACCCTGCTGTCGTGGCCGGGATTGGAGGAGCCGGCGTACGCGAAGGTCGCCACCCGGAGCCCCCGGCCGGGGCTGGAGGCGTTCAGCCTGGACGCGGCGGAGCCCGCCTCTGCCCTGAGGGCCTGCCACGCGGTCGTCCACATGTCGGGCACCTTGGCCCCGATCGACGAGTACCGCCGGTCCCTCTCCCTTCCGGAGGAGACCCCGTCGGTCACGGTCCCATCGCCGTTCCCCCCCGGGAACGTCCGGTACCTCTACGACCCGTCGGTCACCACGCGATACGAGACGCTGCAGACGAATCCGGACGCCGTGGGCCAGCTTGCCGACCGCATCGCGCATGTCCTCCAGTGCCTTCCGGTCAAGACCGCCGTCTTCTTCCCGAGCTTCGATCTTCTCGACCGGATCCTCCGCGCCGGCCTCCAGTCGTCCCTGCCGCCGAACTCCGTCCGGGAGCACCCGAGCGTGAGCCCGGGGGACCTGTGGCGGGCGATCGAGGGGTTCAAGCGGGATCCCGGCGCCGGGGCGATCCTCGGCGTCGCGGGCGGACGGATCTCGGAGGGCCTCGACTTCCCCGATCAGGAGCTCGAGGCCGTCGTCCTGGTCGGGATCCCCTACCCCCGCCCGACGGCACGGCGGGAGGCCCTGCGGCGGTGGTTCGACGCCCGGGGCACCGACGGCTGGCGAGCCGCCTACGAGGCGCCGGCCCAGCGGGCGATCGCGCAGGCGATCGGCCGGATGATCCGCACCGAACACGACCGGGGGCTGGCGGTGATCCTCGACCGGCGGGCGCCCTCCTTCGCGGGCGTCCTACCGGGCCTCGGGCCGATGGACGACCTGGCCCGGACGGCCCGGTCGTTCTACGGGAACCGGAGCCGCTGGGCCCGTCGGGACCCCTCCGACAACCCGTCGGCCCCCTCCGGCACGCCGGCGGGGGACCCGCAACCCTAAGTGCGGTCCCGGACTCCGACCCCCGTGATCATCACGCGCACGCCGCTGCGCATCAGCTTCGCCGGCGGCGGGACCGACCTTCCCTCCTACTACCGGGCCCATGGGGGTGGGGCGGTCGCCAGCGCGGCGATCGACCGGTACATCCATGTGCTGGCCTCGCCGAAGTTCGACCAGAGGATCCGGGCCGCCTACTCCCGGACCGAGAACGTCGAGCATCTCGACGAGCTCCAGCACGGCCTCATCCGGGAGGCGATGCGGACGACCGGGGTCACCACGGGCGTTGAGATCCACACGGTCGCCGACATCCCGAGCGAGGGGACGGGCCTCGGGTCCTCCTCCAGCCTGACGGTCGGCCTCCTGCAGGCGCTCTACGCCTACCGGGGGATCCTCAAGGGACCCGGGGAGCTGGCCGAGGAGGCCTGCCGGATCGAGATCGACCGCCTGGGCGGGAGCCTGGGCAAGCAGGATCAGTACATCGCGGCCTTCGGCGGGATCCAGTACTTCGAGTTCCTCCCCGACGACAGCGTCCGGGTCATGCCGATCCCGCTGGCGCCGGCGCAGCGGGAGGACCTCGTCCGCCACCTGTCGATCTTCTACACGGGGGCGACGCGCCAGGCCCAGGGGATCCTTCAGAGCCAGAGCGCGCGGACGGAGGCGAACGTGGAGTCGCTCGACCGGCTCCGCGGGCTCGCGGCCGAGGCCCGCGACGCGCTGGTCGGCCGGGATTGGGCCCGGCTCGGGGGAGTCCTGGACGAGGGCTGGCACCTGAAGCGGGGCCTTGCCTCGGGGATCTCCAACCCGGGGATCGACGAGCGGTACGCCGCGGCCAAGGAGGCCGGAGCGTGGGGAGGGAAGATCGCGGGGGCCGGCGGGGGCGGCTTCCTGGTGCTCCTGCATCCCCCCGAGGCCCGCCGCAAGATAGAAGAGGCCCTCCGGCCCATGCCCCGGACGCCGATCGGCATCAGCGCCGAGGGCTCGCGGATTCTCTTCGTGGGGCGATGAGCGGACACACTCCGGACGGGCTCGAGCGGTACGTGCACCGGTACCTCGAGGAGACGAAGGCGGCGA
This sequence comes from Thermoplasmata archaeon, assembly GCA_038729445.1. Taxonomy (GTDB): domain Archaea; phylum Thermoplasmatota; class Thermoplasmata; order Lutacidiplasmatales; family UBA184; genus Lutacidiplasma. The sequence goes on from JAVYSA010000003.1 coordinate 23,335, forward strand.
TCGACGAACCGTACCTCCAGGAGGCGTTCCGGCGGATCGTTCCGGAGCTCCTGCGGGCCCGGCGCGAGGGGCGCACGATCTTCTTCTTCGGCAACGGCGGCAGCGCCTCGACGGCCTCCCACTTTGTCACGGACATCGCGAAGTCGACCATGCGATCGCCGCCGTTCCCGAAGCGGCGGTTCCGCTGCCTCGCCCTCAACGACAACACCCCGGGCGTCACGGCGTGGGCGAACGATGCCGACTACTCCGTGGTCTTCGCCGAGCAGCTGAGGGCGCTCGCCCAGCGGGGGGACGTCGCGGTGGCGATCTCGGGGAGCGGCAACTCGCCGAACGTGCTGCGGGCGGTCGAGGCGGCGCGGGAGCTCGGGCTCTTCACGATCGGGCTCACCGGCATCGGCGGCGGGAAGCTCAAGTCGATGGTCGACGTGCCCGTGGTGGTCCCGTCCCCCTCGATGCAGCACACGGAGGACGTCCACCTCATGATCTGCCACATCCTGACCGCCTACTTCCGCGACGAGGTCCCCCCCGAGCCCGACGCATGAGCCCGGTGCTTGTCCGGGACTACATGGTCCTGAGCGTCGAGCACGTCCGGGACTCGGCCCCGATCGGCGACGTCATCGAGAAGGTCCTGCGCAGCCGGCACCACGGGTTCCCCGTGACGGACGTCGACGGACGGCTCGTCGGGTTCGTCAGCACGAAGGAGCTCTTGCGCGCCCGTCACCGACCGCAGGAGCCGCTCCGCTCGATCCTGCGGGCGGGCACCTACACCGCGACGCCCGAGACCGCCCTGGACGACGCGGCCCGGGTGATGTTCCGCTACGGCCTGCGCGACCTGCCGATCGTCGACCGGGAGGGGAAGCTCTGCGGCATCCTCTCGAACCTCGACATCGTCCGGTCCCACTTCGAGCGGGCCAGCCCGGCGAAGGCCGACACCCTGAAGCAGCTGCTCGCCGAGCGCTACGGCCTGCGCTTCTCCTATCGGCGGGGCACCGTGCCCCTCGATCGCCTCCGACCGACCCAGGCGAAGGTCTTCGAGGACGAGCTCGAAGGGCGCCGCTACGAGCTCGAGCGCGGGTTCGCCGAGCCGCTCCTGGTCCTGGAGAAGGGGGAGCAGTGGATCCTGATCGACGGGCACCACCGCGCGCTGGCGGCCCGGGAGATCGGCCTGGTCCAGCTCCAGGCGTTCATCCTCCACTGCGAGGAGCCCGAGAAGTTCGCGCACATCGAGACGGGGCTCGAGCGGACGGCCCGGGAGCACCACCTCGCGACCTTGGCGGATGTGGCGATCGACCGGACGAGCCACCACCCCCTGGTGGAGGTGACAACCCAGCTGCTGCGCCGGTTCGAGCTCCCCGACGTCTCCTACTGAGGCGGGCCGAGGGGGATTCGTACACTACCGATATCAACCGCCCTTCCGTCGAACGCGGCCGGAGCCTCCGTGACGATCGGGCCGAAACCGCCCCGCCACCGGGTCTGGGCGCGGGGCGCCCCTTGGTGCATCGCCGGGGCGATCCTCGTGGTCGCCGCCCTGGCCGGGCCGCTCTCGGGCCCCGTCCACTTCTCCGCGGGGGTGCCCGTGGGGCGGGCCCACGCCGTGCCGGCCGGCCCTCCCCCCCGGACGGTCATCGTGGTGAACATGACGGATGCCCCCGCGTTCGTCCCGAGCCGGATCTCCGTCGACTCCGGCGCCAACGTCACGCTGCACCTCGTCAACGAGGGGAACTACACCCACACGTTCACGCTCGCCCGCCAGGCCGGCGTCACCCTCTCCCGATCGTGGACTCCGGCCCAGCTGGACAGCTACTTCGCCCAGAACGGTTCGTTCGTCAATGTCTCGGTCGCCGCCGGCGCCTCGGCCAACGCGAGCTTCCTCGCGCCGGTCGCGACGGCCCCCCTTGCCTTCACCTACGTGTCGCTGGTGCCCTACCAGTTCCAGGCCGGCATGGCCGGCACGCTGACCGTCAAGCCGACGATCGGGGGGAACGCCACGCTCAGCGACAACACGACGGACGCCCTCTCGTTCGTCCCCAGCGCCTTGGCGCTCAACTCGAGCGGCATCCGCTTCCCCATCAACGTCACGATCACCGTCACGAACCTGGGGGGCCTCGTCCACACCTGGTCGCTCGTGCCCCAGCCGGGCGTCAACGTGACCCCCTCGAACTTCTCGAGCTACTTCGGCGTCCATCCTGCGCTCGCGAACCTCACCGTCCCCTCCAACGGCGCGGTGACCGGCTCGTTCGTCGTCTCGCAGCCGGGCGTGTACATGTTCATCTGCGAGGAGCCCGGACACTTCCAGAACGGCATGTACGGGTTCCTCTACGTCGACGTGCCGGTGCCACCCCCGGTCGTGGTCTCGACCGCGATCGTCTCCGCGTGGGTCCTCGCGGTCGCCCTCGGCCTGATCGGGATCGGCGCGATCCTGGCGACCGTCACGGCCTACACGGGCCGGTTCCCGAAGCCTCCGAAGCCGGGGGATGGCCACCACTAGGGCGTGCGCTCCTGCCAGCCCAGACGGGGCCTTCCGCCGCCGGGCGGGCCCGGCCCATCCCAACGGTCCTCCGGTCGGACCCTTCCGCTCCTCCCGCGGAGCGCGGGGGGGGGCGGCCCGGGTCCAGGCGGGATCAGACGACGATGACAAACGAGCGCATCGTCCCGTGGCCCGTGCCGCAGAACTCGGTGCATTCGATGATGTACTGGGTCCCCGGCGCGACGGCGGGAATCTGGAAGGAGACGAAGTTCCAGCGCCCCGGAATCGCGTTCATCTGGACTCCGAGCTGCGGGATGTAGAGCGAATGGTCGACGTCCAGGCTCGTGATGTTCAACTGGACGGTGGTCCCGGGTTGCACCCATAACGCGCCCCCGCTCACGGTGTTCGTCTGGGCGTTGTACTGGGAGGTCACGTTCGTGCCGTTCTCGTAGCGGAACGTCCATGACCACTGGGCCGCGAAGACGGTGACGTACTCGTCCGCGGGAGGGAGCGCGTCGACGTTGTACAGGACGAACGTCGACCACACCGCGATCCCGGCCAAGAGGACGACGACGGCCAAGGTCCAAGCGACCTCGAGCTTCGTGAGCCGCTTAGCCATACCGCCTCCCCTTCGTCGCGGGATCCCGGAACCGGTGGATCGCATAGATGAGGAACGCGAAGGTGATCGCGGCCCCGCCGGCCGCGATGCCGGTGATCACCCAGATGATCTGGGACTCCTGGGCGAGGTCCGTTGCCCCGTCCATGAGCGCCCGCATCGCCGGAAGGCCCGCCTCGACGGCTTCGATCGGTCCCATCTCGCCCACCGCATCCTGCCCCGGGCTACATATCCGTAGAGTACGAACTGCGTCCGGTGGTCCTGCCGGGTGCTTCCCGAGCGATACGTACCAAGGGCGTTTAACGCCCGTCCCGGTGGGCGGTCGCCGTGCGCGCTCGATCCCTCGAAGGGCGAGGTCGGTCGCCGATGCCATGGCATCGGGTCGTCTCGCTGGTGGTGATTCCGGTCGTGGTCGTCGGATTGGCGATGTTCGGGTGGTACGGGCTGGTCGCCCCGGGCGTCCGGGCGGACGGTCGCGCCGTCGGCGCGGCGCTCCCGACCTCGTTGACGGTCACCGCGGTCAGCGGGTTCCGTTTCGTCGCCTCGACCTACGAGGTCGCGAACGGGACGAACATCTCCCTCACGTTCATCAACAGCGACACCCTGCAGCACACCTTCTCCATGCTTCCCATCCCGAACGCGGCGCTGCCGTCGACCTACACGGACTACACCTTGACCAACTGGACCAACGGCACCGGATCGCACCCGTGGATGATCTCCATCGTGCTCAACGGGGGGACGCAGAACACGACCACGATCCCCGCTCCCGCGAAGGGATGGTACGAGTTCATCTGCGCGGAGCCCGGACACTTCCAGTCCGGAATGTACGGCGCGATCGGGTTCGGGGTGCCCGCACCCGACAACCTCACCGGGGGCGGGGGCACGGCCCAGGTCGGCTGGCCGGTCTACGTGATCGCGGGAACGATCGTCGCGCTTGTCGTCCTCGCCCTCGTGCTGGGGTTCGCGTTCGGCCAGCGGCACGGGGCGCAGCACGAGATGCCCCCCGAGCGCCTTGGCTATCCGGAGCCCCCGTCCGAACCGAATGGGCCGGGCGCCCCCTCCTCCCCTCCGGGGCCCCCCGGACCCCCCGGGCCGCCGGGGCACGGCTAGGCCGGTCCCGGCCGGCGGACCGACCGGCCCAGCTCCGTTGGGCCGGCCCGGTGCGAACGCAATGCTCAAAAGGACAGGGCTCAGTTACTTACGAGCCTCGTAGTAGGTTCTGGGGCATGCTACCATGGCATGGTCGACACCGAGCCGGGAACGACGCGTCCTGAAGGCGGGCCATTCTTCGATCGCTGTCACCCTGCCGAAGCCGTGGGCGGAGGCGATGAACCTGAGGCCCGGCGACCTCATCGTCTTCGACCAGAACGACGACGGGACCCTCTACCTCAAGCCGGCCCCCGCGCCGGGAACCCCCGCCGCCGGCAGCCCCTACCTGGTGCAAGCGCGGGCGTTCGACACGCCGGGCGTCCTCCAGAGGCTGATCGTCGGCGCCTACCGCGTGGGACACGACGCCATCGAGATCCGGACCGATCTCCCCCTCCCTCCCGAGCGGGTGGAGGAGCTCCAGGCGGCCGCCCGGGGCCTCCTCGGGGTCAGCATCGTCGCCCAGGAACCGAACCGCGTGCTCCTCCAGAATTTCATCGACCCGTCGAAGTACGAGCTCCCGCAGCTGGTGCAGCGGATGAAGATGATCCTGATCGCCTTCCTCGAGGAGACGGAAGAATTGTTGCGGCGCCGCTCCCGATCCCGCCGGATCGCGACCCTCGACGAGGAGGCCCAGAAGGTCCTGGCGCTGCTGGTCCGGCAGCTGTTCCTCGCGAGCCGTGACTGGTCCCTGGCCCGGCGGATCGGATCGCCGGACCCCCGGCAGCTGCTCGAGTGGCGGGTCGTCGTCCACGCCCTCGAGGAGCTAACGACGCTGCTCTCCGAGATTCTCGCCACCCTCAACGAGGCGCCCGCGAAGCTGGCCGGCTCGGCCGGGCTGGAGGCTTCCCTTGCGCGGCTCAAGTCGTCCCTCAAGGAGGTCGTGGACGTGCTCATGCGGCCGGGCCTCGATCGGGCCTGCGAGGTCTACGGGACGACGGAGGCCCTGTGGGATGCGCTCGCCGAATCCGTGGGCAAGGCGAACGCGGGCGCCCGCCATGGAGGGGTCTATCCGGCAACCCTCGCGCTCCAGCGGGCCGCCTCCGCGCTGACGCTGCTCGCGGAGGTCGGGATCGACCGGGCCGTCGCCGTGGGTCATGAGAACGTCATGGTCGAAGCGGCGTGATCCGCTCCCCCGGCCGGGACGCTTATCTGCCCAAGTACGAACGGTTCTTACCGGTCGAACTCTCCGGTACGAACGCCATATCCTCCCGGCCTCGGTGGTCGGCCGAGGGATGGGACCATGTTCGATTCCATCGACGATTGGCTCATCATCGCGGTGGTCGCGGGCGTGCTGCTGTATGGATCGACCAAGATCCCGCAGCTCGCGCACAACCTGGGCCGGTCCGCGGGGGAGTTCAAGCGGGGTCGTCTCGAGGTGGAGCAGGAGATCAAGGCACAACAGAAGGCCGAGGCCGGTGCCCCCCCCGTCACACCGGGCGGGGCCCACTGAAGGCCCGGGCCGCTTCGGGGTTCGGCGACGGCCTCGAGCACGGCATGCGTTGGTGGCAGCAAGACGGAGGTCTCTCGTTGACTGATGGGCGATCTGCAGCGGATCCTTTCGGTGCTGACCGAGGTCCGGCGTCGGATCCTTCGGATCGCCCTCGTGCTCGGCCCGCTGTTCGGCTTCCTCCTGGTCTTCGAGATCCAGGTCACGGAGGTCACGGTCGGTCCCTGGCGGGTGCCCCTTCCCGTCCCCATCCCGAACCTCTTCTACAACATCACCGCGCAGGTCTTCGCCTGGCTGGCCACCCACATGCTGCCGAGCGGAGTGACCCTGCTCAACATCGGGGTGGGGGACTCCGTGATGGTCGAGATGGAGATCGCGCTCCTCCTCGCCCTTATCCTCGGCATGCCCTGGATCGTCCACGAGGTGGGGGCCTTCTTGGTGCCGGCCCTTCGGCGGAGCGAGCGGACCCTGCTGCGGAACATCGGGGTTCCGGCGACCGTCCTGTTCGCGGCCGGGACCTTGGCGGGGTTCTTCGCCCTGACCCCGTTCACCTACCTCATCCTGTTCCGGTATGTCGACGCACTCGGCCTCGCGCCCTCGATCGGGGTCCAGGACTTCGTGACGTTCACCCTCCTCTACTCGTTGGCGTTCGGGGTCGTCTGCGAACTGCCGGTCTTCATCTACGCGCTGACCCGGCTCGGGGTGGTCCGGGCCACCTCCTGGTGGAAGCACTGGCGGGCCGCGATCATCGGCTCGCTGGTGTTCGGGATGATCATCACGCCGGACAACTCCGGCATCACGATGTGCCTGATCGCCCTGCCGATGATGGGCCTGTACTTCGGCGGCGCGTACTTCGCCTCCCGCTTCGAGCGGTCGCGCGAGCGGAGCGGCCCGGGCGTCGCGGCCTGGGTGGGGTAGGAGGATCCACATGAGCCTCTTCTCGGACGTCGACTGGCTCATCATCGCGGGGGTCGCCGCCTTCCTCCTCTTCGGGGACCGCAACGTGGAGCTGATGCGCACCTTCGGCCGCTGGTACGGGCGGCTCACGCAGATGAAGCAGCAGATGCTGACCGAGGTGACGCGGGCGGCGGACCTCCCGTCGTCCCCCCTCGCCGGGCCCCCGGCAAGCCTTCGCGCGGCCTTCCTGGGCGTCGACGGGGCGGGCGCCCCCAGGGTCTCGGGGATTCCGGCGGTTGTGACGACGCCCCCGGCCGTCGCGTTCCGCACCCCTTCGATCTCGGCGAGCGGGTGGAACGGTCCCGGGATCGGGACCCCGACCTGGTCCGTCGCCCTTCCCTCGATCGACCGGGATCCGGAGGCGTTCCGATGAGCGGGCTCTCTCCCTCCCAGATCGTCACGCTGGTCGACATCCTCGTGATCCTCGCCGGGATCGGCATCCTCTGGGCCGTCTACTACGGGAGCGACCGTGCCGAGCTGCCGGGGACGGCCCGCATCCCGGACCCGGGACTGCCCGACGACACGGTACCGGACACCCAAGGGAGGAGCCTATGAACGATGCCCACGCCGCCTGCCCGAGCGACTGCCCGTTCCTGAACCCCGCGCCGCGGACGATCGACTTCCCCGTCGGCCATGTCCGGCGGGTGGCGATGGCCCGGAACGACGACGAGGTCGACGAGACGAAGCGCAACGTGCTCAAGCTCCTCGCCATCGCCGGTGTCCTGGGCGCCGCCGGCGGGGGCCTCATCGGGGGGGCGGCCCAGTACCTCCAGCCCCCGATGGTCGGCCTCTCGAGCTACCCGGTCACCCAGCTCATCGACGTCGACGGAAGCCCCCTGACGGTCAGCGCGGTGGAGAAGGAGTACTCCGTGACCACGAACTCCGTGATCACCTTCAACTATCCGCTGCAGAACGAGCCGAACTTCCTCATCAACCTGAAGGGCGCGACCAACGAGCAGGGGGAGCCGATCCGCAACATTCCGGGCGGGATCGGCACCGAGGGGACGATCCTCGCCTACAGCGCGATCTGCCAGCACCTGGGCTGCACCGCCCCGGCGATCAGCTACTACCCGCCGGGGACGTGCTCGAAGACGTTCCAGAGCCCGTACGGGGAGATCAACTTCTACATCCACTGCTCCTGCCACGGCTCGACCTACGACGTGACCAACGGGGCGGCGAACCTGACCGGTCCCGCGGTGCTGCCGCTCCCCCAGGTCGTCCTGACGGCGGATCCCCACACCGGCATCATCTCGGCCGTGGGCATGACCCCCAGCAGCCCTCCGGTCAACGGGCACGTCGACACGCTCAAGGGCGACTACGGGGTCGGATCGAGCAGTCCCTTGGTCAAGCAGGGACCGGGCCCGATCCTCTGCAGCTTCCCGAGTTGACGGAGGTCCACGCATGTCGTTCTCGGGCTGGTACAACCGATCCCTCAACCGGATCTGGACGTTCGTCGAGGACCGGACCGGCATGCGCAAGTGGGCCCTGCGGCCCCAGCCCGAGTTCACCTTCAAGCCGTCCTACTGGACCGGGGCGTTCGTCGCGGTCGCCTTCCTCTACCAGGTCGTCTCGGGGATGCTGCTCCTGCTGTACTACGAGCCCAGCGTGGCGGTGACGACGACCGCCTGCGGCGTCGGGACCGGGGTCGCCCCCGCAGCGTGGTGCTCGACGTACTACCTCATGAACAGCGTGCCGATGGGGACGCTCCTCCTCACGTCGCACCTCTACGGCGCGTACGCGATGATCTTCCTCCTCTTCGTGCACTTCTACCGCGGGTACTACCTCGGGGTGTACAAGGCGCCGCGGGAGTTCTCGTGGATGGTCGGCACCCTCCTCCTGCTGGTGACCCTCGGGATGGGGTTCACCGGCTACCTCCTGCCCTACACGGCGCTCAGCTACGACGCGACCAACGTCGGGATCGTGCTCGCCATCCGCCTCGCCATTCCTCTGCCCTGGGGCGGGGCCCTCAACCTAGGGAACCTCATCGCCCCGTTCATCCTCGGCAACGGAACCGCCCAGGGGCTCCTGGGCCGCATGTTCTGGGCGCACGTGATGATCCTGCCCGCGACGCTGGGCGCCCTGCTCTACGCCCACATCGCGCTGTTCGAATCGCATGGGATCGCCCCGCCGGCGACCAGCGACCCTCTCCAGCGCCGCCGCTTCACCGAGAAGGAGGATCGCAAGCACGTCCCCTTCATGCCCCACATCCTGTTCTACATGGCGAAGTGGGGGCTCGTCTACCTGGGCGTGCTCTTCGGGATCGCGGCCCTCTGGCCTTGGACCCTGCAGTCTTGGTTCGGGAACACCGCCGCCCCGACGCCCGTGATCATCCCCGACTGGTACTTCCTCTGGCTGTTCAAGCTCCTCGACTTCCAGGGGGTGACCCCGGTGATCGCGGTGACGATCGGCACGGTCATCATCCTCTACATCCTGTTCCTGCCGTTCCTCGACCGGTCGAAGCGCACGCATCCGCGCGATCGGCCGGTCTTCATCTACATCGGGACCTGCCTGCTCGAGATGTTCGTGGTCCTGAGCGTCTGGGGACAGGAGACGCCGGGAGTCCAGATCCTCCCGAACCAGATCGCGATGACCCTCGGGCCGATCTTCCTCGTGAACGCCCTCGTCATCGCCGGGCTCCACCTGCGCTACCGGGCCAGCTACCGTCGGAGGCTGGATGCCCAGAAGGCCGGCTTCCTCGGGGTCTACGGGGCCCCGGCACCCCTTCCGCCCGCGCGGGCGCCGGCAGTCACCGCCAGCGAGGTCCCCCATGCCGAGTGATTCCGCCGACCGGACGGGCCCGGTGGGGGCCGGCACGACCCCCGTCTGGCGGACCGGGGTCCTCTGGGGGCTGCTCGCCCTCCTCCTGGTCGCCGGGACGGTGGCGCTGGCGTTCGCGGTCTTCGCCGTGACCGTGTGGATCGCCCGGGGGGCGTTCCTCCTCGGCGGGGCGGTCGCGCTGGTCAGCGGGGCTGTCGCGTTCCTCGCGTTCCTGTTCATGGCAGGCATCCTCTATCGGGTCGACCGGTACCGCGGCCAGACCCACCGGGTGGTGAGGCTCTTTGAGTGACGCACCTCCCGATGCCGAGGTCCGCGCGATCCGCCGCCGGATGATCAACCTTTACGACACCCTGACGGCCCTGATGCTGCTCGGGATCGCCATCCTGATCCTCTACATCGTGCGGATCGGGCCGCTGACGTCCCCCGGCGCGCAGCAGTCGTTCGGGCTCGCGCTGAGCCTGATGTTCCTGATGGGGGCGTTCCTCTTCCACGTGCTGGACCGAACGTACCGGACGTGGCCCCTCGGCCGCCGATTCGTCCCCACCCGCCCGGCCCGGCTCAGCGACGGGTCGGTCGCCCGCTTCCTGCGGATCGTGGTCGTCGTGGCGGCGGGGGCGTCGCTGGCGTACCTCATCACGGTGGGGATCATCCTATGAGCGCGACCGGAGGACCCTGATGGACCCGACGACGGCCTACGTCGCGATCGGCGCGATCGTCGCCCTCGCGGCGTTCCTGATCTACCTGTTCAGCTACCACGGCGAGTGGACGGTCCGCACGCTGAAGACGTGGCTGTTCACCACCGACCACAAGCGGATCGGCCTCATGTACATCGCCACCGGGATCGTCTTCTTCTTCATCGGGGGGATCTATGCGATCCTCATCCGGACCGACCTCGGGTTCATCCAGGGGCTCGGCCTCGATCCCCAGACGACCCTCGGGATCACGCCGGACGTCTACAGCACGCTGTTCACGATGCACGGCGTGCTGATGATCTTCATGTTCATCATGCCGACCCTGGCCGGCTTCGGCAACCTGCTCGTGCCCTCGATGATCGGCTCGCGCGAGATGGCGATGCCGAAGATCAACGCGATCGCCTTCTGGCTGATCCCCCCGGCGGGCGTCATCCTGATCCTCTCGAACGCCTGGGCCGGATGGACCGGCTACGTCCCGCTCTCCCTCCAGCCGAACCCCTCGAACCCCTACGGGATCGACCTCTGGGTCCTCGGCCTGCACATCCTGACCGTGAGCTCGATGCTCGGCGCGGTCAACTTCCTGGTGACGATCATCAAGCACCGGGCCCCGGGCGTGAAGTACTGGAACATGCCCCTGTTCGTCTGGGCGACCCTGATCAACTCGGTGCTGCTCATCTTCGCGCTGCCGAGCCTCTCGATCGCGCTCACCTTCGTGCTCAGCGACCTCGACTTCGGCACCCACATCCTCGCGAACGTGAACGGGACCCCGCTCGGGGGCGCCCTGCTCTACCAGAACATCTTCTGGTTCTTCGCCCATCCCGAGGTCTACATCATGGTGATTCCGGCGTTCGGGATCATCAGCACGGTCATCCCGAAGCTCGCCCGCAAGGACATCTTCGGTTACGCGGCGATGGCGATCAGCCTCGGGGCCTTCGCCATCCTCTCCTTCGCGGTCTGGGAGCACCACATGTTCGTGACCGGAATCTCCACGAACCTGCGGTTCTTCTTCATGCTGAGCACGATGGCGATCGCCGTCCCCTCGGCCGTGAAGACGTTCAACTGGGTCGCGACGCTCTGGGGCGGGCGGATCTGGATGGCCCTCCCGATGTGGTTCTCGCTGGCCTTCATCACCGGATTCGTGATCGGGGGGTTGAGCGGGCTCTACCTCGCCTCGATCCCGGTCGATTACCTCTACCACGGGACGTACTTCGTCGTGGCGCACTTCCACTACATCCTGCTCGGCGGGACCCTGATGGCGATCTTCGCCGGGATCTACTTCTACTTCCCGGTCCTGACCCGCCGCTGGTACAGCCAGCGGCTCGGGCACATCCACTTCCTCCTGACCTACGTGGGGGTCAACGTGCTGCTCTTCCCCATGTTCATCCTGGGCGCGGAGGGGATGCCGCGCCGGGTCTACACCTATCTCTGGGTCGGCAACTTCCAGGCCCTCAACTTCCTGAGCACGATCGGCGCCTTCATCCTCGGGATCGGCCAGCTGTTCTTCGTCTACAACATCGTCCACAGCTACTACTACGGCGAGCCGGTCACCTCCCCCGACCCCTGGGGCGAGCCCCTGCCGAGCACGATGACCGGCCCCGCCCCCCAGCCCGCCCCGGCCCCGGTGCCGGTGCCCGTGCCGAGCGCCCAGCCCGAGGGGAGCGCGTAGGCCGAGGCACCGATGGGCGACAAGGACCGGTGGTTCCGGTACGCCTCCCTGGTGGCGCTGGCGATCTGCTGGGTCACCATCATCCTGGGGGGCAACGTCATCGCGAACGACTCGGGGCTCGGCTGCTCGACCTGGCCGAGCTGCGACGGCACCTTCTTCCCCCCGCTCACCGGGGCGATGGGGATCGAGTGGATCCACCGCCTGAGCGCGCTCGTCCTCGCGGTCTCGATCGCCGTGCTCGCCGGCCTGGCCGTCGCCTACGAGCGGAGGCGGCCGGCGCTGCTCCGACTGAGCGTGGGGTCCCTGGTCGTCGTGGGGATCCTCGCGCTCCTGGGTGCCGCGGTCGTCGACTCCTCGCTGGCCCTGGGGCTCGTGCTGCTCCACTTCGCGGTGGCCACGATCCTGTTCGGGATGCTCCTCATCCTCGCCCTCATCGCCAACTGGAGCCACCTTCCGCGACGGTGGATCGAGTGGGCCCGCCGTGTGGAGGGCGCGCCGGAAGGCCCGAGTTCCGGGCGGGCACGGCCCTCCTCCCCGCCTCCCCCTCCCGAATGGGACCGACGCTCCGCCGAGCAGGGCCTGCATTAGGCGGCACGCCCCTCACGGTCTAGGGAGGCTCGCGCATGGTCACCGCGGTGCCGCACGCGTCCCGGGCGGATCGTTCGCCGTCCGTCGCGAGGGATCTCGTCGGCCTCGCCAAGCCCGGGATCACCTTTCTCATCGTCCTGGTCGCCGTCGCCGGGTACTTCCTTGCGGAGCCACCGCGCGTCGATCTTGTCGCGCTCGGGATCCTCGTCGCCTGCGGCGCCGCGGCGAGCGCCGGGGCCGCGATGCTCAACCACTACCTCGACCGCGACATCGACTCCCGGATGCGGCGGACCGCCCGGCGGCCGCTGCCGAGCGCCCGGATCCGGGACTCCGGCGCCGTCGCCGTGGCGGGGACGGCCCTCCTCGGGGGCGGCGTCGCAGTCGCCGGCGTCCTCCTCAACCCGCTCACGGCCCTCGCGATCCTCCTGGGCGGGCTCACCTACGTGGTCGTCTACACCGTCTGGCTCAAGCGCCGCTCCTCCTGGAACATCGTCATCGGCGGGTTCGCGGGCAGCGCGCCGGCGCTCGCGGGATCGGCCGCGGCGGTCGGCGCGTTCCCCCCGGCCGTCCTCGCGTTCGCCCTCCTCGTCTTCCTCTGGACCCCGCCGCACTTCTGGAGCCTCGCGCTGCTCCTCCGGGACGACTACGAGCGGGCCGGCCTGCCCATGCTGCCGGACATGCGGGACATCGCCCGCTCCGGACGGATCGTCGTCCTCTCGACCCTCCTGCTCCTTCCCGCGACGGCCGTCCTCGCCGCGACCGGAGCCCTCGCCTGGCCGATCGTCGTGGTCCTGATCGCGCTGGCCGCGATCTACCTCGTGCTGAGCCTTCCGTTGTGGACGGAGGTGACGAAGGAGGCCGCCCGGCGGGGATTCGTCTACTCCGGTCCGTACCTCCTCGGGGTCATCCTCGCGATCGCGGCGAACTTCCCCCTGCTCCGGGCCGTGCCGGGGCTTGCCCTCTGACCGTTCCGTCCCCCTCCGTTGCGCATAGGCTTAATTCGGGCGGGGGCCTTCCCCTCGCCGATGGTGGAGCCCTCGCCGACGGCGGCCCCCGCGTCGGATTCCTCCCGCTCGGTCGAGATCGCGCTGCGCCGATTCGGGTTTGCCCGCGTCGAGCCGCGGCCCCGCGCCCCGGAGGTCGAGCCCGCCTTCTGGGTCCGGCGCGCCGGAGGGGCGGCGGACCGGGCCTGGCCGGTCTTCATCGGGACCGGCGAGCCGGCCACGGACGCCATCGGCCGGTGGTTCTCGACCGCCGGAGCCGACGCGGACCGGCGGGCGATCGTGGTCGTCCCTTCCGATGCCGCGGCGGAGGAGGCGTGGCGCGAGATCCATGAGCTGCCGCATCGGGGGATCGTCCCGGGCCTGTCGATCCTCGTCGTGCCGCCTCCGGGCGGGTCCGATCCTCCGCGGGTCCACTGGCACGCGAGACCGGTCTCCCGCGCCGAGGTGCTGCGCCTTGCCACCGGCATCGTGGTCGGGCTCTTCCGCCGGGCCCAGGGGGAGGGCGGGCCGGGGGCGATCGACTTCGAGGAGCTCTTGGTCGCGCTGAGGCGGACCTTCGGTGTCGACGTCTACCGGTCCCTGGGGGTGCACACCGACGAGGATGCGCTCTACCTCATCTACCAGATGGCGCTGCGCCACGCCTACGCCCCGGGGGACCCGGGGGCGAACCTCCACCTCCTGGTCCTCAAGCCGAGCGGACCGGCCTCGCGACTCCCGTGGTTCGCCGCCTGATTCTCTCCGTACTGAGGGCATATGAACCGGCGCCCGGTCCGCTGCCGGGCCAAATGAGCGGGACGGCGCCCTACCGAAGCCCGTACACCCCAAGCCCGGGGGGAGCGACGCCCCCGGCCGACGCCACCCCCGGCGAGCAGATCGGTGAGCTCCGGCTCTTCTTCTGGCTCGCCCTCCTGAGCACCGCCATCATCGGTGGCAGCGGGGTCATCGCGTGGGCGTTTGCCACCCACGCGCTCTGAGCCGGGGTCCGCCGCGGGCAACCTTATCAACCCCGCACGGGTCGGCGCCCGTCGCGGGGCCGTGGGGTAGCTTGGACCATCCTTCTTGCTTGGGGTGCAAGAGACTCCGATTCAAATTCGGACGGCCCCACCGACGGCCATGACCCGACGGGGGACCGGGCCCTGAGGGAGATCCCCCGCCCGGAGGTTCGATGGTCCGAGCGCGACCCGGTGGGCGACGTCGCTCGCCCGGATCCGGGGCCCGAGGGTCGGTGCGTCCACGGGCACCGCAGATCGTGCGCCGGCCCGGTGGACCGGGCCGGTGGGACAGGCCGTGGCCGCCACCGGGCGCCCGGTCGCGAGGGCAGGCTCCCCTACAGCAGCCCGAGCAGGAGGATCAGGGAGACGATGACCAGCGCCGCGACCACGGTGTGGTGCACGAGGTATCGGAGCCGGGCGGCCGGTCCCGCCTCCTCCGTCAGGGCCGGTTGCATCAGGAGGTCCAGCCCGGCGCCGCCGCCGACCGCGAGGAACCCGACCGAGGCCAGGATCCGGCCCGTGAGCAGCGCGTTGGCCGCGCTCACCACCGTCGACTGGGGGCCCGATCCGGCGATCGCGACGACCGCCCCGATGAAGAGCAGCAGGAATCCGAAGCCCACGACCAGGAACGGCCAGGACGGGTGACGGATCTCGAGGACCCTCTTCGGTGGGGGTGCCGCGGGGGGATAGGGGTAGTAGGGAGGCGGCGAGGTCCCCGGCCAGGCCGCGGGTCCCGCCGGCCCGTACGGAGGGGGCACAGGCCCGGTTCCGGAAGGAGGCGCGCCACCGGGAGGGCTGCTGGGCTGCATGGGCACGGCAGGAGAAGGAGGGATACTTAATCGTTCGCGTCTCGGACGGCGGAGCGGATGCCCGCGGGCGGCCCGGGCGCGGGAGGCCACGGACGACGTGGGAGCGCCGCGCGTCGCCTCCGGTCACCGCGCCCCGGTCGGGTGCCGGCCCCCGCCCTCCCTGGCTCGGCAAGGTCATCCGCCCGCGGGAGTGCCGGTCCCCCGGCATGGGAGGCCGACGGTTCGTCGCCGAGCGCAGGAGGGATCCGTTCTACCGCGAGGCGCAGCGGCGGGGCCTTCGCTCCCGGGCCGCCTTCAAGCTGGCGTTCCTCGCCGACCGCTTCCCCCTGTTCGCCCCCGGCGCCCGCGTGCTGGACCTCGGTGCCGCCCCGGGGGGATGGAGCCTCGTCGCACTTGAGCGAACCTCGCCCGGAGGGACCGTCGTCGCGGTGGATCCCCGCCCGGTCGATCCGGCTCCGAACCTCCGCTACGTCCCCGGCCGCGTGGGAGACCCGTCCCTGGCCGAGCGGCTCGGCCCGGAGCCGTTCGACGTGGTGATCGCCGACCTGTCGCCCCGGATCAGCGGGGCATGGGCGACCGACCATGCCCGCTCCGCCGCGCTGGTGATCGCGGCGGCGGAGCTCGCCCACGAGGTCCTCCGTGACGGAGGGGCGTTCGTCGCGAAGATCTTCGACGGGGACCTCCGTCCCGAGGTCGAGGACCGCCTCGCGAGGTGGTTCCGCTCGGTCGCCCGGACGAAGCCTCCCGCCTCCCGGTCCCAGTCGTCCGAGCTCTACTTGGTCGCCCGGGGGCACCGAACCGACCGGCCGGAGCGGCGGTCCGGCTCCCCCCGAGACCCGATATATAGGAACGTGCCCTGAGGCCACCCTACGATTTTTGAGGGTCGATAACTCGTGATCCGTTTCGGACCGGCGGGGATTCCACTCTCGTGCAAGGGCCGCACGCTGCGCGATGGGATCTCGGATGTGCACCATCTGGGCCTCGCGGCGCTGGAGGCCCAGTTCATCAAGGTCAACCCGATCCAGCGCGTCGCCTTCGATGAGGAGGTCGGCCGCCTCCCGCGCGAGATCCCGCAGCAGCTCATCGTCGCCGTGGGGCCGACGACCATCGAGGGTGCCGAGCCGACGCGGGCCGCGCTGACGGAGCCGATCCGTCGCAGGGCGACGGTCACGACCCTGACGACCAGTCTGGCGAGGGAGTACGCCGACCTCACGACGACCCGCGACCTCGCGCGGGCGCTCGACGTGCGGCTGACCCTGCATGCGCCCTACTACGTCGACTTCTTCGGGAGCCCGGAGGCCCGCCAGCGGTCGCTCCGACAGATCCAGTGGGCCGGGGTCCTCGCGGAGGGGTTGGGGGCCCGCCTCCTGGTCACCCATCTCGGGTTCTATGCACCGGGCCCGCGGGCCGACTCCTTCGAACCGATCCGGGAGATCACCGACGGGCTTGCCCGGTGGCTCGCCGACTTCGGGAAGGGGACGATCCAGCTCGGTCTGGAACCGAGCGGGCACCCGGACGTCTTCGGATCCGCCGAGGAGATCCTCGAGCTCTCCCACCGGGTGCGCGGGACGGTCCCGGTGCTGAACGTCCCGCACCTCGCCGCCCGGGATCGCCGCCCGCTCGAGCGTCCCGAGGACTATGCCCCCCTGGTCGAGGCGTTCCGCACCGGGCCGGATCGCTCGCTCTACCTCAACTTCGCGGGCGTCGAGTACACCGGTCCCGGCACGATGCGGCTGACCCCCGTCAAGCGCGGCCGGATCCGGTTCGACCCGCTGGCAGAGCTCCTCACCCAGCGGGATTACGACGCGACCGTGATCTCGAGTTCTCCCCTCCTCGAGCACGACGCGATGTCGATGAAGCTCATCTACGAGCGGACCTTGGCGCGTCGCTGGGCGCGCCGACACGCCCCGTCCCCCCCGCGTGCCGCCCCTGCGCCCGCCGCACGGGCGACCGTGTCCGCGAGGGCGTCTTTGGCAGGCCCGGGTCGCCGGGCGCGCCCCTCCTCCGGACGGCCGGGGACGACGGGCCGGCCCCGTCCCGGCGGCGGGAAGCCCCGTCCGGCAAGGTCATCCTCCCGGTCGCGATCCGGGGGTGGAACGAGGCGATCCCATGGACGGACCCGCTGAGGCGCGCACCTTCCAGGAGGCCGACCGGTACATCGCCACGCGGGCCGGGGAGGCGCTCGCGGCGGTGGACCCCACGACCGTCGCCCGGATCCTCGAGCTGTTCGCGCGGGCCCCGACCATCTTCGTCTACGGCGCCGGCCGCAGCGGGATCATCGGCCGGGCCTTCGCGATGCGGCTCGTCCAGGCCGGACTGAGCGCGTACGTGATCGGGGAGAGCGTCACCCCGATCGTCCGCCGCGGGGATCTCGTGGTGATCTTCTCCAACCGAGGCGAGAGCTACTCGAGCATCCAGACCGCGAACATCGTCCGTCGGGAAGGAGCCGACCTCGTCGTCGTCACGAGCCGTCCGAGCTCGAAGCTCGCGCATGCCGCGACCGTCCTCGTGACCCTGCCGATCCCCGACGATCCGGACCGCGCGCGGTACGCCCCCCTCGGTACCGTCTTCGAGGCGGCCAGCCTGAGGGTCGCCGACGCGCTCATCGCCGCGTGGATCGAGGTCCGGGGCGAGACCGAGGAGTCGATGCGACGGCGGCACGCGATCATGGTCTGAGCGGACCTGGTGGCCCGCCCGCCGGGGCCCGGGCGGAGATCGGACGGCCCGCGGTCGGGCCGCATCCTTTAAGCGGAGGGGGGCCTCGCGAGCCGGCGTGCCCGCCGAACGCGCGCGATCCCCGAAATCCTCCGGCTCCCTGATTCCGGTCCCCACCCGGTTCTTCGTGACGAGCGGCAAGGGGATCAACAAGACGAGCGAGCTCAACGCCTTCGATCTCGCGCTCTTGGACGGCCGCATCGGCGAGCAGAACCTCGTCAGCGTCTCCTCCGTCCTTCCCTCGGGGATCCGCCAGATCGACCCGGTCCCGCTGGTCCGCGGGGCGATCACCCACTGCGTGCTCGCGCGGCACGGCGGCGGCGAGGGCGAGGTCATCAGCGCCGGCATCGCCTACGGCTTCCGGACCGACGGGCAGGGAGGCTACGTCGCGGAGGGCCACCTGCACGGGACCCAGAAGTCGCTCAAGGAGTTCCTCAAGTGGCGGATGGAGGAGATCGCGCACTTCCGCGGTGTCGAGCTGCGACGGATCCACTACCGGACGGAGGAGCTCGTCATCCCGATGGACCACTACGGCGTCTGCATCGCCGCCTGCGTCTTCCTTCCCTGAGGGGGGGCGCTCGGCGCCCTCAGCCGAGCAGCTTGCGGAAGAGCAGCTTGTCCTCGAGGCTGCCGTCCAGGCGCAGGCGCCCGGTCACGATCGCCTTCATCGGCCCGATCTCCCGCCGCACCAGCCCCTGGAAGGTCGCGCGGTCGGTGCGGACCGTCACGTCGGCGCGGTCCGGTGCCGGCGACCGGAGGTTCTCGAGGCGGCCGTCCCTGAGGTCGACGGCGTAGCTGTCGCCCTCCCGGAGCCGGACCGCGATGGTCCGGCGCAGGGAACCGAGCTCCTCCCGCACGGAGGGGTGGGCCTCGACGTGTCCGTTGAACCGCGCGACGATCGAGGCGAGGGACGCCTCGAGCTCCCCCCCGCTCACGGCCCGAACTCCTCCAGCGCACGAGCGGTCCTCGCGGCGATAAGCCTTTGCGACGGGGCCCAACTGCGGCGCCACAGGCCGTGGAGCCGCGACGGCGCCCGCCGGTGGGCCTCCTCGACGAACCGCCGGGTCCTCGGATCCGAAGGGTAGCCGCTCCCGATCGGCAGGCCGAGCGACGCCGCCGCGCGGGCGACAGCCCGGTCCCGCTCGACCTTGGCGACGATCGAGGCCGCGCCGACCACGGGGTCCGTCGCGTCCATCCGGTGGGCGGAACGGATCGGGATTGTCGTGCCCGCGAGGGCGCCGACGGACCGGCCGAACCGGGCGGGGTCGACGTCGCAGGCGTCGAGGCGGATCTCGTCGGCCCGGAGCGACCGGATCAGGGCGGCGAAGCTCTCCGCCTCGAGGCGGTTGAGCTCCCCGTGGGCGACGCGCCGGTCCACCGTCGCCGGGGGGATCGCCATGGCCCGGTAGGTGCCGATCTCCCCGAGCGCGCGGTAGAGGCGCTCCCGGGCGACCGGGGCGAGGCGTTTCGAATCCCGGACGCCGATCGACCGGAGCCGGTCGATCTGCTCGGAACGGACCAGGAACGCCCCGACGACCAAGGGCCCGAGCCACGCCCCTCGGCCGGCCTCGTCGAGTCCCAGCACCGTCGGCACGGGTTCCCGCCCTGGCGGGAGATGCCGTCCGCGCCCTTATGCCCGACGCCCAGCCCGGCAAGGGCTAAGGAGCCCGGGGCCTGCGGTGGACATGAGCTTCCATGGGCTCGTCGTCCCGCTCCCGACGATCTTCGGGGCGGACGGTACGCTGGATGCCGACGGCACGGCCGCGTTCGCGCTCTCGGTCGCCAAGGGAGGGGCCGACCGGCTCTTCGTCCTCGGCTCGCTCGGGGAGTTCCCGCTGCTGACGCGGGAGGAGCGGCGGGAGGTCGTCGCTCGGACCGTCGCTATGGCCCGGGGCAGCGCCCCGGTCTGGGCGGGCACGGGGGCCCCGTCGACCGCCGAGGCGATCGCCCTCTCGCGCGATGCCGAGTCGGCCGGTGCGGAGGCACTGGTTGTCGTGCCCCCGTACTACCTCCATCCCGCCCCCGGGGCCATCGAGAGGTACTACCGCGCGATCCGCCGGGCCGTCTCGGTGCCCCTCTATGCGTACAACATCCCCTCCTTGGTCGGCTATCCGCTGGACCCGTCGCTGGTCGGCCGGCTCGGCCGAGACGGGGTCCTGGCGGGCATCAAGGACACCTCCGAGTCCCTCGCCAGCGTGGAGACGTTCCTCCGGGCGGGGCCCGAGGGGTTCGAGGTGATGCCGGGCGACGACGCCCTGGCCGCCCCCGCGATCGCCCGGGGCGCCGCCGGGGCGGTGATGGGGCTCGCCAACGTGCTCCCCCGCCTCGGACGGGCGATCGTCGCGGCGGCGCACCGGGGGGACGGGGCCGAGGTCGTGCGGCTCCAGGAGCTCATCGAGGCGCTTGCGTTCGTGGTTGCCGGCGGCCCGTTCCCGTCCGCCGGGAAGTTCCTCGCCTCCCGGGTCCGGGGGGTGCGCGTGGGATATCGGAGCCCCTGCGACCCGCTCTCTCCCGAGGAGGAGCGGCGGGTCCTCGCCCGGTGGTCCGCATGGGACGGCCGGCTGAAGGAGTTCGCCTGAGCATGCGGGCGTTGGTCGTCTCTCCCCCGGCCGCGGGGAGCCGGATCGCGGACGTGCCGGCCCCGACCCTCGGGCCCGGCGAGGTTCGCGTCGGCGTGCTCGAGTGCGGGGTGTGCGGGACCGACCACGACATCGCCGCGGGCCTGTACGGGAAGACCCCGCCCGGGGCCGACCACCTCATCCTGGGCCACGAGAACCTGGGCCGGGTCCGGGAGGCCGCCCCGGGGGTGGACGGGTTCCCTCCGGGAACCCTGGTGGTCGCCACCGTGCGGCGCGGATGCGGCCGCTGCCGTTTCTGCGCGGTGAACCGATCCGACTGCTGCGCCACGGGGCTCTACACGGAGCGCGGGATCTGGGGGCAGGACGGGTACCTCGCCGAAGAGTACGTCGAGCACCCCGACTACCTCGTCCGGGTGCCGGAGCCCCTCCGCCCGGTCGCGGTCCTCCTGGAGCCCCTAAGCGTCGTCGAGAAGGCGGTCGCGAGCGGGCAGACCGTGCTCGACCGGCGGGAGCCGACGCCCGGCGCCCCGGCGACCGAACCGCCCCGGGCGCTGGTCACCGGCACGGGGGCGATCGGGATGCTCGCCAGCCTCGTGCTGCGGACCCGCGGCTACGAGGTGACGGCGATCGACCGCCACGATGCCTCGACCTTGGCCGCCCACCTGCTCTCGGCGGCGGGGATCCGGCACGTCGACGCCGCGACCGGGATCGGCGCCCTCGGCGAGGACCGCTTCGACATGATCATGGAGGCCTCCGGCTCGATCACGCTCGACTTCGCCCTCGTGCCCCGGCTCCTGCCGAACGGGGTCCTCGTCCTGACCGGCATTCCGGATGCGCACGCGCCGCCGGTGGAGGTCGCCGGCGGGGCCCTGCTGCGGGAGATGGTCCTCGGCAACATGGCGATCGTGGGGAGCGTGAACGCGAACCGGCAACACTTCGAGGCCGGAATCCGGGACCTCGCGTCGTTCGCCCGGCGCTGGCCCGGCCTGGTCGAACAGCTCATCCACGCACGCCGCCCCCTGGAGGAGGGACCCGCCCTCCTCGCGGAGCATCTCGGTGGGACCGTCAAGACGGTCCTCTCGGTCGCGGACGGCCGTCCGTGAGCTCCGCGCCCTCAAAGGTCTTATAGCGAACGACGGTCGGCGGCGCGCAGCATGGGGATCTGGCAGGGAGGATCGCGGCGCAAGCGGACCGGCGGCCGGCTCCGGCCGATCCGGAAGAAGCGCCGGCATGAGATCGCTCGGGAGCTCCAGACCGCCACCGTCGGGCCGGGGACCGTCAAGCCGTACCGGGTACGGGGGGGCAACCGGAAGCTCCGCATCCTGACCGCCTCGACCGTCAACGTGTTCGACCCGGCGACCCGGACGACGCGCTCGGCGCGGATCGTGACCGTCCGGGAAAACCCGGCGAATCCCAACTACGTCCAGCGGAACATCATCACCAAGGGCGCGATCCTCGAGACGGAGGTCGGTCTCGTCCGGGTCCTCTCGCGTCCCGGCCAGGACGGCGTCCTCAACGGCCGGCGAGTCGATGCGCCGGCCTCGGCGTAGGCCGAGTGCCTGCCGACCGCCGATGCCGGACTACTTCTACGTCTATCCCGCGTACCTCGAGGAGGGGGTTCCCCGGCGGGGGGGACGACGGATTCCGGCCCCGGCCTCGCTGCGCGACGTGACCGCGGCCGAGATCGTCGCCGTCGCCCGGTCCATGGGCTACGCCGCGGAGGAGGAGCCCGCCAAGCACTACCCCCGCCAGGCGCACGCGTACGCCGGACGGGTCAAGATCCCCAAGCACGGGTCCCTCTCCAAGGCGGCGTTCCTGCGCTCCCTTGCCGCGGAGATCCGGCGGAGGCGCCCGGCCGGGTCGGTGTCGGCGGGAGGGAAGCGGTGAGCGCCGAGGATCCCGCGACGATCTACTTCACCGGCACCGCCGGCGCCGGCAAGACCACCGCGGTCGGGGCGTACGCCGGCTGGCTCCGCTCGCTCGGCCACGATGCGGCCATCGTCAACCTCGACCCGGGGAACGAGAGCCCGGAGGTCGAGCCGGACGTCGATGTCCGGGAGTGGGTCGATCTCGGCTCGATCATGGAGAACCACGGCCTGGGGCCGAACGGCGCCCAGATCGCCGCGGCCGACATGATCGCCCTGAAGATCTTCGACATCAAGCAGGCGGTCGCGGAGTTCCGGACCGACTACGTGCTCGTCGACACGCCCGGTCAGGTCGAGCTGTTCGCCTTCCGCGAGTCGTCCCGGGCGATCGTCGACGCGCTGAGCGGGGACCGGTCCATGATCGCCTTCCTGTTCGATCCGGCCCTCGCGCGCCAGCCGAGCGGGTTCGTCTCCCTGCTCCTCCTGAGCGCGACGGTCGAGTTCCGGTTCCGCCTGCCCATGATCCACCTCCTGAGCAAGGCCGACGTCCTGTCGGAGGAGGAGCGGACGGAGATCCTGGGCTGGTCGGAGGATCCCCCGACGCTCTACGATCGAATCCGCGCCGAGGTCGCCACGCCCAGCATGGCGCTGTCGACGGAGCTCTTCCGCGCGCTCGAGGCGATGGGCCCCTACCTGGGCCTCCTGCCGATCTCGAGCCGGGAGGGCCACGGCTTCGAGGCGGTCTACCGCAGCGCGCAGCGGGTCTTCGCGGGCGAGGAGGATCTCGAGCCGTC
Source organism: Thermoplasmata archaeon (assembly GCA_038729445.1). Taxonomy (GTDB): domain Archaea; phylum Thermoplasmatota; class Thermoplasmata; order Lutacidiplasmatales; family UBA184; genus Lutacidiplasma. The sequence continues at coordinate 46,453 of JAVYSA010000003.1, forward strand.
CCACGGCCCGGGCGAGCCGGAGTGACGGGCCCCGCCCGTCACCCTTCCGTGAAGAAGAGCCCCATGCCGGCGCTGGCGGCCTCGTCCTCGGCGACGAACTGGGCGTGGACCCTCTCCCGGTCCGCCTCGGGGAGGACCGTGCCGATCGTGGCGAGCCGGCTCGCCGCCTGCTGCACGACGTCGGCGGCCCCCTCGACCTGGACATAGGTCGCGCCGGCGGGGCCTCCCAAGGATGCCGCATCCCTCACCTTCAGGCTCTGGCGGGCGATCCGGTCGTCCCGGAGGATCTCGTCCAAGGCGGCACGCCGCTCGTTCGGGACCAGCGCTATGGTGTGTGCCATCGCCGGTCGACCGGCCCCGGCTATATGGAGGTTCCCCGGTCCGGCGGTCCGGTCCCGGGCCGCGGCCCCTCCCTCCGTTTCCGATGGACGACGGGGTTTATGAATCGGCGCGCGGGGTGCCGGTCCGATGGCGCCGACCCCTCCCCGGTTCCACCGCTCGGTACGGACGGGCGGGCTCCTCCTCTTGGTCGGAACGCTCCAGTTCCTCGCCGCCTACACGGCGAGCACCGTCGTGTATCCCCACTACAGCACGCTCGGCGACACGATCAGCGACCTCGGGAACACCGCGACCAGCCCGTGGCACCTCCTGTTCAACGCGTCGCTCGTGGCCTTCGGGGTGCTCGTCGCCGTGGGCCTGGTCCTTGCGTGGGGGGCGTTCCCCCCGGGATCCCTGCGCGTGGTGGGCCTGAGCCTCGCGATCCTGGCCGCGATCGGGGCGGTCTTCGTCGGGCTCTTCCCCGAGAACGTCAACGGCGCGGCCCACGACCTGGCCTCCCTGGTCGCCTTCCTCCCGGGAAGCCTTTCCCTGATCGCCCTGGGTTCCGCGATGGGGCCGGAGACGCGATGGAAAGTGCTGCGGGCGGCGACCCTTGGCCTGGGGATCCTGAGCCTCGCCTCCCTGGTCCTCTACCAGCTGACCTCCCTCGGCACGTCGGCCTACCTCGGCCTGGTCGAGCGGCTGATCGTCTTCCCGCTGCTCGTCTGGCTCCTCGCGACCGGAGAGCACCTGATCACGCTGCCAACCCGCGCGCCGGCCACCAAGCACCTCGTCTCCGCCTAAGGCGGGACCCCTTGAGGGGGGGGATCCGTTCAGAGGATCTTCGGCCGCTGCGCGTCGCGCTCGTCGAGCGTCCGAAGGAGGGCGTCCGCCGTCGACCGGAGGGCGGGCGACTCGTACGCCTCGAGCTCCCCCCCGTCCGCGAGCGCGCTGATGCGCGGATCGATCGGGAGGCGGCCGAGCACGGGGATGTCGTACTGCGCGGCGATGGCGTCCACATGGCTTGGCCCGAACGGGGGAAAGACCGCGTGGCAGTGGGGGCAGGTGACCTCGGTCATGTTCTCCACCACGCCCAGGAGGGGGACGTGGACGTCCCGGGCCATGTTCATGGCCTTGCGGACGATCCCCTGGGCGAGCTCCTGGGGGGTCGAGACGAAGACCATCCCGTCGATGGGAATCGTCTGGAAGATCGTGAGCGGGACGTCGCTCGTCCCCGGGGGAAGGTCGAGGAAGAGGTGGTCGAGCGCCCCCCAGTCGACCCCCCCGAAGAACTGCTGGACGAGACGGGTGACGAGCGGGCCGCGCCAGATCACGGGTGTCCCCTCCTCCTCGACCAGGAATTGGGAGCTGACGACCCGGATTCCCCGCCGGCTCACCGCCGGCTCGATCCCCTCGCCCCGATCGGTCAACGGGCCCTTGAGGCCGAGCAGGCGGGGGACCGACGGGCCGGTGATGTCGGCGTCCAATAGGCCGACCTCCATCCCCCGCCGCCGGGTCTCGGCCGCGAGGAGGACGGCGGTGCTCGACTTCCCGACGCCGCCCTTGCCGCTTCCCACCGCGACGATCCGGCGGATGCGGCCCCGGTCCATCCGCTGCAGCGGGCCGCGGGCGGGACCGCGGGGCGTCGGGCCCCCGGGGGGCGCCGACGTCGGACGGGGGGACGGAGGGGTCGCCATGATGCACGGCAGCGACCCCCGCCTCGCTATATAACGGAGGCCGCCTCCCGTCGGGGCCGTGGCGTCGACCGGGGAGGGCCGCCGGGGGACCGGCGCCCTGGACGAGATCTTCGCTCCCCGCTCCATCGCCGTGGTCGGGGCGTCGAACCGGGAAGGGACCGTCGGGTTCAGCCTCTTCCAGAACCTGCTCACCGGTCACTACCGCGGCGTCGTCTACCCCGTCAACCCCTCCTGGAAGAGCGTCTCGGGGGTCCGCTGCTACGCGGAGATCGGCGATCTTCCCGAGGCGCCGGACCTCGGGATCGTCATCGTTCCGGCGGCGGGCGTGGCGGAGGTCGTCCGCGCACTGGGCCGGATCGGGACCCGCGGGGCGATCGTCATCTCCTCCGGGTTCCGGGAGGTCGGACCGGCCGGGGCCGAGCTCGAGGCCCGCGTGGTCGCCGAGGCACGGCGTGCGCGGATGGCGCTGGTCGGGCCGAACTGCTTCGGGGTGATCAACACCGATCCGGCCGTCGGCCTCAACGCGACGTTCTCGGAGAGCCTGCCCCCCCGCGGGAACATCGCGTTCATCAGCCAGAGCGGGGCCCTGTGCGCCGGCATCCTCCAATACGGGATCGCCGAGCGGATCGGCTTCAGCCGGTTCGTCAGCATGGGGAACCGGGCCGGTCTCGACGAGAACGACCTCATGGGGGCCCTCGCGGAGGACCCCGCGACGCGCGTGATCCTCGTCTACGTCGAGAGCCTCGCCGACGGGCGCCGGTTCCTCACGGCGGCCCGGGAGGTGACCCGGCGCAAGCCCGTGCTCGTGATCAAGAGCGGGCGCTCTCCCGAGGGCGAGCGGGCCGCGCGCAGCCACACCGGTTCGCTCGCCCAGTCGTCGCGGGACCGCCTGTTCGACGCCGTCTTCGCGCAGTCGGGGGTCATCCGGGCCGAGTCGATCGGCGACCTGTTCCGGATGGCGAGGGTCTTCGGCACGACCCCCGAGCTGAAGGGCCGCCGGCTCGCGATCCTGACGAACTCCGGCGGGCCCGGGATCGTCGCCGCGGACGCCTGCGCGCGACGGGCGATCGCCCTTCCGCTGCCGACCCCCGGCCTCGCGGCGCGCCTGAGGCGGATCCTGCCGGCAGCCGCGGCGGTCGCGAACCCGGTCGACATGACCGCCGACGCGAACGAGGCCCGCTACCGCCGCTCCCTGGAGCTCCTCCTCCGCTCGACGGAGTACGACGCGGCGCTCGTGATCGCGACGCCGACCGGCACGCTCACCTCGGAGGCGGTCGTCCGGGCGATCGAGCAGGGCCGCGGCCGCACGGGCAAGCCGGTGGTCGCCTGCCTCTTCGGACTGACCGACATCTCGGCGTCGGTCGGCGCCCTCGAGGGGGCGGGGATCCCGACCTTCACGTTCCCCGAGGAGGCGATCGAGGGGATCGCCGGGCTGGTCGCCTACCGACGGTGGCGGGAGCGCCCGCGCACGCGGGTGCGGAGGTTCCCGGTCGACCGGCGGCGCGCGAGACGGGCGATCGCGCGCGCCCGCGCCCGGGGCGCGACCGTGCTGCCGGAGTACCAGGCCCGCGAGCTCCTCGAGGCCTACGGCATCCGCTTCCCCGCCTCCGCCACCGCCTCCACGGTGGAAGAGGCCGTCGCGGCGGCGGATCGGATCGGCTACCCGATCGTGCTCAAGATCGCGAGCCCGGACATCTCCCACAAGACCGACGTCGGAGGGGTGCGGCTCGGGATCGAGGATGGCGACGCCCTGCGCGCCGCCTGGGCCGAGATGCGCCGGACGATCCAGGAGAGGGCCCCGTCGGCCCGGATCGAGGGCGTGGAGGTGGAGGCCCAGATTCCCGAGGGCCCCGAGGTCCTCATCGGCCTCCAGCGCGACCCGCACTTCGGCCCGATCCTGGCGTTCGCCTTGGGGGGAATCTACGTCGAGGCGATCCAGGACGTCACCTTCCGGCTCGCGCCGATCGTCTCCTACTCCGCGGAGCAGATGGTCCGTTCGGTCCGCGGCTTCCCGGTCCTGGAGGGGATGCGGGGGAGGCCGGCAGGGGACCTCCCCGCCCTCTACGAAGCAATCGAGCGGATCAGCCAGCTCGCGGTCGAGCAGCCGGAGATCGCGGAGCTCGACCTGAACCCGCTGATCGTCCGGCCCCGCGGTTCCGGCGTGGTCGCGGTCGACGCCCGGGTGGTCCTCGCACCGCCTTCCAGATCGGAATCTCCCGCTTGAGCCGGTCGATCAGGGTGCGGGCGGCCCGGAACGCCTCCGCCCGGTGCGCGGCGGCGACGCCGACGGCGACGGACGTCGCGCCGGCGGGAACGCGGCCCAGGCGGTGCCAGAGCTCGACCGCGAGGATCCCCGGCCATCGTCCGCGGACCTCGCGTTCGAGGCGGCGGAGACCCTCGATCGCCGGTCGGCGGTCGGACTCGTAGTGCAGGGCGGTCACGGACCCCCCCCGGGGGAGCGGATCCGGCCGGACCACTCCTTCAAAGACGACGATCCCGCCGGCGCCCGGCCGGGCGAGCCGCCGCCGCACGACCGCCATGGAGATCGTCCCTCGGACCAGTCGGACCGGCATCGTTCAGCCCCCGCTGTAGGGGGGATGGATCGCGAGCTCGTCGCCGGGCCGGACCGTCGTCCGCGCCGGGTCGGCGTACTGGCCGTTGACGAGGATGCGGCTGTGCGCCACGACGCGCCGCAGGCGGGGGTGGAGCGCGGCGATCGCCTCGAGCACCGCTGCCGCCGTCTCCCCTTCCGTCGGGACGGTCCAAGAGATGGTGGGGGAGCCGGCCGCCTCCCGTGCCTGCGCGAAGAGGCGGACCCGGAGCGGTGCGGTCATGCCCCGGTCCATGCGGGAGCCCCCCTAACCGATTGCGGCGGCCACCGCTGACCCTTAATACGCTCGCCCGCTCGAACCGGACGTGCCAGAGATCGTGGTGCGGACCGGCGGCGAGGCCGGCGACGGGATCGCCTCGCTCGGGGAGATGCTCACCCGGTGCTTTGCCCGGATGGGGCTCCACGCGTTCGGGCTGAACGCCTACCAGTCGGTGATCCGGGGCGGGCACGTCTGGTTCCAGGCCCGCGCCTCCACGGTCCGGCCGTACTCCCAGGGGGACGGCGCGGACATCCTGTACTGCCTCAACCGGGAGACGTTCGACATCCACCGGGCGGAATTGAACCCTGGGGCCGTGGTGGTCCAGGACCCGGAGAAGTTCCCGCTGTCGGCGTCGGATCTGCCGACAGGGACCCGCCTGCTGACGGTGCCGACCCTCGCGATCGCACGCAAGTACTCGACGGCCCCGATCCTCCAGAACGCCGCGGGCCTTGGGGCCAGTGCGTACCTCGCCGGGATCCCCCTCGAGATCCTCCGCGAGGTCATCCAGGACTCCTTCGGTCGCAAGGCCGGCGACGTCGTCACGTGGAACCTCGGGGCCAGCGCCGACGGCTACGAGCATGCCCGCCAGCACAGCCCCCCGCACGACCGGGCGGTCTCCCGCCAAGGGTCCGGCAAGCTCGTCCTGAGCGGGAACCAGGCGATCGCCCTGGGCGCCGCGGCCGCGGGCGTCAAGTTCCTCGCGCAGTACCCGATGACGCCGGCCTCGTCCATCATGCACTGGCTGGCGGCGCACTCGAAGGAGCTCGGGATCGTCGTGAAGCAGGCGGAGGACGAGCTCGCGGCGATCAACATGGCGATCGGGGCCAGCTTCGGGGGCGCCCGCGCGATGACCGCGACCAGCGGGGGCGGCTTCTCCCTGATGGTCGAGGCCCTCGGCATGGCCGGGATGACCGAGACCCCCGTGGTCGTGGTGGAATCCCAGCGGGCCGGGCCGTCGACCGGCCTCCCGACGAAGACCGAGCAGGGGGACCTGCAGCTCATGATCGGCGCCGGGCAGGGGGAGTTCCCGCGCGCGATCCTGGCCCCCTCCCATCCGAAGGAGGCGTACGAGGCCACGATCCATGCCTTCCGCCTGGCCGAGGAGTGGCAGACCCCGGTCCTGCTCGCGAGCGACCTCCATCTGAGCGAGAACTTCGCGACTCTCGACCCGGACGAGCTTCCCCTGTATCCTCCCGCGATCGTCCGGACCCCGCCGACCCCGGGCCCGGGGGCCGAGTACCTCCGCTACGCCCACACCCCTTCGGGGGTCTCCCCCCGCTCGATCCCCGGCGAGCCCGGCCTCCAGTTCGTCGCCGGATCCGACGAGCACGACGCGAAGGGGCACCTCATCAGCGACGTGAAGGCGGGGGTCCCGGTCTGGGTCGCGGAGCGCAAGAAGATGATGGACAAGCGCATGCGCAAGCTCGAGGGGCTGCGGGCCGCGGCGCCGAGGCCGGTCCTGGAGGGACCGGCGACGGCGGCGGTGACGCTCGTGGCCTGGGGGTCGACGATCGGGGCCATCCGCGACGCGATGCCGACCCTCGCCCGGGACGGGATCGCCACCAACCTCCTCGCCGTGCCGACGGTCTACCCTCTCCACGGGCCGGAGATCGCCGCGGCGCTGGGCAAGGCCCGGCGGACGCTCCTGGTCGAGGCGAACTACAGCGGCCAGCTCGGGCACCAGATCCGGGCCGAGACCGGCATCGCCCTCGGGGAGCGGCTGCTCAAGTACGACGGCGAGCCGTTCTCCCCTCGCGAGATCGTGAACAAGGTACGGGAGATGATGAGCCATGGCGGACAGTAGCGCGAGCGTGGTGCAGAGTGCGACGCCCACCCCCCTGCCGATGGTGGGCAAGTCGGACACGAAGCCGACCTGGTGCCCCGGATGCGGGGACTTCGGCGTCGTGGCCGCGATCGAGATGGCGGTCAAGCGGCTGAAGATCCCGAGCCACAACGTCGTGATCGTCTCCGGCATCGGATGCTCGTCGAACCTGCCCCATTTCCTGACCAGCTACGGGTTCCATGCGATCCACGGCCGGGCCCTCCCCGTCGCCGAGGGGATCCGCTGGGCGAACCATGAACTCACGGTGATCGCCACGGGGGGCGACGGCGACGGCTTCGGCATCGGCGCGGGCCATTTCGTCCACACCATGCGCCGCAACGTCGACCTCACCTACGTGACGATGGACAACCAGATCTACGGGCTGACGACCGGCCAGGCAAGCCCGACGTCGATGATGGGCCACAAGACCAAGTCGACGCCCGGCGGGGTCATCGAGATGCCGGTCGATCCGATCGCCCTGGCCCTCGCCTCCGGGGCGACGTACGTCGCCCGGGGGTTCAGCGGGGACGTCAAGCACCTCGCGGACCTCGTCGCCGGGGGGATCCAACACCACGGGTTCTCCTTCGTCGACGTCTTCAGCCCGTGCGTGACCTACAACAAGGTCAACACCTTCGACTTCTTCCGCAAGCGGATCTACAAGCTCGAGGGGTCCGGCCACGACCCGACCGACATCGGCCAGGCGTTCCAGCGCGCCCTCGAGTGGGGAGAGAGGATCCCGATCGGGCTCTTCTACCGCGGCGAACGCCCGACCTACGAGGATCTCGAGCCGGTGCTGTCGGCCGGCCCGCTCGTCCGCCAGCCGGGAGGCCTCCGGGGCCGCGAGTCGATCCTCGAGGAGTTCCGCTAGCCCGACCGCGGGACCCCCGAGCCAATCCCTTATGAGCCGGGCCCGCGTCGCCCGCCGGCGATGAGCAGCCCCTCCGGGCGCCCGGTCCCCGCGGACGAGCAGGCGCTCGTCGAGCGCCTGCGCGAGGCGATCCGCCGCTCCCCCGAGCCGCCGGTCGGCATCGAGGTGGGGATCCCCCTGTCCATCGCCCTCGGCCGGCGGCGCCCTGCCGTCTCCTGCGGCGGGTGCTCGGTGCCCCTCGAGTTCGACGGGATTCCCGCGCGGACGAACCCCCACCTCGAGGAGCCGTTCCGCCTGATCCTGCGGGCGGATCGGTCCCGCCCGTCGTGACCGGAGGCCCCCGCTCGTGTCGTTCTCGCTGGTCGGCAGTGCCGTCTCGCTGATCACCACCGTGCTGACGGCCATCGGGCTCACGGGGGTCTTCGCGCTGATGGTCGTCGAGAGCTTCGGCATCCCTCCGCTGCCCAGCGAGGTCATCCTGACCTTCGCCGGCTTCCTGGTCGCCTCGCAGACCTTCGACCTCTACGGCACGATCGCCGCGGCGCTCGCCGGCGGACTGGTCGGGTCGTTCATCGCCTACGCCGTGGGCCGCTGGGGACGCGAGTGGATCACCCGTCCCCGGCCGGCCGGCCTGCGGCTGAGCGAACGCCAGCTCGACCGGGTCGACCGCTGGTTCCGGGGAAGGGACGAGTGGATCGTCGCGGTCGCCCGCATGGTCCCGGTCGTGCGCAGCTACATCAGCTATCCGGCCGGATTCGCCCGGATGAACCCGACCCGGTTCGGCCTCTACACCCTGGTCGGCAGCGTCCCGTTCACCCTCGGGCTGATCTACGCGGGGATCGTCCTGCGCTCGGACTGGTCCGCGATCACCGGCTGGTTCGGGATCCTCGACGACATCGTCATCGCGCTCATCGTGGTCGGCCTCGTCTACGCGCTGTTTGCCTACCGGGGCTACCTCAGCTGGGACTGGCCCCCGCGACGGCTGCGGCGGGGGGCTCCTTCCCCATCGTCCGGATCGGATCCCGAGAGGACCGGGCCCGCCCCCTAGCGCGGGGGCGGCCGGACCGGGGGGGACCGCCCGGGCCGGACCCCGTCCGAGGTCGGGGCAAACTCCGGCCGGACAATGCCCCCCTCTGCCGCGCCGACGTGCTCTCCCTCCTCCACGATCCTCCGCCCGGCAAGATAGTGCTCGATCGGGAAGATTGCCGGCCATCCCTCGAACGCGGTCCAACCGCAGGGCGAGGCAAGCCGGTCGGCGCGCACGGATCCCCGCCGCCGGAAGTCGACGACCAGGAGGTCGGCCCGGTGACCCACCGCGATGCGGCCCCGGGGCTGCCCGAGCCAGCGGGCCGGCCGGTCACAGGCCGCGGCAAGGAGGGTCCCGATGCCGAGCATTCCCGCCCGGCAACGCTCGAGCATCAGGGGCAGCATCGTCTCGACGCCCGGCATCCCGCTGGGAGCCCGGCGGAACCCCACGTCCTTCGCCTCGCGGGCGTGGGGCGCATGGTCGCTGGCGAGGATGGGGACGAGCCCGCGGGAGAACCGGTCCCACAGCGCCGATCGGGTCGGCTCCGGGCGCAGCGGGGGATTGACCTTCCCCCTCGCCCCGAGCCCCGGCTGCGCGCTCAGGAGGAGGTGGTGCGGGGTGGCCTCGAACGACCAGCGTCCGGCCAGGCGGTCGGCCAGGGCCGGCTGCGTCACGTGCGCGATGTGGAGGCGCGCCCCCTCCGACGCGGACCGGAGGATCGTGTCGACCGCCGCCGCCTCCGCCGCCATCGGCCGGGCACGGTTCCATCCCACGGGATCCGGAGGGTCCGGTCCGGCCGCCGAGAATCGGTCCGCATCCTCCGCGTGGACTGCGATCGGCAGGCCGGTGTTCTCCGCCCGCCGGACGAGCCGCCGGACCTCCTCGCCGGTCGGCGGGCGATCGACACCGGTGGTCGGGCTCAGATAGAGCTTGAAGCCGCCGGCCACGGCTGCGAGGCCCTCCACGTCGGCATGCGGCGCGAGCATCCCGTAGAGCAGGAGGTCGACCGAGAGGCGGCCCCGGGCCCTCTCCGCCTTCTCGGCAAGCCGGTCGGCATCGAGGACCGCGGGTTCGGTGTTCGGCATCTCCGCGACCAGGCCAACGCCGCCGCGGGCCGCCCCGACCGTGCCGGTGGCGAACGTCTCGACATCGGGGAGGCCGGGGGGATCGCGCAGGTGGACGTGGAGGTCCGTCGCGCTGGGCAGGATCCACGCCTCCCCGACATCCCGGCGACGGGGGGCACGGAGCGCCCGTCCGACCCGGACGATCGTCCCGTCGTCGTCGATCCCGACCTCGACCGGCTGGGCCGCCCCCCTCCACCACGTACGGCCCGCGAGGACCCAGGCCGGCTCCGGGGAAGAAGGCCGGATCGGCACGGACCGGTCGACCCGCCGATGGGCCGGCATCGGGCCGGCAGGGTCGCCGGCGTTAAACTCATTGCGGCGGTGCGGCCATGCCTCCGCCCATGACGAATTCGCCGCGCGCCACGCCGGTCTGGTCGTATGCCCGGAGCGGTGTCGACCGGAGCGCGGTCGCGCGCGCCCTCGACGCGCTGCGCTCCGCGATCGCGGTGCGACCCGGCCCGGGCCACGGCCGCCGCGTCGGGCCGATGGGCCACTACGCGGGCCTGGTCCGCCTCGGTCGGGAGGTCGTCGCCCTGACGACCGACTCCGTCGGGACGAAGACGCTGCTCGCCGAGCGCGTCGGCTGGTTCGAGCCGATCGGGGAGGACGCCGTGGCAGTCAACGCGAACGACGTCGCGGCGGTCGGGGCCCGGATGGCCGGGGTGGTCGACGTCATCAATTGCCGCCGTCCGGATCCCGCGGTGTTCGCCGCGATCGGCCGGGGGATTTCCCGGGGGCTGCGGCGCAGCGGCGGACACCTTCTCGGAGGTGAGACCGCCGTCGTTCCCGACCTGGTCCAAGGGATCGATGTCGGCGGAACCGCCTTGGGATTCTTCCCCGCCGGCCGGCACCCGATCCTGGGGGAGTCGATCCGGCCGGGGGACCTCGTCCTCGGGGCGGCCTCCCACGGGGTGCACGCCAACGGCATGACGCTCGTCCGCCGCCTGGTGGACGAGGCCGGGGTCGACCTCGCGTCCCCGCGCCCGGGCGGCGGTCGTCGGCCGGTCGGTCGCGAGCTCTTGCGGCCGACACGCATCTACAACCCCTTGGTCGAGTCGATCGCGGGGGTTCCGGGCGTGCACGGGCTCGCCCACATCTCGGGAGGCGGGGTCCGCAACCTCGTCCGCCTCCACGCGGGGGTCCGCTTCCGCCTGGACGGCTGGCCCATGCCCGCGGGCCTCTTTGCATGGATCCAGTCCCTCGGCAACGTCTCCGCGGCGGAGATGGCGGAGACCTTCAACCTCGGCATCGGATTCGTGGTCGTTGTCGATCCCCGGGCCCGGGCGCGGGTCGTCGCGCGGGCCCGGCGGGCCGGCTTCGCGGACCTCGCCGAGGTCGGACGGGTGGAACGGGGCACGGGCGTCCACCTTCCCCGCCTCGGGATCACGTTCGAGGGGTACGGCGAGGGCGCGCCGCGGCCGGAGCCGGGGGCCGCGCCGGCGTGAGCCGGCGGGAGATCCGCCGTGGCTGCCGTCGGCCCCCCCCGCCGCGACCGGCGACGCGCCTCGGTGGAGGCGGCCGTTTCCGCACTCCTCTGGGCCTCGTACTACGTCTTCGTGCTCTGGCTGGCCCCCGGGACCGGCACCGCCGCGATCCTGGTCTACCCGTTCGCGATCGGGGGCCTCGCGTTCGTCGCTGTCGCGGCGGCGGAGGGTGGTCTGCGGACCTGGGCGGTGCTCTGGGCGGATCCGGCGAGCTACCTCCGCATCGCGCTCGTCACCGGAATGCAGGTGGCGACCGTGGAGGTCACCCTCCAGGCCGGGCCGATCGATAGCGCGCTCCTGGCCCTGATCGGCGACGTGATCATGGTGCCGGTGCTGCTCATGGCGGTCTTCGGGGAGGACCGGGCGCTCGGGAGGAGCCCATGGTTCCTCGGGGGGGTCACCGCTTGCCTCGCCGGTGGCTCCCTCACGATCGTCGCGGGGGGCGCCGTCGAGGGGATCGCCGGGGCGACCCTGGTCTGGGCTCCCCTCCTGGTGACCACGATCGGCGGGTACTTCCTCCTGACCGCCCGGGCCGGCCGGCGGGCCTCCTTGGGGGCCCTCAACGGGCAGGCGTTCCTCGGTGCCGCGGCCGCCGTGCTCGCCCTCGCCCCGGTGCTTCCCGGCGGGGCCTCCGGACTCGGGATCCCGTCGGCCTCCTCCGCGGCGCTGCTCGTGATCCTCGGCCTGACCTCGTTCCTCGCGGCGCCCCTCCTCTACTTCGTCGCCGCCCGGCGGGGCAGCCTCGTGCCGGTGGCGATGTGGATGTCCCTGATCCCGGCGTTCACTGCCCTGCTGACGTTCTTGGCGTTCGGCGTGGCCCCGGTCCCGCTCGCGGCCGCCGGCGTCCCGATCGCGATCGCCGGCGCGTTCCTGGCCCTGCGGGGGGAACGGGCGGTCGAGGGGTCCGCGGCCGGTCCGGCTCAGTAGTCGTCCAGGCGGCGTGGGGGGGAACGGCGCCGGCCCGCGCCCGCGAGGTCGGTGATCGGGCTCGAGGCTCCGATGGCGCCCTCCGGTGCCGGCGCCGGTGGGTGGGGCTCCATCAGGGTCCGCTGCGTCGACCGGCTCCCCCGGAGGAGGTCGTCGGCGCCCCAGCCGAAGACCTCGGTGACGCGCGCGAGGGTCTGGGCCACTCGGTCGGCGTAGTAGGGGTAGTCCGGGGTCTTCCGGAACGGACGCCCCTCGACCCACGGCTCGACCTCCTGCGGGCTCTGGCGGGAGTTCGTGACGATCCAGGCAACCTTCATCCCGGGGATGACGTCGTACCCTTCCTCCTTCAGGCGGCGGAAGACACGCAGGAACGGGAGGGACTCCTTGGTCGCCTCGTTGTACTCCTCCTCCGCGCGGACGCTGCGGGAAATCACCAGCTGCTCCGGCGGGACGGCCCGGTCGAGGACGGCCTGCACGAGCTCGGTGGCCCTCCTCTTGACGCCGTCGATGTCCCCCGCCAGGACCCGGTCGAAGACCTCGAGCAGGGCGCGCGACTGGTAGTCGAACGCATCGGTCCGGCGCGTCTCGTAGCCGCGGACCACGACCTCCTCCTTCGGCCAAACCTGCCGGCCGACGTACCGCTTCTTGGCGCCGTGGCTGAAGAACGACTGGTAGACCGACTGGAACTCGAAGGTGACGTTCTCGCGGCTGAACCGGCGCGCGAGGGCCTCGCCGAACGCCCGGGTCCCCTCGAGGGACGGATCAGGGGAGCGGACGAAGACGCTGTCGGTGTCGGAGTAGACGACCTCGTGGCCCTCGGCCTCCAGGGAGCGGATGATCGACGTGATCGACTCCCGGGCGTAGGCGGTGATTGCCGCCCCGATCGCCTTGTCGGTGAACCGGTAGAAGCTCGACGCCAGGACTCCGTAGAACGAGTTCATCAGGACCTTGACGGCGTTCTGCAGCCCGTCATAGTACTGCCGGGACTCGGGCGTCGTCGCGGCCCGCATCGCGGCCCGCAGCCGGTCCCGCTCCGCCAGGAGTTCCCGGAGGATCTCCGGAATGATCCCCCGGCGCCGGTCCGGGCTCAGGAACCGGGCCCCCGCTGGGCTCACCTCGGTCCCATCGGGGGAGAGGGTGGTGAAGCAGATGTTGTGGGCGATGATGATCGACGGGTACATCGACTTGAAGTCGAGGACGGCGACCCAGGAGTAGATCCCCGGTCGGATCGCATGGACGTAGCCTCCCTCGATCGCCGCGTCCCGGCGCGCCCGGTGGGTCGGCGGGACACCGACATGCTCCGCATCGGCCCGCGGGATCAGCAGGGCATCGATGTATTGCGACGTCCGGCCGTTCAGCCCCTCCTCCAGCGGGAGGTGGGCCACCGTGGCGAGGTCCGCTCCCCGGTCGAGGATGCGCAGGCGCTCGAGCACGCGGAGGGCGAGGTCGGCATCGTGCTCGCAGTACTCCATGACCCGCACCGGGTCCTTCGCCCATTCCTCGGCGATCGCCCGACGGTCGACGTCCAG
>JAVYSA010000004.1:0-46411 GCA_038729445.1 Thermoplasmata archaeon
GTCAGCCTGGTCACGGGTCACTCGGCGGCGTTCCTGCCGGCCCTTCCGATCCCGTACTTTTCCTTCAACGCCGTCGGCGCGGCCTACGGCGCGATGCTCAACCCGAACTTCTCCCAGCTCGCCGCGGGCGCGGCGGGGCTGGGGGGCGTGGCGATCCCCCTCGCCGAGGTGGGCGCATGGTGCGTGGCCGCCTGGATCGTGAGCTGGGTCGTCATCGACCGCCAGAGCCAGACCGTCGACCATGCGGTCCGGTACGGAGGGGCCGCGGGCGCGATCGTCGCCGCGTCGGCGTTCGGCGGGTTCGCGGCGTTCGGCTACCTCGGCTGGACCAGCCTCGCCGCGGTGCTGATCGTACCCGCGACGATCGCGAGCGTCCTCGGCGGGCTCATCCTGAAGGATGCCTTCGAGGGATACTTCACGAGCCGGCTCGGCGGCACCTCGGTCGGAACGCGCGTCGCGGAGATGCGGAACCTCGGGCGCGTCACCTTCGAGCAGGTCGGGGGTCTCCACGATGTCAAGGCGGACATCAAGGAGTCCCTCATCGTCCCGCTGCTGCGGCGGGACGTCACGACGCGGTTCAAGCTCGACCCGCCCAAGGGCCTGCTCCTCTTCGGCCCTCCCGGATGCGGGAAGACGATGCTGATGAAGGCCCTCGCGACCGAGCTCGGGGTCGAGATGATCAGCATCAAGTGCTCGGACATCATGTCCAAGTGGTACGGCGAGTCCGAGGGGAAGATCGCCGAGCTCCTGAAGGCCGCCCGCGAGCGCGCTCCCTGCATCCTCTTCATGGATGAGATCGATGCGATCGCGAAGCGCCGCGACATGTACAGCGCCGACGACGTCACCCCCCGTCTCCTCTCGATCCTGCTCAGCGAGATGGACGGGATCGACAAGTCCGAGGGGGTCATCGTCGTGGGATCGACGAACAAGCCCGACCTCATCGACCAGGCGATGCTCCGCCCGGGCCGCCTTGACAAGATCATCTACGTCCCGCCTCCGGACGTGCAGGAGCGCCAGGAGATCCTCCACGTGCACCTGAGCGGCCGGCCGGTCCGCGGCGCGATCGACCTCGAGGAGATCGCGAAGAAGACCGAGCGGTTCTCCGGCGCCGACCTCGCCAACGTCGTGCGCGAGGCGACGACGGCGGCCGTGCGCCGCCAGATGGTCGCGGGCGACGGGGCCACGGGAGCGATCACCATGGACGACTTCCGGGCGGTGGTCGCCCGCATGAAGCCGTCGATCTCCCTCCGGATGATCGCCGAGTACGAGATGATGAAGCTCGACTACGAGCGCAAGATGCACCAGACCCAGCGGACGGAGCGCCGGGTCACCGTCAAGTGGGACGACGTCGGCGGGCTCGAGGAGATCAAGAAGGCGATCCGGGAGTACGTCGAGCTCCCGCTGACGCGTCCGGAGCTCATGGAGAGCTACCGGATCAAGACGGGTCGCGGGATCCTCCTCTTCGGCCCTCCGGGCTGCGGGAAGACGCACCTGATGCGTGCGGCGGCCAACGAGCTCAACGTGCCGATGCAGGTCGTCAACGGGCCGGAGCTGGTGAGCGCCCTTGCCGGGCAGAGCGAGGCCGCGATCCGTGACATCCTCTACCGGGCCCGGGAGAACGCCCCGTCGATCGTCTTCTTCGACGAGATCGACGCGCTGGCGAGCAAGGACTCGATGCGGACCCCCGAGGTCTCGCGGGCCGTCAGCCAGTTCCTGACGGAGATGGACGGGCTGCGCCCGAAGGACAAGGTGATCATCATCGCGACGACCAACCGGCCGCAGACCCTCGATCCGGCCCTGCTGCGACCGGGCCGCTTCGACAAGATCTTCTACGTCCCCCCGCCGGATCTCCAGGCGCGCAAGGACATCTTCCGCATCCACCTCAAGGGCGTGCCGGTCGAGGGGGAGATCCGCTACGACCTCCTCGCGGAGAGGAGCGCCGGCTACAGCGGGGCGGACATCGCGAGCATCGTGGACGAGTCCAAGCTCATCGCCCTGCGGACGGAGCTGATCCGGGAGGGCGTGAACCGGCCGCTGACCGTGTCGGAGGAGGCCTCCCGTCCGGTGGGGGCCGTCTCGGGAGTCAAGCAGGCCGACCTCGAGGAGGCGCTCGCGAAGACGAAGTCCTCGGTGACCGCGGAGACGCTGACGTGGGCCCAGGAGTTCATCCAGACCTACGGGACGCGAGGGTAGCCCGTTCCCATGCCCTCCGCCACCGCCGACCCGGGGGGCGCTCCGGAGGGACGTTCCTCCTCCGCGCCCCGTGCACGCCCGATGGCGGCGAGCAGCTGGGCCGGGGTGGGCGTCCTGGGGATCCTGGCGTTCGCCCTCGGGATCTGGACGCCGGCATGGGCGGGGGTTCCCGGAGGAGGATGGCTTTCCCTGGTCACCGCGGCGGTCGGAGGGATCCTTGTCGTGGTGGGGTTCACCTATGCCTGGCGCGCGCGGCCCCCGAGGCCGGTCCCGGTCGAGGAGATGCCCGGTGTGGAGGTCTATGACCCGGCGGGCGGGGGGGACCCCCGCCCCTGACGAGAGGGGGGAGGTAGGGCGACGGATGGCGCGGGGGTCCGGGAACGGGTCAAGGCGCTGGCGGATCGCCGCCTCCATCGCCGCCGTCATCGTTCTGTCGCTCGTCGTGTCGGCCGTCCCGGCGCCGCCCGTGCCGTCCGTCTCCGGAGGCACCGCAACCTCGCTGTCGGCCGCCGCCCCCGCGGCGGCCCCCCCGGGGGCGGCCGGGGCCCATGTCTCCGCGGTCCCGGGGCCCCGGGGCTTCGCTCCCGTCAACTGCCCGATCGGGTACCCGAGCGTCACGGGTCTCCCGGGAGGGATCCTTCCGCTCGATCCCAACTTCAACCTGCAGACCCCGTGCGCTCCCTACTCGGTCGACGAGATCCATGCGAGCTTTTCCTCGTCGGTGGTCGGATCCGCCGAGCGCTGGACCGTCCCGATGACCCTCCCGTCCAGCTCCGGCTCCTCTCCGACGGGTGCGAACATCGCCTACGGCTTCTACGTCGGCGAGGTCGTCTCGGGGGACCGGGCCTCGGCCTACAACCAGTCGTACCTCGAGGTGATCGCGACGCCGGCCCCCCAGCCCCTCGGCCCCACGATCTGGAACGTCAGCGTCGCGGTCCTCTCCCTGGTGAACTCGTCGATCTACGGCGCCTCGGGTTGCCCGGGCTCGTCCCAGAACCTCTCGTGGAACAACTCCTACTTCTGCGAGATCGACGACCTCTCCTCGGGCAAACCCCTCTTCCTGGGCGGCTTCACCGGCGGCACCCCGCTCAACGTGACCTTGGCGGGCACGGTAGGGGGCCGGTCGGGGATCGCCGTCTGGCTCAACGACAGCCTCTCCGGCGCGAGCGACAGCACGGTCCTGAACGCGACCACGACCGGCACCCACACGTTCGAGCCGGCCTACGCGAGCGCCTGCGCGGACTCCTGCGAGCTCGACTGGGGGCTCTCCTACGGGCTCGGGATCGGGCTCTCGGTCTGCCCGGCGGTCTCCGGCCCGACCTCCTGCAACACGTACGACGGCACGACGTGGTCCGAGCTCCCCCCGTTCGCCGTCGGCGTGCCGCTCTTCTACCAGGCGGGGGCCTACCGTGGCCAGTACTACTACCTCTCGCCGTCCTCCGCGTCGGGCATGTGCAACACCGCCCCGCCCACTGGTGCGACCGTCGCACCGTGCAACGACGAGTTCACGAACGGTGGCGACGGGAGCTACCCGTACTTCTCGCTGAACGGCACGGGCCTCAACCTCGGCCTGTCCTATCCGTACACGGTGTCGACCCTGGGTGGGGCCGGCGCCCAGTACTCCTTGACGTCCGGAGCGCGGGATCTCATCCCCATGGTCCCGGTCCGGCTCTCCGACAGCAGCGACGCCGGCTACGTGGCCCCGGGCGGGTCCGTCACCGTCTCCGGACAATGGGCGGCCTTCGGATCGGTGACGGGCGTCGCCGTGAACTACTCGGTCGACGGAGGCGGATTCCTCTCCCTCACGTCGTCCCTCGTCTCGGGGTCGCCGACGGACGGCGTGTGGAATGCCACGATCCCCTCGGGTCCGAACGGGACGATCGTCTACTATGCGAACGGCACCGACGCCGCCGGCGCGACGGTCTCGCGGGGACCGTTCGTCCTGCACCGCGGCCCGCTGCCGAGGTTCGATCTCACCCTGGTCGAGGCGCCCCCCACCTGTGGCGCGATCGTGTGGAACGGCTCCGCCGAGGCCAACGGGACCACGGTGACGACCCTTCCCGGGACGTTCCCGATCGCCGCCACGGGCTGCCCGAACTACGCCTTCAACGGGTGGACGGTGGCGGCGAGCTCCTCGGTGACGGTCGGCAGCCCCTCCGCCTCCCGGACCACCGTCCGGGTGGCGGGCAACGCCACGCTGACCGCGTCGTGGACCTATGTCCGGCCCGTGGTGACGGTCACCGTCCTGATCACGCCCTCCGCCTGCGGGTATGTCTCGATCGGGTCGACGTCGTACACCAACGGCTCGGTCGTCCCGCTCGGCTATGGGCTCACCTACTCGCTTGGCGAGACCCCGTCGTGCACGCTGACCGGGAATTTTGCCGGTTGGTTGATCCCCGAGGGCAACCTATCGATCGTCGGGTCCTCGTTGATCCCCTATGCGAACTCGACCCTGGTCGCCCGGTACGTCGGCGCCTCCGGCACCGACCGGTTGACGTTCCAGACCGCTCCCTCCTCCTGCGGAGGGGTCGGGTTCGGCCAGGCGGCCTACGCCAACGGCGTCTCGCTCTCCGTGCCGTCGGGAACGTACCCGATCTACGGCGCCCCGTGTCCCAACTACGGACTGCTCCGATTCAACGCGACCGGGGGCGTGGTGCTCAACGGCAACGGCACCGTCTCGATCTCGGGATCCGGCACGCTCACGGAGGTGAACTACCGCCTGACGGAGATCACGGTTGTCACCTCGCCGGGCTCCTGCGGCGGCGTCACGATCGCCGGGGGCTTCTACCGGAACGGCGCGGTCTACGTCGCCCAGAACGACTCGACCTACACGGTGAACGCCAGCTCCTGTCCCGGCCACTTCCTCAACTCCCTGACCGCTTCCGGCGGCCTCACGCTGGTCGGCTCGCTCCTCTTCGTGAACGGAAGCGGCACGCTCCTCGCGGTCTCGCTTCCTGGGACCCCCTCGGTCTTCGTCGGGATCCTGACCAATCCTCCCGGCTGCGGAGGGGTCCGGTTCGAGGGAGAGACCTACACCGACGGGGCGTTCCTGACGCTGCCGCCCGCGACCTCGGGGACCCTGACGCCCGTCCCCTGCGCCACCTACGGTTTCCAGGGATGGTATTCGACCGGGGGCATCGGGATCGCGGGGAACCAGGTCTGGTTCAACGGCTCGGGCGCCCTTGTGGTGACCTTCGCGCCGCTCGTCACGGTCCTCATCGCGACCCAGCCGACGACCTGCGGAGGGATCGCGATCGGGTCGACGTCGTACACCAACGGGGGCGCCGTGACGCTGGTGGCGGGGGTCTCCTATCCCTTGGAGGCGGAGCCGTGCGCACACTATGGGCTGGTGGCCTTCGAGTCGAGCCCGTACGTGGCCCTCAACGGCACCACCCTCACGCCGACCGGCCCGAGCACCCTCACCGCCGTCTTCGCCCCGCTCACCTACCGGATCGAGGTCGACAGCGGAGGAACCGGCTGCGGATCCATCCATGTCGCCGGGATCTCGCTGAGCTCGGGGGCCGTCGCGCTCACGGCGGGGACGTATGGCATCGGTGCCGTTCCCTGCCCCGGCAGCTTCTTCGCCGGATGGAACGTCACCGGCAACGTGACGGTCCTCTCCCGCGCCATCGACGTGGAGGGGAACGGCTCGGTGCTGGCGACGTTCGACCTCCAGCCTCCCCTCGCGAGCCTGACCGGGCCCTCCGCCGGGCTCGTGGGCGAGGTGCTGGAGTTCGCCGCCACCGTGCCGGATCCGATCGCCGGCTCCGGATACGTCTACGTCTGGTTCTTCGGGGACGGGACGACGAACACCACCGCGACGAACACGACGGTCCACGCCTACGCCTCACCGGGCCGGTACACGGTGACGGTCGAGGTGATCGATCCCGACCACCGGAGCGTCAATGCGACATGGACCCTCGACGTGAGCGCCGTGAGCGTCGCGAGCGTCCTTCCGCTCATCACCGGCGGGCTCCTCGCGACGGGCGTGGCCCTCGCGGCGATCGCCGCCGTCCTCGTCGTCACGCGCCGGCCCGGCCGCCCTCCAGTGCGGACGGGGGCGCCCGACCCTCCGTCGTCTCCCTCCCGTCGATCCTAGGACCGTCCCACCAGGAGGCGTTCGACAGGAGCAGGGACCCCGGATCGGCCCCTACCGGCGGCCGGATCGCGACGGGACCGCCTCGGCGTCGCCAGGCGCCGGAGCCGGCCGGATCGCCCGGACCAGCGTCTCGAAGGTCCGCACCGAGTCCTCCCGCGCGACGACGAACGTCGACTCGAGGCCGAGGCTCATCATCTCAAGGCAGTTGACGTCGGCGCGGGCGATCGTCCGCGCGAAATAGGCGAGGATGCCGGGGGTCGTCTGGATCTCCGGCGGGCTGCGGAGGATCGCGGCCACCAGGTCGCGCCGCACGCGGACCGACGGCCCCCCTCCCACCGCCTGGACGACCCGCTCGACCAGGTCCTCCCCGCAGAGGATGGTCAGCGACGCCGGGCTCTGCAGGATCTGGAAGAGCCTGCGTCGGTCTGGCGCCGCTTCGAGGCCGACGGAAAGGATCCGGGCAAGGGCCTCCGGGGCGTTCGGGGCAGAGAGGATCGCGACACCGGTGCGCATCTCGAGCGAGGTCCGTGCCGCGACCGCGAGGACCCGGGACTCCGCCGTCCCCTCGGACGGCGGCCGGGCCTGTTCGCGCCGCAGTGCGATCTCGATCGCGTCGGTCCGGGAATCTCCGGTCTCGGCCGAGATCCGGCGCGCCAAGGCGGCGAGGTTCACGATTCCGAGGGACAGGCAGTCGGCCAGGCTCTGGTGCCGCGCGAGGAATCTCCGGGCGGTCTCGACCGCCGTCTCCCGCTCGGCCCCCTCCGCCCGAGGGGGACCGTCGGGGCGTTCGTCGTCGCCCATCGGTCCAAGGGGAATCCCCCGCGGAGGACTTGAGCTCTCGTCCGGGAGCCGTTCCGGCCCCGAGGGCCGTGCGGCGTCTCGGAGCGCCTCGTACGCGTGGCGTGCCTCCTCGGGCTGCGCCGCGACGAAGATCTGGTTGTGGGAGGTCAGCACGATCTCCGGGCAGATCCCCCGCTCTGCGATCGCCTGCGATGCCTCGGCAATGACGCCGGGGACGTCCGCGGAGTCGGGACCGGCCTCGAGGATGGCCATCGACAGTCGCGTGGTCGACATGCAGAGATCGGCCCAAGGAGCCGGCGGCCCCGACCCCTCCTCCTCGTTCCCGGAGACGGCGGAACGGTACGCCACGGTGACCCGTGGGGCGGCGCTCTGGACCGAGAAGATCACGGAAGGGGGGCGCCGGTCCCGGGAGGGGAATGGGGCCGGAGGTGCCTCGAGGAGCCTCCGCCAGACCTCGTCCTCGTCGCGGAGGAGATCGCAGCGGTATCCCGTACGGAGGAGGATCTGCGAGCCGGTGGTCATCACGCGCTGGGCCCTTTGCCGGTGGGGATCGGTCCGATCCTGGTGTGCGCGTCGATGCAGGGCGATGGCAATCGCGGGGGTGGACCCTCCTCCGGCATTCCCGGTCTCGGCCAGGAGGCGGGCGGCCGCGCTCTCGTTCACGACCCCCAGACGGAGCCCCTCGGCGACACTCGGACGCCGGTCCAGATCGACCCAGACCCGCCTCCGTCGGGGCGCCGCGTGTCCCGGCCCGGAGGAGTTGGAGGCGGGATCAGCTCCCATCGGGTTCGCTTCCACGACCCCCGCGCTGCGGGCTGAGACCCGAACGCCCACGGGCCGTGCCGGAGGCGACCCCTAGGGGCGGTTCCCGCCGGAGGGCGGGGCCGATCCCGGCGGAGGATAGAGGGACGGTGGGGGGGCCCCGGAGGAGGTCGGACCGGCGGCCGCCGGGGACGAGGGCGGCCTCGTGCCGACAGGGGGAGGAGGCCGTCGCCGCATCAGAAGCGCCGCGGCCAGGGCCGCCACGACCACCACCACCACACCGATGAGGATCCACTCGAGGGTAGTCAGACCACCCAACGTCCCGGAGGATGACCCGCTGACCGTGAACTGCGCGGTCGCCGTCGTGCTCTGGCCATCCGCGTCGACGACCACTACGACCACCGTGTACGTCCCCGGATTCCGGCTGGTGCAGTTCAAGGAGGAGGCGTTCACCGACGAGCAGTCGGTCGGAAGGCCGGTGTACGTGTAGGTGTACGGGGCGGTCCCCCCGAGGACCAGCACGGAGAGGTGGATCGTCTGCCCTTGGGAGACCGTCGTCGGGCTCGCCACGAACGACTCGATGGACGGCTTCGGGTTCACCCGGACCTGCAGGGTATAGACTGCCCGTGCGCCACCCGAGTCGGTGATCGTCGCGCCGATCGAGAGCAATCCTGCCACCGTCGGCACGCAGGAGAACGTCGGAGTGTTGCCCGGAGTGCACCCGGCGGGGAGCCCGGTGTAGGCGTAGGTGAAGGGCGATGTTCCGCCACTCACGGTCACGGAGAAGACGACGGTCGTCCCCTCGGTGAGGTTCAGGGCCGAGGCCGTGAAGACCGCGGCCAAGGGCGGGTTCACCAGGATCGCCAGGGTCGAGTTCGCCGAGATTCCCAGCGCGTCGACCCCGTGGGCCAGGACGGTGAAGCGTCCTGCCTGGGTGGGGGTACAGGCAAAGCTGCCGTTCGCGGCCGCCGTACCGGTGCATCCCGGGACCCCGGAGAACTGGAACGTGTAGGGTCCCTGACCCCCGGTCCCGTTCACCCTCAGGACAACGTGGGCCCCTTGGGTGACGTCAATTCCGGGGGAGATCTGGATCGGTCCTGCGGCGAAGTGGGGCAGGACCGTGAAGTCGATCGAAGGAAGGGTGGCGGAGTCCCCGGCGACATCCGAGACGGTGACGCCCACGCTCTCGGGTCCCGCTCGCGTGAGGGTGCACTGGACCGTGGGGGTGTTGGCCGCGGCACAGCCGGAAGGAAGCGTCCACGCGAAGGTGAACGGACCCGAGCCGGAGTATCCGGTGACCGAAGCGATGATCGTCTCGCCGGCCTCGAAGGTCGATCGCGATGGGGTGAGGGTGAGCTGTCCCGGCGAGAAGGGAGGGAGCTGGATCCGGGCGAAGAGGATCCCCGGGCCCGATACGGTCACTTGGGTCGAGGATTGCGATGGCGAACCGACCACGACATCTCCTTGGGTGGTCCAGCCGAGGAAGGTGGCGTTGCCCGGCACGGTCAGGGAGATCGGATAGGTGCCGACGAGGAGTTTCGCCGAGGTTCCGATCGAAAGCGACGTGCCCGCCACCGTGGCGGTCCCGTACCCGACGAACGTCACGGGGACCTTGACGGCCGAGAAGGTGGCCGTCAGCGTGCCGCTCGCCAGGCTGGTGTTGACGTAGAAGACGGAGGCAAGGTTGGAGGCCTCCACCGCCCCCTGGACCGACCAGCCGCTGAAGGTGTAGCCCGGGTTCGCGAGCTCGAACCCGGTGTAGAATCCCGCGCCCATGCTCGTCGAGGAGGTCGCGGCGTAGCGCGTGTAGTTGAAAAGCACCGTGCCGGCACCGGCCGGGGAGATCGCCACGGTGACCGTGGAGGTTGGGCTCGCGGTCACGAAGTTCGCGGTCAACGTCCCGGTGGCGTTGACTTCGATCACGCTGATGGCGGAGGACGGCTGAATGACCCACAGCGCGGAGGTCGAGGAGACCGACCAGGATCCGAACATCTCGCCGTGGGCGGGTGCGGCGGCGACGATGTACTTGCCGGCCTCGACATACAGCGACGTGCCGGAGGGGAGCGGAAGCGTCCCCTGGCTCGCCAACGCGATCCCCCCGTCAGCGGAACTCGGGGCGACACGGAAGGTGACCTTCGGGGTGAAGACGGCGCCGAGGATCGCCGCGTAGGGTGTCCCGCCGATGGTGGGCTGTTGCTGCACGACGAAGTACATGGGGGTCTGGGCCAGATCGATGCTGTTGAGGAATCCCCCGTACGCCCAGCCGGCGAAGGCGTAGCCCGCGGCCGGAGTTGCGGTGATCCGGTACGCCCCCAAGCTCACCGTGTAGCTCGCCCCTGTGGTCGCCGGGTTGCCGTTGAAGCTGACCGTGCCTTGCCCGATGTACGTCTCGACGGTGAGCGCCGCCGAAAGGGAGGTCGCCAGCATCGAGGCCGTCACCGTGACTGACAGGTTCCCTCCCCCATTGACGATGAGCCATGTCATCGGGAGGTTGGGGGAGGCGACCTGGGCCTGGGTGCTGTTGACCGACCAGCTCGAGAAGTTCTCGCCGGGAGAGGGCAGAGCGAGGATCGTGTAGATTCCGGCGGCTAGGTTCACGGAGCTTCCGCTCGTCACGTGCCAGCCGGCGGAGGTCCGGTTCACCAAAAGGCCCGGCATCACGCTGACCGCTCCCCCGGACGAATCGAACGTGACCGTCGTCGTGTTGCCGGCCGATCCGAAGACCGGCTGCAGGGTCCCGGAGCCGGAGACCTCCACGTTCGTGTAGGGGCTCGTGGGCGCCGTCACGGCGATCGCGCCGGTCGTGCTCCACCGCAGGAAGGCGTATCCCGGGCCCGACAGGGCGGAGACCGAGTAGTTCCCGGGGCCGACAGCGAACGCCCGGGTCCCGGTGACGACGGTCGTGTTGATGAAGAAGACGGACCCCCCGGTCGCGCCGGTCACCGATACGGTGTCGCTCGCCGCGCCGCAGGTCGGGATCGAGTAGTTCTCGGGCGGGTAGAACGAGAGGTACGCCGCGTTCTCTTGGCTCGTGTTGGAGTACTCGAGCGCCTTGCCGAAGTCGTAGGAGGTCCCCGGCCAGTCGGTGGCCCCGAAGTTGAACGCGCCCTCCGAGCAGGAATAGGAGTACCAAGGGTAGTCGCACCAGGCGCTCGGTGTCGTGCCGATGCAGGCCGTGGTCACCGCGCTGCCCGAGGCGTTGGAGACGAACCCGAGAGCCCCGAGGTCCTGGGTGAATCCGACCTGGGTCGCCTTGCTGTGGGCCGTCGCGTTGAAGAACGTCGGGGGGGCGATCTCCCACGGTTGAAGGGTGTCGTTCACCCAGCTGCCGGGATCGTAGCTGGGACAAGGGGTGGAGGGGTTGGAGCCGTCGGGGATGCCGGGAGAGCAGCCCCCGTAGGGGTTCGTTTCGGGGATGTCGGGATTCGCCGCGTGTCCGACCTCGAAGGCGAACCCGACCGGGAGCTCCCCTCCCGGCGTCCACGGAAGGGAGTTCTCGAACGAGTTCGTGACGTACGCCGGGTCGAGCGGGTAGTTGGGGGTTCCCAAGATGTACTCGTTCTGCGCAGAGTAGAGGTTGGCGTACTTGCCGGTGTGGTTGTAGAGGTTGACGAACGAGCGGTTCCCGTTGGTCAGGTCCACGATGGAGATGTTCTCGCCGTAAGGGTCGTGGGCCCATCCGGACATGGTGACCTCGATCCGGTCTCCTTGGCTCATGTTGAAGAAGTTTGGCCCCCACGTCCCGTTCGTGTACAGGGGGGAGATGAAGCACGGGTTCTCGGCTCCGGTGACTGTGTCGATCTGCCAGGCGACGGCCTCGCCGACCCATTGGCCATTCACCGTCGCCGCCGGGTAGCCCGGACCCGGGGCGTACCAGCTCGAATCGGGATAGAACTGGAGCTCTAGGAAGCAGGCATTCATCCATGCATGGGGGTCGCTCAGGGTCATGCCGAACCAGATCGCGACGTAGAGGTCCGACTGGTTCAGAGTGGGGGACCGGTCGATCGGGAGCGTGACGTTCCACGTGACGTTGCCGCCGCTGCCGGCGATCGGAGAATAGAAGTCGGCCCCGGGTTCGTCGTGCCCGTAGCAGAGCCAGTTGAGATAGAATTTCTGGCTGTCCGGCCAGACTCCGGTGCAGTACTTCGGGTTGAAGGAAACGTTCGACCCTCCCGAACCACCGCCCCCCCAACCCGGGGGGAGTTGGCTCCCGACGATGGCCCCGGGGGGGATGGAGAGCCCGGCCCATGACTGCGGAACGGTGCCGGATCCCGTCAGCGTGGGGACCTCGAGGTTCGAGGGCAGATCGATCGATGGATGGGGGGGCGCGGCGAGCGATGGGGTCGCGGGGCCCGACAGCGCCGGGGCAGAAGGGTTGGGGGCTGCGACCGCGTACGAGGGCAACGTCTGGCCCGAGAACGACGGTGCAACGGCGGTCGAGAGGACCATGAGGCCCGCGACCGCGAGCGCGACCAAGAGGGCATGGCGGGGCGCGAGCGTAACCAAGCGTCGATCGGGTGCGCGTGGGGGATGCATCGCGGGCGGCATTCCTTCCTCCCTTATATACCACCGCTCCGAGGACGCACGCTTCCCGTCGGTCATGGGCCGAGGGTGCGCGCCATCCATGGGCCGTCGCGGGCAAAGCCGAGGCGCGCGTAGTACGGCCGGGTCCCGACCGCACTCATCACGCGCAGGCGCGAGTAGCCCTCCTCCCGGGAGATCACGGCGGCCCGATCCATCAACGCCCGCCCGAGCCCGCGGTGCTGGAAACTGTCCCCCCGAGCATCGCCGGGGGTCCCGACCGGAACCTCCCTCCCGAGGACCTTGAGCTCCCGGACGATGGGACTCTCCGACCCGGCCGGGTCGGTGGAGCCCGGGCCCGGCATGCTGAGGCGGAGGTACCCCGCGACCGCGCCGCCGGCCTCCTCCTCGAAGGAGAGGAATCGCTCCCGGCCGCCGAGAACCTCGTAGTCGCGCTCGACGAGATGGAATTCAGCCCCGTCCGGAACCGCCCGCCGCCCGACCTCGCGGCAGCGAAGGCAGGGGCATCGGAGCCCCTCGGCCTCGAGCCGCCGCAGCGCGATCTCCCGGAGGTTGCCGGCCCGCGGTCCCGATACGATGAGGCGGGCCGGAATGTCCCGCTGGACCCTCTGGATCCGGACCCAGGGAGGGAGGAGCTTCTTGATTCGGACCAGGAGGTCGGCCGCCTCGTCCGTCGTGTACGGACGGTACGAGCCATCCGCGAACCGTTCGGCCAGAGGGGTCCCGCCGACGACGAGGGTGGGGTAGATCTTCAGCATGTCCGGACGGTAGGCCGGATCCTCGAAGAGGCGGCGGAATCCGGCGAGGTCCCGGCCCGGGTCCATCCCGGGGAGCCCCAGCATCATGTGGTAGCAGACCTTGAGACCGGAGGCCCGGGCTTCACGCGTCGCCCGCACCACCTCCTTGACGCCGTGCGCCCGTCCCATCGCGCCCAGGACCTCGGGCTCGAGGCATTCGACCCCGATCTCCACGCGGGTGACCCCCGCGCCGAGCAGAAAGGGAAGGACCCGGGCGTCGCACCAGTCCGGTCGGGTCTCCACCGTCAGCCCGACGAGCCGATGGGACGAGGTCTCGTTGACCCGCTGGGCCTCCTCGAGTCCCCCCGTTCGCCGGCCGTTGAGGGCATCGTAGATGCCTTGGAAGACCGACCGCTGGTAGGACGGAGGACGGGACGGGAAGGTCCCTCCCATGACGATCACGTCAACCTTGCTGGTCGGATGCCCGGTGGCCTCGAGCGCCTCGATCCGGTGGCGGGTGATGCGCTCGGCATCCCAGTGGAACTGGGCCCCCCGCAGGGCCGACGGCTCCTCGCCCGTGTAGCTCTGGGGGGTTCCGGTCTCGAGGCCGCCGGGGCAGTAGACGCACCGTCCGTGGGGACAGGCGGCCGGGGCCGTCATGACGGCGACCACGGCCACTCCCGAGAGGGTACGGGTCGGGCGGCGGAGGATCACGCCGCGGTACCTCTCCCTCTCCTCGGGCGGAAGGCGGGAGACCCACTCGACGTTGGAGGGAAGGCGGTCGCCCGGGCGGCGCGACAGCCGGGAGAGCTTCTCCCGGTGGATCTCATCGGGGGTCGAGGGGGCGATCGGGGGCGCGCTCATCGGGCCGAAAGCCACGCGGCCGTCTCGCCGAGGATCCGGTGCGGGCGCCGCCGCATCTCCTCCACGGTCCGGGCCCCCGTCAGGAACATGGCGACCCGCAGCTCGTAGAGGACCTGCTCAAGCTCCCTGCGCGCTTCCTCCGGTCCCAGGGTCGCCGCGCGCAGGACCCCGCCGGCGATTCCCGCCCCCCACGCGCCGAGGGCCAGGGATCGGGCGACGTCGAGCCCGCTGCGGACCCCGCCGCTCGCGATGACGGGGACCCCCAGCGGCGCCGTCTCGACCACCGCGACGGGGGTGGGGATCCCCCAGTCCCAGAAGACTTGGCCGAGGCGGGCCTCCCGTTCTGCGCCGCGTTCGCGGGCCCGGTAGTGCTCCACCGCGGCGAATGACGTTCCGCCGGTCCCGCTGACATCCAGCGCACGGATCCCTCGGTCGACCAGCCGCCGCCCGACGGCGCCGGAGAGCCCCGCGCCGGTCTCCTTCACCAGGACCGGCAGTTCGCGGGCGAGCTCCCCGATCCGGTCGAGGCACCCGCGGGCCCTCCGGTCCCCCTCCGGCTGGACCATCTCCTGGAGAAAGTTGAGGTGGATGGCCAGCGTGTCCGCGCCGATCAGCGCCATCGCTTGGCGGGCCTCGTCGGGGCCGACGACCCGCTGCCCCGTGCCCTGCGGGATGATCTGAGGGGCCCCGATGTTGGCGAACTTGAGCGGGATGGCGTGGCGTGCCACGCAGGAGTAGCTTTCGGGGAATTGGCCCTGGAGGATCGCTGCCCGCTCGCTGCCAACGCCCATGCCGATCCGCAGCGCGGCGGCCGCGGCGGCGAGGTTGTCGTTGATCCGGGCGGCATCGGGGAACCCTCCGGTCATGCCGGTGATGACGAGCGGGGCCGCCAGCGACTTGCCGAGGAACGTCACCGAGGTGTCGATCTCTTCGAAGTCGAACTCCGGCAGCGCGTCGTGGACAAGCTGGATGTCGTTCCAGTAGCGGTAGCGGCCCTCGACCTTCTCGCCCAGGACGACCTTGACGTGGTCGGCCTTGCGGTGGCTCAGATCAAGCGGAGGCGGGGCCTTCGCGGCGTTCGCTCGCGTCGGGTTTGGCGCGTGCCCAGCTCCCATCGACCGGCGCGCCCTCCAACGCGCGGGAGAGTGCCCCATCCGACAGTCCACTAATAAGGCCTGCGTCCACGCCGGCGCCGGCGATGGCGCACATCGCGGCCGCCTTGCCCCGGATCCCTCCCGTGACGTCCCTCCCCTCGGTCCCGGTGGAGAGCGACGCCAGGATCTCGGGCGAGATCTCGCGCACGATCTCCCGGCGGCCGGGGGCCGGGGCGCCGGGACGGTAGATCCCCGGCACGTCCGTGACGAAGATCACCCGTCGGGGACGGAGCGCGACCGCGAGGGTGGTGGCGATCGTGTCGGCGGAGAGGATCGACGAGCCCCACACCGCATCCGGCACGACATCGCCGAAGGAGACGGGAGTCCACCCCCCGGCGAGGGCGACACGGAACGGCTCCGGGTCGAGGGAAACGAGACGTCCCTCGCTCTGACGGGCGATCCCCGACGGGGGGACCGACCACGGCCTCCCGCCCGCCTCCACGAGGGCGCGGAGGACGGCCAGATGGAGCCGGCGGACCTCGGCGCTGACGATCGAGGCGCCCCGAACCCGCGCACGCTCCTCGGCCGAGGTGGCGGGGGGCCGGGCCAGGCCGAAGCGGGAGGCGCCCGGATGCCCGAACGATCCGGCACCGTGAAGGAGCACCATCGGGCGATCCCCCAGCGCGGCAACCTCCGCGGCGAGGCGATGAAGGACCTTCGGCCGCAGGCGTTCGCTCTCGCCCTTCCGGGTCAGGACGCTCCCTCCGAGCTTCACGATCGCGAGCGGCCGGGGTGCGGGCACCGTCGCCACGGCTTCACGCCGGATCGGCGGAGTCGGGCCCGGTCAGGGTGAGGAAGAAGACGACCGACCCCAGCCCCACCAGGAGGAGGCCGATGAGGTCGATCCAGACGAAGAACGTGATGAACGACCAGAGGAGGAAGAGCCCGGCCCCGCAGAGAACGGAGGCGAGGAGGATCCATGCCGTCCGGGCTGCGGACGACCGTCCCCGGTGGGCGGGCGGCGGATTCGGCGCCATCGGCCGGTGCGCGGCCGCCGCGGAGCCCGTCATCGTTAGGCAGGACCCCGCGCCCCTCTAAATCGGTTCGGTTCGACGCAGAGGAGGGCGGGGGCCGGGGCCGTTCCCCGCTGACCCGACGCGGGACCCGCGGGGGCCGGGGCGTCCGCTCCCGTCGCGCCAAGGCAAGATAGATAAGCCTCGATCGCGATGGATGGCGGCCCGGGCCCCGGGCAGGCAGTACGTTGGCTCCGCCCACGGACGAGCGAGGGACTTCCGACACGGTCGAATCCGCCCGGAACGCGGCCAGCGCCCCCGCGACAGGGGGGGCTGCGACCGGCCTGCGCCCTGCGCCCGGCGGGCCCGCCCTGCCTCCTGCGCCACCGCCGGGCTCCGCGCACCCTGCCAGCAGCCTCTTCGATTCGGCCTTCGACCGGTCGGTCGATCTGTTCCGCGGCAATCGGGAGGTCCTTCGGGAGTCGTACGTCCCCGCCCGCCTTCCTCACCGCGAGCATCAGATCCAGCAGGTGGCGGAGATCCTCGCCCCCGCCTTGCGGGGGAACTTGCCCTCGAACCTCCTCCTCTATGGCAAGATCGGGACGGGCAAGACGGCGGTCGTGGCCCAGGTCCTTTCGGAGATCGCCCGACGGGCGGCGCCGGACGACCGGATCCACATCATCCGCATCAACTGCGGCAGCATCGACACCGCCTACAGCCTGCTCCAGACGATCGGCAACCACTTCGCCCGCGACGAGATCGACCGGATCCCGACCGGCTGGTCCCTCGATCGGGTCCAGTCGGCGATGACCCGGCTCCTCGACGCCCAGGGCGGCATCCTGCTCCTCGCCCTCGACGAGATCGACCGTCTGGTCGATCGCAGCGGGGACGGGGTCCTCTACACGCTCAGCCAGATCAACGCCGAGCTGAACGCCGCCCGGGTCGCGCTGCTCGGGATCTCGAACAACCTCAAGTTCACGAGCCACCTGGACGGCCGGGTCCGCAGCCGCCTCAACGAGGAGAAGATCGTCTTCCCGCCGTACGACGCGGTCCAGCTCCAGGACATCCTGCGCGAGCGCGCGAAGGAGGCGTTCCGGGAGGGCGTCGTCGACGGCGGGGTCATCGAGCGCTGCGCAGCGTACGCGGCGCTGGAGAACGGGGACGCGCGGCGGGCGATCGCCCTTCTCCGTCTCGCGGCGGAGATGGCCGAGCGGGACCGGGCGAAGCGGATCACCACCGACCACGTCGTCAAGGCGAAGAACCGCCTCGAGCAGGACATCATCGGGGACTGCTGCCGGACCCTCCCGTCGCACTGCAAGGTGCTGCTCTTCGGCATCCTTCAGCTCTACGAGCGGAACCGCCAGGGGGTCCTCACGGGGGACGTCTATGCCGCGTACAGCAAGCTCTGCCAGCGTCTCGGCCTGCAGCCGCTCCACACCCGCAGCATCTCCAACCACCTGGTCGAGCTCGAGACGCTCGGCCTCATCCGGGCCACGATCGTCTCCCGGGGACGGGGGGGCCGTAGCCGGGAGATCGTCGTCGACGTCCCGATCCAGGAGACGATCCCCTTCCTCGAGGAGGACCCGCTCTTGGCCCCGATCGCCCGACCGAGGGGCCGGGGCCAGATGCTGCTGACGAACTTCGACAACCCGAGCCGGTTCGGCGGACGCGCGTAGCGCGGGAGCCTCCGAACGGCGCTCCCGGGGGATTCCCGGACCTCCGGTGATCCCGCGTCGCGGGGAGGGGCGCGGCCGGGTTCGGTCCGAAGGGAGCCTGGTCGGTCCGGGGTCGCGGGCCCCCTCAGGGTTCCGCCGTGGACTCCACGGCCTCCGAGGCCGGCTCGGGAGGGGCGGCCCGGGCCCGGCGGCGGGCCCGCTCCCGCTTGAGCTCGTCCAGGTCCCGGTCGAGCTCCCGGAGGTCCCGGGCGTAGCGCCGCAGGCGCCGGCGGGCGATCCCCTCGAGCGTCTCGATCTCCCGGTCGAGGATCTCGTCGGACCCGCGGAAGGGGCTCATCGGGACGAATCGACGTCGATCTGGGCCTTCTGGAGCCGCGAGGAGAAGTCGACGAAGACGGTCTTGATCTCGGTGAATTCGTCGATGGCGACGCTGCCCGCCTCGCGGCCGCCGTTGCCGGTGTTCTTGATGCCGCCGAAGGGGAGCTGCACCTCCGCCCCGATGGTCGGCGCGTTGACGTAGGTGATGCCGGCCTCGAGGTCCTGCATCGCCCGGAAGGAGCGGTTGACGTCGCGCGTGTAGATGGAGCTCGACAGCCCGTAGGGGACGTCGTTGGCGATCCGGACCGCCTCG
Organism: Thermoplasmata archaeon; assembly: GCA_038729445.1. Classification (GTDB taxonomy): domain Archaea; phylum Thermoplasmatota; class Thermoplasmata; order Lutacidiplasmatales; family UBA184; genus Lutacidiplasma. The sequence goes on from JAVYSA010000004.1 coordinate 18,413, forward strand.
TCGTAGTCCCTTGCCTTGAGCACCGAGAGGACCGGTCCGAAGATCTCCTCCGTGCTGATGCGGGTCCCGTGCCGGGTCTCGAAGATCGTCGGCTGGAGGAAATGGCCCCGATCGTAGGGCCCGCCGGTGAGCTTCGTCCCGCCGTAGCGCAAGGTCGCCTCCTTCTTGCCGATCTCGATGTAGGAGAGGATCTTCTGCTCCTGGTCGGCCGACGCGACCGGACCCATGTCGGTCGACGGATCGAGCGGGTCGCCGATGCGGAACGACTCGAGCCGGTGGACGAGCATCTCGAGGAAGCGGTCGTAGATCGCCTCGTGGAGGATGAGCCGGCTCGTCGCCGTACACCGCTGCCCGGCCGTCCCGAAGGCGCCGAAGAGGACACCGTCCAAGGCGAGATCGAGATCCGCGTCGTCCATCAGGATGACCGGGTTCTTGCCGCCGAGCTCGAGGTGGACCATCTTCAGGCCCTGGGCCCCGCGGACGTAGACCTCGCGGCCCGTGTCGACCCCCCCGGTGAAGGAGACGGTGCGGACCGAGGGGTGGGTGATCAGCTCCTGCCCGACCGTGCCTCCGGCGCCGGTGACCAGGTTGAGGACGCCGGGGGGAAGGCCGGCGGCCTCGTAGGCGCGGACGACCTCGACCGCGCAGCGGGCCGTGTTCGAGGCGGGCTTGAAGACCACCGTGTTGCCCGAGACGAGCGCTGCGGCGATCTTCCAGTTCGGGATCGCGGTCGGGAAGTTCCACGGGGTGATGCAGGCGACGACCCCCTTCGGCTGGCGGATCGTCATGCAGAACTTCGACCGGAGTTCGCTCGGAACCGTCTCCCCGGCGAGGCGACGGCCCTCGCCGGCCATGTACTCGACGAAGTCGATCGCCTCCTGGACGTCGCCGCGTCCCTCGGCGATCACCTTGCCCATCTCTCGGGTGACGATCCGGCCGATCTCCTCCTTGTGCTCGCGGAGGTAGCGGGCCGCGCGCAGCAGGATCTCGCCGCGGTGGGGAGCCGGGGTGGCCTTCCATGACGGGAACGCCTTCTCGGCCGCCGCGATGGCGGAGCGCACGTCCTCGGGGGTCGCCTTCACGAACGAACCGATCGGCTCTCCGGTCGCCGGATTGCGCGTCTCGAACCGCTGGGCCCGGGAGAGTTCGGTCCAGCGGCCACCGATGAACAGGCCCCACTGCTCGCTCACGGTCGCCTCCATCCGGCCGGTCTCCCCCCACGAATACTTAGGCTTTCGTGGGTCCCGCCGGACCGGTCGCTCCTCGGCTCCAAAGGCTTACTATCCCGGGGTCGGTCCGGTGCCCTCGTCCGATGATCGACATCGAGCTCCTGCGGGAGAGCCCGCAGGAGGTCCTCGGCAACCTCGCCCGTCGCCAGGACCCGTCGTACGTCGCGCTGGCCGAGGAGGTCCGTCGGTTGGACGAGGGATGGCGCGAGGCGCGCCGAAGCGCCGATGCGCTGCGCCAGCGCCGGAACGAACTCAGCCGATCGATCGCGGAGGCACGACGCCGGGGGGCCCCCGCTGTGGCGCTCGAGACGGAGGCACGGGAGCTTCCGGGCCGCCTGGAGGAGCTCGCGCGGCGCGAGGAAGAGCTCCGAACGGCGAGGGATCGCGCGCTGCGGCGCCTGCCGAACCTGATCGATCCGAGCGTGCCGGTCGGCCGGGACGACCGGGACAACGTCGTCGTCTCGACCTGGGGCGAGCCCGACCGGTCGGACCGGCCGCGGCGATCCCACGGGGACCTATTGGAGGCGCTCGGTCTCGCGGAGTTCGATCGGGCCCGACGCTGTTCCGGGGCCGGGTTCTACTACCTCAAGGGGGACGCGGCGCTCGTGGACCTTGCCCTGCAGCGGTTCGCCCTCGACCTTCTCGTGGAGCGCGGGTTCGTGGCGGTCGCCCCTCCGATCCTCCTCCGGAGGGAGCCGTACGAGGGCGTGACCGACCTCGCCGACTTCGAGAAGGTGATGTATCCGATCGCCGGCGAGGATCTCTACCTCATCGCCACGAGCGAGCACCCGCTCGCGACTCTGCGGATGGGGGAGATCCTGGACGAGGACGAACTCCCGATCCGTCTCGCGGGGGTGAGCCCGTGCTTCCGCAAGGAGATCGGCGGGCATGGCGTCGATCAGAAGGGGATCTTCCGGGTCCACCAGTTCCAGAAGGTCGAGCAGTTCGTCTACTGCCGGCCGGAGGACTCTCCCCGGATCCACGAGGAGCTGCGCCAGAACGCGGAGGAGATCTTCCGCCGCCTCGGGATCCCGTACCGGGTGGTCAACGTCTGCACGGGTGACCTCGGGACCGTCGCGGCGAAGAAGTACGACATCGAGGCGTGGTTCGCCAAGCAGCAGGCCTACCGCGAGGTCGTGAGCTGTTCGAACTGCACGGACTACCAGGCCCGCCGGCTCGGCATCCGGCTCGGCCGGGCGGGCCGGTCCGGCAAGCGGGTGCCGCACACCCTCAATTCGACCGCGATCGCGACCTCCCGGGCCCTTGCCGCCATCGTCGAGCAGTACCAGCGGGATGACGGGTCGGTCGAAATCCCCGCGGCCCTGCGACCGTACGTGGGGGGCCGGGAGCGCCTCGGGCCCCCCGGCCGATGAGCCGCCCGGGCGGGTCCCCGCGGGGGGAGGTGCGGTCCCCCTCCGGCCAGCGCCGGCTGGAGGAGTTCGGGGAGGGCGGGGACGGGCCGGCGCCCCCTCCGGCCCGACCGGCCCGCCCGCACCCGGACGGGTTTCCGGAGGTCTGGCGCGTGCAGGATGGGACGATCGCGCATCCCCTGCTCCGCCCAGGGGCGCTGCGGGCGTGGCCGTTCCAGATCGATCTCGCCCGGATCGGCCTCGCGGAGGATCTCGTGGTCGTGCTGCCGACCGGGCTCGGCAAGACGGTGATCGCGGCGCTGATCGCCGCCGAGGTCCTCCGGCGGGGGGACGGCCGCGTGCTCTTCCTCGCGCCGACCCGCCCGCTCGTCCAGCAGCACTCCGACTCCTTCGGCCGGTGGATCGACGGGTTCCGCCACGCCCGCTTCACCGGGTCCGTCCGGCGGCCGGTCCGGGAGGGGGCCTGGGAGACGAGCGACCTCATCTTCGCGACCCCCGAGATCGTCGTCAACGACCTCACGGCCGGGCGCTACGACCTGACGGGGGTCGACCTCGTGATCTTCGACGAGGCCCACCATGCGGTCGGGAAGTACGCCTATGTGCCGATCGCCGAGAGGTTCCGCGCCGAGCGCCGGCCGGGGGCGCACCTGCTCGGCCTGACCGCCTCGCCGGGAGGCAAGGACGAACGGATCGAGGAGGTCCTCTCCGTGTTCGGCTTTCCCCGCGTCGAGGCCCGGACACGGGAGGACCCGGGGGTCCGGGAGTATGTCCAGCCCGTCGGCGTCGACCTCGAATGGGTCGACCTTCCTCCCGAGATCGCGACGATGCGCGACAGCCTGGAGGGCGCGGCGCACGAGATCGCCCGGCGGTTGCAGCGGATGGGGTACCTCCGGACGAAGCCGATCCGATCCCTGACGGTGAAGGACCTGGTGGCGCTCCGCGGGGAGATCTTCGCCCGTCCGGGGCCGATGACGCGCAAGTTCACCCCGCTGCGGTTCCAGCTCCTCCTCCTGCACCTGTTCCATGCGCTCGAGCGGCTCGAGACGCAGGGAGTCGCCCCGTTCCTCGCGTACCTCGACCGGGTCGCGGGGAAGGAGAAGCCTTCCCGCGGGGACGCCGCGTTCCTGGCCCTTCCCGCCGTGGCCGCGGCCCGCGCCGCCGCCGGACGGTACGTCGCGGAGGCGCGGACGCTCTCGCACCCGAAGCTCGGGGCGCTCCTGCGGATCGTCGAGGAGACGATCGCCGACGCCCCGGCCGACCGCCCTCCGCGGATCCTCGTCTTCGCCCAGTACCGGGACACGATCCAGGGGATCCAGAGCCTGCTCGAGTCCCGCGGGCACGCGGTCGGGCGGTTCGTCGGTCAGGCGACACGGGACCCCGAGGACCAAGGGATGAGCCAGGCCGAGCAGGGCCGGATGCTGGCCGCCTTCCGCAGCGGGACCTTCCCGATCCTGGTCGCCAGCAGCGTCGCGGAGGAGGGGCTGGACGTGCCGGATGTCGACCTGGTCGTCTTCTACGAGTCCGTCCCGAGCGAGATCCGGGCGATCCAGCGGCGCGGGCGCACGGGGCGCAGCTCCCTGGGACGGGTTGTCGTCCTGCTGACCCGGTCCACCCGGGAGGTGCAGTACCAGGCCGCCGAGGTCCGACGCGAGCACGCGATGCGTCGGATCGTCCGGAGGATGTCGGCCGCGGCCCGCCGGGCCCCGGGAACGCCTCCCGACCCTCCGCCCCGAGGTCGGACACACGCCCGGGGGAAGGCGGGTGGCGCGGAGACCGGCGGATAACCCCTTCGCGCGGGCCCGTCCATCCTCCCGCTTAAATCGGGATGGGTTCGTCGGCGGGCGGAGGAGACGCGGTGGACCTTCTGCAGGCGCTCGCCGCCCACCTCGGGTTCGTCCTGTTCACGGTGCTCGCCGCGGGGCTGGCGGGCTACCTGCTCTACTACCTGGTCCGGCCGCAGCGGTTCTGAACCGAGGCCATGCCCGGGCTCTCCAGCTTCGCGGACCTCGCGCTGCTCCTGCTGCTGGTCCTGGCCGCGGCGCCCTTCGTGGGGGCGTACCTCGCGCGGGTCTTCGCGAACCGACCGGCGCCGGGAGACCGGTTCTGGAACCCGATCGAGTCGGCCCTCTACCGCCTGATGGGCGTCGACCCGCGCCGCTCGATGCGTTGGCAGGAGTACGCCGGCGCGCTCGTCCTCACGGTGACCCTCCTGGTGGCCTGGATCTGGATCGTCCTCACGCTCCAGGCGGACCTCCCGTGGAATCCGGCGGGCCTCCCGGGGTTTTCCTGGGACCTCGCCTTCCACACCGCCGCCTCGTTCGCGACGAACACCGACTTCACCCACTTCACGAACGAGGCGCAGCTCAGCCTGGGCGCCGCGGTCCTCTCCCTGCAGGTCGCGCTGTTCCTCTCCGCGGGGACCGGGCTCGCGGTGGTCGTGGCCTTCATCCGGGGATTCACCTCCCGCGACGGGACCCTGGGCAACTTCTACGCCGATCTCGTGCGATCGGTCACCCGCTTCCTCTTGCCCGCCGCCCTTCTCGGTGCGCTCGTCCTCGTCGCGCTCGACCTTCCGGAGACGTTCACCAGCTCGGTCCTGGGCCACGGCCTCGGGGGGATCCCGCAGAGGATCTACCTCGGCCCGGTCGCCTCGTGGACCTCGATCGAACTGTTGGGCACGAACGGCGGGGGATGGTACGCGGCGAACGCGGCGAACACCCTCGCGAACCCGTCGGCCGCCTCGAGCCTGGTCCAGACGGGCTTCATGCTCCTCCTTCCCTTCAGCATCCCGTTCCTGTTCGGACGGATGGTCCGGCGCCCGAGCGAGGCGTATCCGTACCTCGCCACGATCCTGATCGTCCTCCTCCTGGCGCTGGGCCTCTTCCTCTACTTCCAGTACATGGGCAACCCCGCCCTCGCCGGAGTCGCCGGGATCGATCCCGGCGCGAACGGCTATCCGATCGGCCAGCAGAGCCAGTTCTCCGCCGGCGAGGCCTCCCTCTTCCAGGTCGTCTCGGTCTACACGAACACCGGCGCGTCGAACATGCTCCTCGGGTCCCTGCCGGCCGGATCCCAGATGGTCCTCGTCTTCGGGATGTTCACGCAGTCGACCCCCGGGGGCGTCGGGACGGGGTTCGGCACCCTGCTCGTCTTCGCGCTGGTCGGGGTCTTCCTGGCAGGGCTCATGGTCGGGCGGACCCCCGAGTACCTCGGCAAGAAGGTCGGCAAGGACCAGATGAAGTGGTCCGCGGCGACCCTGATCCTCCATCCCGCGCTGGTCCTCCTGCCGGTGCTGGGGGCCTACCTCGCGGGCCTCGCCGGCCCGGCGGTCGGCGCTCCGGGAGGGCCGGTTCCGGTGGATGCCCACCAGTTCACGATCCTCCTCTACGAGTTCACGAGCGAGGCCGCCAACAACGGCAGCGCGATGGGCCCGATCGCGGATGCCACGCCGTTCTTCAACGTCCTCGGTGGCGTGGTCATGCTGGTGGGCCGTCTGGTGCCGATGGTCGCGATGCTCGCGATCGGATCGCTGTTCGCCCGCCAGGAGCCGATCCCCGCCTCCGTCGGCACGCTGCGGACCTCCTCGGCGACGTTCACGATCTACCTCACGCTCATCGTGATCGTCGTCTCGGGCCTCCTGTTCCTTCCGGTGCTGGCGCTCGGGCCCCTGGCACAGGGAGGGTGGTGATCGGGCGTGACCGAGGAGCCTCCGGAGATCAGCGCGCTGCGGGCCGCGGCGACACCGGCGGCCGGCGGCCGGGCCCGGCATCCCGCCTCCTGGCGGAGGATCCTCTCGGCCTCCCTCGCCGGCTTCGATCCCCGGCGGGAGATCCGCCAGCCGGTGATGTTCGTCGTCTGGGTCTTCTTCGTCTTCTTGGCCGTCGTGACGGTCTATCCGGAGGCCTTCCCCGACCTGCTCCCGACCTACGATCCGGTCTACTACTTCGACCTGACCGTCATCCTGTTCCTGACGCTCTGGTTCGCGCATCTGTCGGAGGCGATCGCGGAGGCCCGGGGGCGGGCCCAGGCCGAGAGCCTGCGGGGCCTGCGCAGCGGCCTCACGGCGCAGCGGCTCGGCCCGGAGGGGCGGCCGGCCCGGGTTCCGGCGGAGTCCCTGCGGGTCGGCGATCGCGTCGTGGTCGGCACGGGCGAGACGATCCCACTCGACGGAGACGTCGTCGAGGGCGCGGCGCTCATCGACGAGTCGATGATGACGGGAGAGTCCCAGGCCCAGGTCCGGGAGAGCGGCGGCGACCGGACCAGCGTCCTCGGCGGGACCCGCGTCCTCGAGGGACAGGTCGTCGTCCGGATCTCGGCGGAGCCCGGGCACTCCTTCCTGGACCGGCTGATCGCCCTCGTCGAGGGGGCCGGACGGGAGCGGACCCCCAACGAGGTTGCCCTCGGGGTCCTGCTCGCCTCCCTGACCCTGGCCCTGCTCGTGGTGATCGTCACGTTCACGGACTTCGCAGGGCTCACGGGCGTCGTCACGATCCGCATCGCCACGATGCTCGCCCTCTTCGTCGCCCTCATGCCGACGACGATCGGCGCGCTGCTGCCGGCGATCGGCATCTCGGGGATCAACCGGGTCGCCCAGGCGAACGTGATCGCCAAGTCCGGCACCGCGGTGGAGGCGGCCGGGGATCTTGACGTGCTCATCCTCGACAAGACCGGCACCATCACCGTGGGCAACCGTCTCGCCACGCAGTTCATCGAGGCGCCGGGGGTCTCGACCACCGACCTGCTCACGGCCGCGCTGCTCTCCTCCAGCCGCGACGACACGCCCGAGGGCCGCTCGATCCTCCGCCTCGCGGCCCGGCGGGGCGGCACGGCGCCGCGGCTCGAGCCGGGTCGCTACACCCCCCTTCCCTTCACGGCCGAGCGGCGGATGAGCGGGATCGCCATCGCCGGCGGGTCGGAGTACTACAAGGGATCGCTCGATGCGATGGAGAAGTACGGCGCGACGCTTCCTCCGGAGCTGCGCGAGCGCGCCCGGGAGGTCGCCCGGGAGGGGATGACGCCGCTCGTGATCGCGGTCGACCGCCGGGCCGTCGGCCTGGTCGTCCTCAAGGACATCATCAAGCCGGGGATCCGGGACCGGATCCGCGAGCTCAAGACGATGGGGATCCGCACGATCATGTGCACCGGGGACAACCGGATCACCGCGGGCGCGATCGCCCGCGAGAGCGGGGTCGACGAGTTCATCGCCGAGGCGAAGCCGGAGACCAAGCTGACGATCATCGAGCGCGAGAAGGCCCTGGGGCACCTGGTCGCGATGAGCGGGGACGGCTCGAACGACGCGCCGGCGCTCGCCAAGGCCGACGTCGGCCTCGCGATGAACAGCGGCACCAGCGCGGCGAAGGAGGCGGGCAACATGGTCGACCTCGACAACGATCCGACCAAGCTCATCGAGATCGTCTCGATCGGCAAGCAGCTGCTCATCACCCGGGGGGCCCTCACGACCTTCACGATCACCAACGACGTCGCCAAGTACTTCGCGGTCCTCCCGGCGATCTTCCTGACCGCATCGGGGGCGGCGATCGCGGGGATCGCCCCGCTCAACCTGCTCGGCCTGACCGACCCGAACCTCGCCGTCCTGGCGACCCTCGCGTTCAACGCGCTCGTGATCCCGCTTTTGATTCCTCTCGCCCTCTTCGGCGTCCGGTTCCGGCCGAGCTCGGCGATCGACCTGCTGCGCCGGAACCTCCTCCTCTACGGCGTCGGGGGGCTCGTGAGCGCGTTTGTCGGGATCAAACTCCTCTACGTGGCGTTCGCATGGCTCGCGACGACGCCGTGGGTGACCGCCGCCGCCGCGGCGATCGCCCATGCGCTCCCGCTGGGAGGGGGGTAGTGCCGTGTCGGCCTCCGATCGGCGTCCGGCCGCGCCGGGTCCGGCCGTCCCCTCGCCGCCCGCGTCGGGGCGCGGCGCCCCGGGGCTCCGCCGGCACCTCCGGGCCGCCGGGGTCTTGGTGCTGGTCGGAATCCTCATCCTCGGTGTCGCCTACCCCTGGGCGGTGACCGCCCTCGCAGAGGTCCTGAACCCGTCGGGGGCCAACGGCTCCCTCCTCTACGCCCCCAACGGCACGGTCTACGGCTCCCGCCTTGTCGGGGAGAACACGAGCCTTCCCTACCTGTTCTGGGACCGCGTCTCCCTGACCGATTACAACACGACCGCCGGCTATGCCGACTTCTACGGTCCGAGCGATCCGGCGCTGCTCACGTGGCTCAACGAGACGATCGCCTACCTGAGGGCGGACTGGAACCTCTCGCTGAACCAGAGCCTTCCCCTCGATCTCGTCACGCCCTCCGGCTCGAGCCTGGACCCGTTCCTCGTGCCGGCCGGGGTCCTCATCCAGGTCCCCCGGGTCGCCGCGGCGATCCACACCCTGACCGGCCTGCCGTACGACGCGGTCGTGGCGCGCCTGACCGCCCTCGTGAATGCGGCGATCGAGGCGCCGTTCGGGGGGCTCTTCGGCGTGGCGGTGATCGACGTCCCGTCGCTCGACGCCGCCGTGCTCTCCTCCTTCTCCCTACCGGCGGGCGGGTGAGGCCATCCGGCGAGCGATGTACCGCCATCTCCTCGTCCCCGTCAAGACCCCCGCCGAGGTCGAACCGATGATCCGGTTCGCCGCGAAGCTCCTGGACGCCGACGGCGAGATCCGGATGCTGCACATCATCCCGACGACCACGATGCCGCAGGTCACCCGGGAGTGGCGGGCCAGCGTCAACCTCGTGGTGCCGGCCCACGAGGTCGCGGCCGTGCTCGACGTCCGGGTCGAGCCCGAGGTCCGTGCGAGCGTCGACGTCCCCGGCGAGATCCTGGAGAGCGCCGAGGCGCACGGGATCGACGGGATCGTGGTCGGCCTCGGGGGCGACCGCCGCAGCCGCAACCCGTTCGTCGGGCACACGGTGAGCGGGCTGCTCCACCACGCCCGGACGGACGTGCTCATCCTGAACCGGCTCGCGCTCGCGAACCCGAAGGTGGGCCGGATCCTCGTCCCCTCGCTGCGGGGCCCGACCTCGCCCCGGACGATGCAGCTCGCCGACCAGCTCGCGCTCCGCATGGGGGGGATCCCGGTGGTGCCGCTGGGCCCGGTCTCCTCCGCCGAAAACGGCCGGCGCCCGCCGGATCCTCCCGAACCCCGTCGGCCGTTCGCGGCGGGGGCGCTCCTGCCGCGCCGACGGCACCTCGCCCAGCTCCTCCTGCGCAGCGCGGCGCAGGCCCGCTACGGCTTCCTCGTGGTCGGCGAGGAGACCTCCGACCGGTCCGGTCCCCCGGTCCTGACCCGCCCGTTCCTCGAGGAGCTCTTCCGGGAGGCCCCCTGCCCGGTCCTCGCCCTGCGGCGGTAGCGGGAGGGCGCGACGCATGGGGGCCGGGGAGCTCTGGTTCGTCGGGCTCGGCCTCGGCGACGAACGGGACCTGGGGCGCCGCGCGATCGAGCTGCTCCGCACGGCGGATCGGGTCGTGGCGGAGGAGTACACGGCCGTCTGGGCCCCCGGTGGGCTCGCGCGGCTCGCCGAGGAGGTCGGGCGGACGATCGAGCGGCTCGATCGGTCCGAGGTCGAGGGGGAGTCGACGATCCTCGCCTCGCTCGCCCGGGGGGACCGGGTGGTCTTCCTCTCCCCCGGGGATCCGTTCGGCGCGACCACCCACCTCGCGCTCCGGCTCGCGGCGGAGCGGGGCGGCCACGCGGTCGGTTACCTGCCGCACGCGAGCATCCTGACCGCGGCACCAGGGTTCCTCGGCCTCATCCCGTACCGCTTCGGGCGCACGGTCTCGATCCCGTTCCCCCAGCCCGGCTTCGCGCCGACCTCCTTCCTCGACGCCCTGCGCTCGAACGCTGCGGCGGGGCTCCACACGCTCGTCCTGCTTGACCTCGACCCGTCGGCCGGGCGCTTCCTGACCGCGGACCGGGCGCTGACGATCCTGCGCGAGCGGGATCCGGCCGGCGCCTCCCTCCCGCTCGATCGGGAGGTCGCGGTCGTCGCCCGGGTCGGTCGACCGGACGCCGCGGCATGGGTCGGCCCGCGGGCGGATCTCGAGCGGGGGGACTTCGGCCCCCCGATGCACGCGCTGGTCGTGCCGGCCCCGACGCTCCACTTCGAGGAGGAGGAGTCGCTCGCCCGGTGGCGGCGTGTCCCTCCGACGCGATCCGGCCGGGGCTAGTCCGGCGCGCGCTGGCCCCAGTCGGGGACGCCGGCGTCGTGCAGCAGCCGGTCGAGCGCCTCGTGGTAGCGCTCGGCGGGGACCCGGAAGAGCTCCCGCGCCGCCGGTTCGAGCGAGCGGCCGAACTCCCGTTCCGAGTCGGAGAACTGCCAGGTGTGGGAGGCCGCGCGGCCGAGGGCGAGCAGGAGCCCGAAGGCGAGCCCCCGCTCCCGCCCCTCGGGGGGGAGCGCGTGGATGGCGGCCCGCTCCGCGCCGGTCGGCCCTTGGACCCGGTAGGCGCGGGCGACGGCGTCGACGTAGGCGGCCTCCCGGTTGAGGCGTGCGTAGCGGGGGAGGGCCCCCAGGGTCTCCCGTTCCTCCGAGCGCCGTTGGGCCCGCTTCAGGAGCTCCGCGACGCGGCCCGGCGTGCGGCGTCCCTCGGTGAAGTAGCGGCGTGCCTCCTCCGGATCCCGCACGATCGAGCGGACGATCGCCTCGGCGTGGTCGGCCCACAGCCGTTCGAGCGCCCGGCTCGCGGAGGGCTCGTCGACCGAGAAGAGTCCCTCCTGCTCGGCGAGCGCCGCCTCCAGTGCGCGCCGCTCGACCTCGCTCGGGCGCAGCGCCTCGAGGAATGCCGCGCGGTCGGCGCCGAAGCAGACGCCTCCCGCGACGTAGGTCGGGCGCCGGGTCCCTTCCAGCCGGGGCCGGATCTCCTCCAGGTACGCCGCGATCGCCGGCCCGTCCTTCAGGCGCCCGCGGTCGTACTCGCGACGGAGACCGCGGCTCGCCTCCGGAAGGCCCGCGTGGACGCACTCCTCCCCGCCGCGGCAGTCGACGTTCGCCCGGATCGCGATCGGGAACTCTCCCTCCGGGTCCGGCCCGGCGGTGCCGGCCCGGATCGCCTCGCCGAGGTGCCGGTCGTCGCGGGCGCACCGGCGGCAGACGCGGAACGTCCGCCCGGCCGCCGGCCAGGCGACCTCGAGGTACGGCCGTGCCTCGCCGGCCGCGAGATGGCTGCATCGGCCGATGCCGCTCGTCGGGTCCTCGAGGAGGCGGTACGGGAGCGAGGCGACCCGGTCGGCGACGAACTCCGGCGGGGGCGTCGGGTCCTTGCCCGTGCACCAGAGCTGGGTCGGCCCGGCGAAGAAGTGGAACCCCTTGCGCGCCCAGTCGAGGTAGCCGAGCAGGAGACGGTGCGGGTTCTCGAAGTGCTGGACGGCGATCTCCGCCTCGGGGGTCGCCCGCCCGAGGGGGGCGAAGGAGATCTCCCCCTCCGGCAGGGTCAGCGTCAGGAGCGACGGCATCTCGGGGGCGAGATGGAATCGGAGGAGGCCGGCATACGCGCGCACGAGCGGCTCCCCCCAACGGCTCATCCGCTCGAGGCGCCGTTCGTCGTCCCGGTTCTCCCGTACCTCCTCGAGGTCCCGGCGCAGCCGGTCGAACCGCTCCGGCGGGCATGACTCCGACAGCTTCGGCAGGAGCGGCGCCACGGAGTCGCGGAGCGTCCGGGCGCGCTCGGCGAGGTCCTTCTCCCGGATTCCCGAGGCGTGGCGCAGCCGCATCGGCCCAGCGGAGCGGGCGGTCTTACTTATCGCCGCCCGGGGGCGTCGCGCGGCGCTCGACCAGCGCGAGGAAGCGGCGGAACAGCTCGACGCCGTGGTCGGTCGGCTCGACCTCCGGATGGAACTGGACCCCCCAGATCGGCCGGTCGGGGTGCGCCATCGCCTGCACGGGGCACGCCGGGGAGTGCGCGAGGCGGAGCCATCCGGGCGGGAGGGCGACCACGTGGTCGTTGTGGCTCGACCAGGCCCGGAAGGGGCTCGGCAGGCCGGCGAAGAGCGGGTGGGACGGCTCGTCGATGACGACCTCGATCCGGCCGAACTCGGGGGCGCCCCGGGCGACCCGCCCGCCGAAATGCCGCGCGAGGAACTGGTGGCCGACGCAGATCCCGAGGACCGGGACCCGGGCGGAGTCGATCCAGCCCTCCACCGCCCCGAGCGTCGTCTCCCCTCCCTCGAGGCTCAGGGCACCGCCGGAGAGGACGACGCCGTCGGCGCGCATCCGCTCGAGCGGCATCGTGTTGGGGACGATCTCGGTCTCGACGCCGAGATCCCGGAGGACCCGCCACTCCCGGTGGGTCCACTGCCCGCCGTTGTCGACAACCGGGATCCTCATGGTCCCCCCCCCGGCGGCCGGGGAGGGGACCGGTCGCGCTCCCGGTCCTCGATCGCGCGGCGGAGCGCGGCGATGTCCTCGCGCATGCGGAGCATCTCGATCTCGAACGGCGTGAAGTCCCGGCTCGTCAGCCACCGCTGGGAGATGTACAGGCCCGCGAAGAGGGCCCCGACCAATGCGAGGATCGTGGTGAAGGTCAGCGCGAAGACGAAGGCGATCGGGTTCCCGATGACGGAGTCGATCGGCAGGGTGAACCAGCGGGTGACCTCGGCGATCTCGACCGCGAACAGGACGACGACCACCCCGATCCAGAAGATCAGGAAGGGGCGGGAGGCCTTCACGCGGATCCCCTCCCCCCGCCGAGGTACGCGAGCGGGATCAGGATCGGCAGCGTGGGCGAGGAGACAAGGATCGGGGCGGAGGGGACCGCGATGCCGGGGGAGAGCGCGTAGAGCTGGACGCTCCCCTGGGCCACGCTGTAGGCGACACCGAGGATCCCGAAGTAGTAGACCGCGCGGGCGCCGGGGGTCGCATACTCGACCGTGACGTTGATCGCGATGTTGCCGTGGGGGACCGAGGCATAGGCTCCGAGCGCATCGGTCAGGTTCGACCAGTGGTCCCAGCGAAGCGCCGATGCCGGTGCGCCCGGCGGGTAGCTCCAATTCCATCCGATGTCGATCGCCGCGTAGCGGACGGCCCCGACGGCAGAGACGAGGACCGTGGTGTTCCCGGTCCCCGGAGGGTGGTCGATCGTCACGTTCGCCTGGGTGAGGAGGGTCCCGCCCCCGGCGCCCCCCGTGAGCAGCACCGGCGTCAGGACGATGAGGACGGCGAGCAGGCAGGCGGTCCCGACCCAGGGGATCGGGAACCGGGTGGTCGGCTCCGGCGCGGGGGACGGGGTCACGGTCGCCCGGTCTCCCCGGCCCGCCACCCGCGGTAGAGCCGGTGGGGGACGCCGAACTGGTCGAGGAGCTTTCCGGCGAGGAAGTCCGTCGCCTGGTCGATCGTCCGGAAGCCGAGGTAGTACGGGGGCGAGGCCTCCAGGAGGACGACCCCGAGCCGGCTCAGGCGGGCCATGTGCTCGACCTGGATCGGGGAGAGGGGGGTCTCGCGCGGGACGAGGACGAGCCGCCGCCGCTCCTTGAGGTGGACGTGGGCGGCGCGGGTGAGCAGGGTGTCGCCCAGGCCGAGGGCGACCTTCGCGAGCGTGTTCGACGAGCACGGGACGATCGCCATCCCCCGGGTCGGCCGCGAGCCGCTCGCGATCGGCGCCGCGATGTCCTCGTCGTCGTAGCAGGTGTCCGCGAGGGCCGCGACCTCGTCGGGGGCGATCGCCGCCTCCTCACGGAGGACCCGCGCGCCGGCCCGCGAGATGACGAGGGAGACCGGAACCCGGGCCTCCTTGAGGGCCCGGAGCGCGGCCAGCGCGATCGGCGCCCCGCTGGAGCCCGAGATCCCGACCACGAGGGGCGTGGCCTCGTCCATCGGCACGGCAGCCGAGCCGGTCCTTATAGCGCCTCGTGCTTGGCCCCGTCGGTCACCGATGGAGCCCGGGGTCGCGATCGTGGGCGCCGGACACACCCGGTTCGGGGCCCTCACGGAGGGGCCGAGGGCCCTCCTTGCGGAGGCGGCACGGGAGGCCCTGGCCGGGATCGACCGCGGGCTGCCCAGAGGGGCCGCGGTCGACGAGGCGTTCCTCGCTACGCTCGGCTTCGGCGGCTGGCAGATCGGCAACGCCTCCGCGGTCCTCGCGGAGTCCGCGGGGATGGTGGGGGTGCCGGTGACCCGGATCGAGAACGCCTGCGCCTCGGGAGGGTACGCGATCCGGGCGGCGGCCCAGGCGATCCGCTCCGGGCGCGTGCGGGTCGCGCTCGTCGCGGGGGTCGAGAAGATGACCGACACGCCGAGCGCCCGCCGCCGCTACTGGCTCGGGGTCTCGGGCGACACGGAGTGGGAACGGTCGGCGGGCCTGACGTTCGCGGGGGTCTACGGGATGATCGCCTCTCGCTACGCCCATGAGCGGCCCCGGACCCGGGAGGCCCTGACGGCGGTCGCCGTCAAGAACCATGCCAACGGGGCGAGGAACCCGAAGGCCCACCTCCGCAAGGCGGTCCGCGCCGAGGAGGTCGAGGCGGCGCCCCCGGTCGCGGACCCGCTCCGCCTGTTCGACTGCTGCCCGGTCACCGACGGCGCGGCCGCGCTCGTCCTCGCCGACGCCTCGATCGCGCGGCGGTGCACGGACACTCCGGTGTGGATCGGCGGCATCGGCGCCGCCTCCGACGTCCTCGCCGTGCAGGAGCGGCCGACCCTGCTCGAGTTCCCGGCAACCCGGCGGGCCGCGGCCGCAGCATACGCCGACGCCGGTTGGGGGCCCGAGTCGGTCGATGTTCTCGAGGTCCACGACTGCTTCACGATCGCGGAGCTGCTCGCCCTGGAGGATCTCGGCATCGCCCCGCGGGGCGGGGGGGCGATCGACCTGACGCTCTCCGGGGCGACCGGGCCGGGAGGGGAGCGGCCCGTGAACCCCGACGGGGGCCTGAAGGCGAAGGGCCATCCGATCGGGACCACGGGCGTCAGCCAGCTCTACGAGCTCTTCCTCCAGCTGCGCGCCGCCGCCGGGAACCGTCAGGTCCCGGGCGCGGAGCGGGCCCTGGCGCACAACGTGGGAGGCTCGGGCGCGAGCGCGACGGTGACGCTCGTGGAGCGCGGATGACCGCGGGCCTCCGCCTCGCGCTCACCGCCCGGGCGCCGTCGTACCGCTCCGGCGACCAGCGGGCCTTCGGCCCGGACGAGGACCCGTTCACGCTCCTCGTCGCCGCGTGGGAGACGAGCTTCGACCGGTTCCCCGCAGGATCGGAGGATCCGGCCCTCCCCGTCGACCTCCTCGGCCCGGCGCCGGCGATCGCCCCGGAGGGCCTCCGCGCGATCGCCCCGGTCCCGGTCGAGGTGCATCCGGATCCGACCGGGGCGTGGAGCGACGCCATCGAGCGGGCCCTCGCCGGACCCCCCCGGGTGGTCGCGGGAACCCTGCCCGGCACCTCTCCCTCCTCCCCGCCCCTGGGGATCGTCCTGAGCGTCCTCCCCGGGGCGGACGGGGACCCCTCCGGGGAGCCGGCGGGGGTCCATGCCGCGGACGGAGCCGTGGTGAGCACGATCGTCGCCGCGGAGGGGCCCGGACCGCGCTCCGAGGCGGACCTTCGGCGTCTCGTCCCCCCGTTGCCTCCGCCGGCCGGGTCGGTCGACCCGTCGGTGCGGGACCGGCTCGACGGGTCGGTCCGCACGGCCGTCTCCGAGGGAGCGTACATCCCGTGGGATCGCTACCGGGAGACCCTGCCGAGCCGGTGGGGGCTCCTGGCCGAGCGGTGCGGGCGGTGCGGTCGGCTCTCGTTCCCGGCCCGCGGCCGTTGCCGGTCGTGCGGGGCGACGTCGGCGGAGCTGCACCCGCAGCGCCTTCCCCGATCCGGCGGCGTCGTCCTGGCCGCAACCCGCGTCCACCGGGGCGGCCAGCCGACCGAGTTCGACCCGATCGCCGCGGAGACCGGCGGGTACGGGGTCGTCCTGGTCGAGCTTGCCGAGGGAGTGCGGGCGACGTTCGCCACGACCGACGAGCCGGCGGGCCGCCCGATCACGATCGGGGACCGCGTCGCCACGGTCCTGCGGCGCCTCTATCCGATGGAAGGGGAGTGGCGCTACGGGCGCAAGGCGGTCCCGTGGCCCGTCTCGAGAGCCGAGCCGCCGCCCGGTCAGGCGAATCCGGGAAGGTCCCGGTCGGCGGACGTCGCGCCGGATCGCTTCCCGTAGGGCTCGGTCATGAGCCCCATCTGGGCGGCGAGCGCCTGGAACGTCTGGACCAGCTGGGCGACGGTGCGGGCGAGCTCCTTCTGCTCGGCCCGCATCGCGCCGAGCTCCTCCCGCAGCCGGTGGAGCTCCACCTCCCATCGCGCGGACTCGCTCGGTCCGTCGTCGGCCATCGTCGTCTCCCCCGGGCCGCAGGGTTCCCGCGGTACTTAGCGGCTGGCGCGGGGGTCAGCGCTCCCGGTCCGGGCCGAACGGGGACTCCGACCGCCCCTTCTCCTGGAAGGGGGTCCAGTCTCCGGCCGCCGGGGCGTAGTCGACGCGCTCGAGGCGCACGACGAACCGCCGCAGCTGCTCGGCCGGCTCGGGCCGCACGGTGAAGCGGTAGACGTAGACCCCGAATCCCATGAAGTCCGTGATCCGGCGCAGCACCTCGGCGAGATCCTCGCGGGGGACCTTCACCTCGATGGTGTTCTCGCCGAGCTGTTCGGAGAACGCATCGACATCGAACGGGGCCTCCAGACGGATGAGGGGGGCCGGCGGAGGAGGCGAGGGCGCCGGGGCGGCCGGAGAGGTCCCCGACAGGGAGGGTGCCGGGGGGGCGGCCGGCGGAGGAGGGGCCGGGAACGATGGGGCATCCTTCGGAGGGTACCGGTCGAGGACGGGCGACGGGTCCCTTCCCACGAACCGGCGCCGTTGCGCGCGGGCGCCGCTTGCGGCCGCGTTCGGCGACCGGCGGGACGCTCGGGGCAGGCGCCGGGATGCGCGTCGGCGGGTACGATCTCGGGGCATTCGATTCCTCCCCGGGCGGGAGGCACGCCTCCGCATAGCGGTGCCGGGCGACCCGAAGCCCGCCCGGACGGCGGCTCCAACGGGGGACGGGAGCCCGCGGATCCCGTCCCCCCTGTCGGGCGCCGGTGCACCGGTTGTCGCGACGCGAGCCATGCGAAACTCCGTCACGGGGGGCCCGGTCTGTCGCAGCCATCACGACAGCGGGATTATGTAGGGTCGGCTCGGTGGTCCCCCCAGGCCCTCGGGACCCCGAGGGCGCAGAAGAGGACCGAGAACATGCCGGCGCGAGTGATGAAGGAGTTCCAGGCGCCGCGGGGCCTCCCGCGGAAGACGGCGTCCGTCTGCCCCGAGTGCATCAAGGTCATTCCTGCCGTCGTTCGGGAGAAGGACGGCCGGGTCATCATGGAGAAGACCTGCCGCACGCACGGGTACTTCTGGGACATCATCAGCAACGATGTCGACTTCTACCTTCGGATGGAGGTCTACGCCCATGACGGGGTCGGCTACGAGAACCCCTACTACGACAAGTTCCGCGGCTGCCCGACGACCTGCGGGATGTGCTCGCACCACAAGTCCCACACCGGCCTCGCCCTGATGGACCTGACGAACCGGTGCAACCTCAAGTGCCCGGTCTGCTTCGCGAACGCGAACGCCGCCGGCTACGTCTACGAACCGACCCGCGAGCAGATCTACTTCATGCTCAAGACCCTCCGGGAGCAGAAGCCGGTCGGCGCGGTCGCCGTCCAGTTCTCGGGCGGTGAACCGACCCTCAGCCCGCTCTTCTTGGACGCGGTCAGCATGGCCCGGGACCTCAACTTCCGCCAGATCCAGGTGGCGACGAACGGGATCCGCTTCGCCAACGAGCCCGGCTTCGCCCAGAAGGCGCGGGAGGCCGGCCTGCACACGCTCTACCTGCAGTTCGACGGGCTGGACGACGAGATCTACCGCAAGGTGCGCGGAGTCCCGCTCCTCAAGGTCAAGCAGAAGGCAATCCAAGCGGCCCGCGAGACCCACACGAGCGCCGCGGAGCTCGCCCAAGGCAAGCCGGACAAGCCGCTGAGCGTCGTCCTGGTGCCGACCCTGGTCGGTGGGTTCAACGAGAAGGAGATCTGGCCGACGGTCAAGTTCGCGATCGACAACCTGGACGTCGTCCGTGGCGTCAACTTCCAGCCGGTCGCCCTGACCGCGCGGATCCCCGACAAGGACCGCTTCCAGATGCGGTTCACCCAGTCCGACCTCGTCCGGATCCTCTGCACGGACGGGCCGTTCGAGAAGTCGGACTTCTTCCCGGTCCCGTCGGTCGCGCCGATCTCGGAGCTCGTCTCGATCATCCACGGCGAGGAGAAGATGACGCTGACGACGCACCCCGGCTGCGGCTGCGCCACCTTCGCGTTCATCTCGAAGGACGGCCAGAAGATCACGCCGCTGCCCCGGTTCATGGACGTCGACGGCTTCTTCGAGAGCGTCGAGGGGATGATCGACCGCTACCGCGATGCCCGCTTCGCGCGGGTCCGCACGGCGGTCGCCGGCGCGCGCCTGCTCCACGACGTCGCCAAGTTCTTCGATTTCTCGAAGGCGCCGGAGGGCCTCGACGAGAAGAACTGCGTGAGGGTCATCGCCTCGATCTTCACGGAGGGGAACAAGGAAGCCGTCGCCAAGTTCACCTGGCGCACGCTCTACATCGGCAACATGCACTTCCAGGACGCCTACGACTACGACATCCAGCGCCTGATGCGCTGCGACATCCACTACTCCGTGCCGGACGGGCGGATCATCCCGTTCTGCTCGTACAACTCGGGCCCGATCTACCGGACCGAGGTCGAGCAGAAGTTCTCGATCCCGATCCCCGACTGGCAGCGGGCCAAGGCGCAGAGCGGCGTGGCGCTCAAGACGATCGAGACGATGGGCGTCAACGGCGAGGTCGTGGTCGACCCCGAGTACTACAAGATCAAGGCGCTCAAGGGCGCCCCGGGAATGTCCGGTTAGGCGCCCGGCCCCGTCCGGCGACCCTCCACCGCCAGGGACCCCGTCCCTTCGCCGCCGGCGCCCGCCGGCGGCCCGGCCCCCGGAAAGACAGCCGCCTCCTCCTCCGGCAGGTCCTCGATCAGCGTGTCGCCCGGCCGGCGGAGGCGCACGGCCGGAGGGCCGGCGAGCGATCCGGCCTCGCGCCGGCGCCGGTCGATCCGATGCCAGAGCGTCCGGGCCGAGATCCGTTCCCCCGGGGACGGTCCCACTTGGGGTGCGCCACCGCGCGGGGTCGATGCCTCGGGGGCGGTCTCGGCTCCCGGGGCCGCAAGGAGCTCCCGGACCGCGGCCTCGATGTGCTTGCAAGTCCCCAGTCCCCGACGCGCGAAGTCCGGGCACTCGCAGGTCGCCGCCATCCGGTCCGGGAACCGGGGGAGCCGCACGACGTAGCGGGTCCTACGGATCGGGTTGCGGACCTCGAAGCGCGGGTAGGCGCCGGCCAGCCGGCGGATCTCGAGGGGCTCCTCGAGCGCCCGTGTTCGCCGGTCGACGCGCTCCTCGGGTCCCGGGGGGGGACGACGGGATGCTCCCCGGGAGCGGCCTCCGCCCATCCGCGACGTGACGGCGTCGGCCCGTATAGCCCGCGCGGGGGCGGTGGGGCGTCGAGGTGCGAAGGTTATCAGGGAGCGCCGGGGTCCTGCCCGCCGTACGCATGGAGACGCGGGCCGCCCGGGAGGGCCGAAGGCCGCACCGCCCCCTGGGCCGGAGGCAGCTGATCGCCCTCGGCATCATCGTGACGTTCGTGGGGATCGCGGCGTTCTCGCTGTTCCTGCCGACGGCCCCGGTGGCGGTCCCACTCCCCCTCGCCGCCGTGGCCTTGCTCTGCCTGTGGATCGGGGGGATCCTGCTCGGCCGTGCCCGCGGCGCCCCCTAGCGGCCGGGCCGGTCCCGGCCGGCCTCCCGTGCTCGTCACCTTCGACATCGACGGCACCCTGACGATCGGCCATGGCTGGGCCCGGGTGGCCGAGGCGTTCGGCCGAACGGAGGAGTACAGGGAGACCGAGAGCCGATTCCGTGCGGGAGAGATCGGGGAGGACGAGCACCTCGGCAACCTCCTGTCGCTGGCCCGGGGCCGGACCCTCCAGGAGCTCGAGGCGGTGCTCGGCTCGACCCCGAAGGTGCGCGGCATCCGCCCGCTCCTCGCCCATCTCAAGTCCCTCGGGTTCCGGGTCGCTCTGCTCACCCACAACCCGCCGTACGTCTGCCGGTGGTACGCCCGGCGCTTCGGATTCGAGGACTTCGAGGGAGCCCCCGGTCCCGACCCGGTCGCGGGCGTTCTGCCGGCATCGCCGCCGGTCCGGGCCGACAAGATCGGCCAAGTGCGGCGCCTCGCGCGGCGGATCGGAGCCGACCTGCCCCGGACCATCCACGTCGGCGATTCGGCATCGGACGCGCTCGTCTTCCGGGTGGTGGGCGCGGGGGTCGCCTTCCGTGCCGGTGATCCCGAGGTGCGTGCCCGTGCCGACGCGGCGGTCGACGGGGCGGAGGCGCGGCGGCTCGCCCCGGTGATCGCACGTCTCGCGCGCCACATCGACCGCCGGACCTAAGGCTCCTTATAGGTGTGGGATGGTTGTGAACCGTGTGGAGTACGTTGCCCTCCGCTCGGTCCATCCGACGTGGCTGACGATGCAGCTTCCCGACGACGCCGCGGCGTTGCTGCGGTACCGGGCCCCGACGCCCCAGTCAGGAGTGGACCGGACGGGTTCGATCTCGTTCCTTGCGCGGGGTCCCGGGATCGCCCGGGTCGTCGCGAGCCACCTCGCCAAGGAGGCGCTGGCGCTGGAGCAGGTGCGGGACCGTTTCCTGGCGAACGCCCGGCCGGGGGACCGCCGGCTCTTCTCGGTCCCCAGCGCGCTCCTGGAGCACCTCTCGCTGGAGGTCCATGTCGCGGGACCTCGGGGAGGCCGCCGGACCGACGACCAGGTCCTCTGGTTCCTCCCGGCGCCGGAGTACTACGCCTACCGGGCCGCGGAGTCCTCGGGAACCGAGTGGACGGGGCCTTCGATCGGCGGCATGGCCCACCTCTACGTGGCGAAGGCAGTCCTTCCGAGCACCCGTGCGCTTGGCGCCCTCCAGGAGATGGAGGGCGCGATCGAGGGGGACGAGTGGCCGTCCGGGATCGCCGCCCTCGCGCGGTCGGCCCGAACGGGGGCCCGGGCGTGAACGGGAGGCGCGATGCGGCCCCGGTCGGGCCGGCCCGGCCGGCCCTTCCCCCGGTCCGTCCAAAGCGTTTTAACATCACGCCGGGATATTCGCGCTCGTGACGGCATCGCGCGGCCCGGCCGATCCGACGGAGCGGCCGGGGCGGGTGTCCGAGGGCCCGTCTCCCCTCTCGTCCGCCGGCGCGGAGGGCGCGGGTGCCGGCGGCGAGCCGCCCGGCGGATGGGCATCGACCCCGGTCGACCACGACTCCCTGGCGAAGGCGATCCGCCGCTCGATCGGGCACGACGGCATGCGCCCGGAGGATGCCCGGACGGTGGCGGCCCATGTCCTCAACTTCTTCGGCTTCAACGAGCGGATCATCGACAACGTGCTGGAGCCGGACGACCGGGACACCTTCTACATGCTCGAGGATCGGGGCATCCTGGAGACGGAGAGGGACGAGACGACCCTCTACGACGGCCGGGAGTGGCGGATCCACTACTGGATGATCCGGCGCGAGAGGATCCTGGAGCTGGCCGAGGAGGAGACCCGTGCCATGGCCGAGGCGGGCGAGAAGGAGGTCGTCTACTCGAGCCGCACCACCCACGCGGCGGCGATCCGGCTCCCGCCGGGAGAGACGGGCACGGGCCTCCCCGCGCATGCGGTCTACCACGAGCTGGGAGACGACATCTGGCTGGAGCGCCGGACCTCCTCCGAGGGGGACGACGGACCGGTCGACCTGCCCGACGCCGACCGGCGCCGCCCCTCCCGCTGACACGGGCCGGCGGCATCCCTTGCGGGCCGGGCGGACGGACCGAGGATCGTGCGGCGCTTCGTGCTTCTCGTCCATCGTGTCCCGCGGGACGGGGCGTTCACGCTGAACGATCTCGCCGGAGGCGCCGGGCGCATGGACGAGGTCGCCCGGGTCGTCTCCACGGCCCTGACCGTCTCGAACGACCTGCGCCGGGACACCGAGGTCGTCCTCCTCCTCGGGGGGGACGCCGGCGCCGTCCTCCAGGGCCGTCGCATCGTCGTCCGGGGGGACCGGGTCCGCTACCTCAATCCGGACGAGCGATCGACGGCGGCGCTGCTGAAGAACGCGCTGGTCGCGGCCGTCGGGCACCCCCGGGACTTCGAGGCCCACCGGGGGATCGTCGTGGGTCCGGCGGATCCCTTGGAGGAGCTGGCGCGATACGCCGCCACCGACAAGGCGGTCTGGCTGACGGAGGACGGCCCCCGCGCGCCGGACGGTCTCCCTCTCCCTCCTCCGGAGACCTTCCTTCTCTCCGATCCGTATGACCCGACGCCGGCCGAGCAGGAGGTCCTGAGGGCCTCGGGGGTGCGGTCCCTCGCGCTGGGCTCCCGTTCCCTCCGGGCGAGCCAAGTCGTCGACGTGGTGCAGTTCCTCGTGGACCGGTGCGCCGAGCGCGCCCCCGCGGTCACCGGGCCGGAGGGGCCGCCCGGGGTTCCCTGACCGTCCCGGCCTCGAGGAGCCGGCGGATCGATCCGATCCGGATCCCCGAGACCATGCCGGTGAGGCGGACGAGCTCCCGGTCCTCGGGGACGATCCGGGTCCCGAGGACGAGCTCCTCGGGATCGGCGAGGTGGCGCCGGGCGCTGCGGAGGAGCCGGTCGAACGCCTCCAGCGTGAGGTTCGAACCCCCCTCGACGTGGAGGAGTGCCCGGGTCCTCGGCCCGAGCTCGAAGTCGAGCAGGCTGTCGCGGATCGCCTGAGGAAGCAGCGCCTCCGCCTCGGCGACATGCACCTCCCCCCGGATGAGGGTCGCGGGCCCGGCGCCGTCCAGATGCCGCCGGACGGTGGCCAGATCGACGTTGAGCTGCGAGGGATTCTCGACCATGTCGACCAGGCTCGCGATGAGGTCGTGCAGGAAGACGTTCCGCACCGAGAGCGCGCGGTGAACTGGCAGCGCCCCGAACCGCCGGAGCTTCTCGTTGGAGAGGAGGAGCGTGAGGCCCCCGAGCCCCTCGAGATCACGCAGCGCCTCCGCGACGGCGTGCCGGCGGACCGGGTTGGTGGCGATCTCGATCTCGAACGGCAGGAACCCGATCGGGATCGGGAAGGCGCCCCGGTCCCGGAGCTCCCGCGCCAAGAACGGAAGGAGGGCGCTGCCCGTCCCCCCCCCGAGCGCACCGAGCAGGAAGACGACCTCGCTGTCGCCGACCGCGCGGAGGAGCTCCTCCCGGCTCTCCTCCAGGGCCCGGGTGACCGCCGTGCGGTCGCCGCCGGAGCCCCGGCCACGGAACTGGCGCCGGCCGATGAGCACCCGGCGGTCGACCGGGGTGTGCTCGAGGTGCGCGGCATCGGTGTTCACGGCGATCGCGCGAAGCGACGGGATCCCCAGCGCGCGGAGGTCTCGGAGGGCGTCGGAGCCCGCTCCCCCGAGCCCGAGGACCGCGAACGACGCGGGATGCCCGAGGGATTCCCAGGGCTCGGCCTTCCCTTCCAAACCGGTCATCGGCGCCCGGCGTCGCCGGCCGGATCCCCGGCCGCCGGAACCGCCTCCGCCGCCGCCGTCCGGTGGGCACGGGAGGCCTGTGCGGATTCGATCCGCTGGCGGATGTAGTCGCGGACCGCCCAGCGCACCGCGTCGTCCACCGAGATCGAGGCGCCGTCGCGGACCAGTTCCTCCAGACGGCTGTTGTCCTGACGGGAGAGCTCGACCACGACCTTGCGGACGTTCGACGGAGGAAGGTGCATCTCGACGTACCGCTCGAGCCCCTCACGGATGGTGTCCGAGATCGTCCCCGTCCCGGCCGCGAGCTGGATCCGCCGCAGCTTCTCCATGAGCTCCTGCGGGATCCGCACGGTCACGCGTTCCGACGTCTCGGTCATGGGCGTCCGACAAAGGCCCGGGCTTTGTCTGACGTTTGACATATGCCCGGTCGGGTATTTCAACCATTGGCACGGCGGGCACGGCTGCAGCGAGCGGGGCAGCAAGGCTTTCTTCCGGGTCCCTGTGGCCGGCAGGGTGGTGTTCCCTGAGCCCCCAGGAGGCCCCTTCCAGCGGCGGCCGCGCCCGAGACGGCTCCCGGGGGGCGACGGCGAAGGACCGTCCGCCGGCCTCTCCCCGGTTTTCCGAGGAGTACCTTGACCGGTCGGTCTCCCCGTCGGAGGACTTCTATCGCTACGCCACCGGAGGGTGGATCGACACCCACCCGGTACCGGCGGACAAGGCCCGCTGGTCGGCGTTCCACGAGCTCGCCGAGTACAATGCGTGGGTTCTGCGCGAGATCCTCGGGCGC
This sequence comes from Thermoplasmata archaeon, assembly GCA_038729445.1. Lineage (GTDB taxonomy): Archaea > Thermoplasmatota > Thermoplasmata > Lutacidiplasmatales > UBA184 > Lutacidiplasma. Next base: position 43,348 of record JAVYSA010000004.1, read on the forward strand.
GCGGCGGGGACCGATCCTCCCCGCCGGCCTCCGCTCCCCCGGCCCGCCGACATCCCGGACCGGTCCCGGGCCCTGGTCGGTGCGTTCTACCGGGCGGCGATGGACCGGGCACGGCGGGACCGACGGAAGGCGGCCCCCCTCCGGGGCGACCTGGCACGGATCCGCGGCCTCCGCTCGGTTCCGGAGGTCATCCTCGCCACGGCCGACGCCCACCGGACAGGCACCGCGCCGCTGTTCGAGTGGTTCGTGGCGCCGGACCAGAGGGACAGCTCGACCTACGCGTTCTACCTCTACCAGGGAGGCCTCTCCCTGCCGGATCGGGAATACTACCTCGAGGAACGCTTCGCTCCCCTCCGCCGCCAGTTCGTCTCCCACATCGGCCGCATGCTGCCGCGGGCCGGCGTCGGCCGATCCACCGCCCGTGCCGCGGCGCGGTCGATTCTCCGGATCGAGACCGAGCTCGCGCGGGCCGGGCGATCCCGCACGGACCTCAGGGATCCGGAGAAGAACTACCACCGGTTCCCGATCGAGGAGGCCGACCGGCGCTATCCGCACCTTGCGATCCGAGCCTACCTGCGCCGGTTGGGGCCCCGTCGGAGCCCGTGGCTGGTGGTCGGCCAGCCGGAGTTCTTCGATGCGGTCGACCGCCTCCTGACGTCGGTGCCGGTGGAGGACTGGCGCCGGTACCTCGCCTGGCACCTCCTCCACTCCGCGGCGCCCCATCTCGACCGCGCGACCGACCGGGAGAACTTCCGGTTCTTCCATCGCGCCATCCTCGGGCAGCGGAAGCCCGAACCGGACTGGCGGCGGGCGACGATGATGGTCGACTCCCTTCTCGGCGAGGCACTGGGCCGGCTCTACGTGCGGGAGCACTTCCCCTCCACGGCGCGGCGGAAGGTCGAGGAGCTCGTGGAGGACCTCACGTCGGTGATGCGGGACCGCCTCTCCACCGTCCCGTGGATGACCGGGGCCACGCGGGCCGCGGCCCTCGCGAAGCTCGCCCGCTTCCGCAGCAAGATCGGCCATCCCCGGCGGTTCCGCACCTACGCGGGCCTGCGCGTCGCGGCGAACGACCATTGGGGCAACGTGCTCCGGGCCCGGTCGTTCGAGGCCCGGCGGAACCTCCGCCGGGTCGGCCTTCCGGTCGACCGGGAGGAATGGGAGATGACCCCTCCGACCGTGAACGCCTACTTCCACCCCTCGATGAACCAGATCGTCTTCCCGGCAGGGATCCTCCAGCCCCCCTTCTTCGACGCCGGGGCCGACGACGCCCTCAACTACGGCGGAATCGGCGTCGTGATCGGCCACGAGATCACGCACGGGTTCGACGACCAGGGGCGGAAGTACGACGCCGAGGGGAACCTCCGGGACTGGTGGACCGCCGAGGACGACCGGGAGTTCCAGCGCCGTGCCCGGCGGATCATCGACCAGTTCTCGCAGTACGAGCCGCTCCCGGGCCTGAAGATCCAGGGGGCGCTGACCGCTGGCGAGAACATCGCCGACCTCGGGGGTGTGAGCATCGCGTTCGAGGCCCTGACCCGGCGGCTCCGGGACGGGCGGACGCCGCGGGAGCCCATCCACGGGTTCACCCCCGAGCAGCGCTTCTTCCTCGCGTATGCCCAGATCTGGCGGATGAACGTCCGGGAGGAGGAGGCCCGTCGGCTCCTCACGGTGGATCCTCACTCCCCCGGTCGGTTCCGGGTGATCGGGCCCCTCGCGAACTTCCCTCCGTTCTGGGAGGCGTTCGGCATTCCTCAGGGCTCCCCGATGCGCCGGCCGGACGACGCCCGGGTCGAGATCTGGTAGGGCCTCCCGACAGCCGTTAGGGAGCGGTGGGGGATTCTCTCCGCATGCCCCCGCGGCTCGTGCCGTCCGGCGTGGCCGTCGTCGTCTCCGACCGGGTCCCGGCGACCCGGTGGTACCGCCAGAAGCTCGGCCTGTCCGTGGTGGATCGGAAGGGGCACTGGGTGACGGTCGGCGACCGGAGGCGCGGGATCCGGCTGCACCTGTGCGCCGCGCGGAAGTTCGACCCGATGGCCCGGCCCGAGCGCGGCACCACGGGCATCCTCTTCGAGGTCGACGGGGACGTGGAGAAGGCGTACCGATCCCTGGAGCGTCGGGGCGTGCGGTTCTCTCACCCCCCGAAGAAGATGGAGGGGGGATGGTACTGCACGTTCCTCGACCCGGACGGCCACGAATTCTGGCCGATGCCCAGGGAGTGAGCCGGGCCGGCCCGCGCGGTCAGCGGCCGAACCGGCGGCGCCGCATCTGGTAGGCGCGGATCGCCCGGAGGAACTCGAGCCGGGTGAGCCCCGGCCAGAGCACGTCCGAGAAGTAGAGCTCGCTGTAGGCCGACTGCCAGAGAAGGAAGTTCGACACGCGCTCCTCGCCGCTGGTGCGCAGGATGAGGTCCGGATCGGGCAGGCCGCTGGTGTACAGGTGGGCGGCGACGGCCGCCCCGTCGATCTGCTCGGGCTGGAGACGTCCCGCCTGCACCTCGGCGGCGAGCGCCCGGATCGCCCGGACGATCTCGTCCCTTCCCCCGTAGGCGATGGCGATGTTGAAGACGTAGTCCTCGTACCCCCGCGTCGCGGCTTCCGCCTCGCCGATCGCCGCCCGGACCCGCTCCGGCAGGAGCTCGAGCCGGCCGATCGCGCGGACCCGGATCCGATGGCGGTGGACCCGCTCGTCGACGGCCGCCTCGCGGAACGCCCGCTCGAACAGGTCCATCAGGGCGGCGACCTCGGCCGGATCGCGGTCCAAGTTCTCTGTCGACAGGCCGTAGACCGTCAGGCACCGGATCCGGATCTCGAGGCACCAGTCGAGGAGGTCCTCGAGCTTCTGCTTGCCACGATCGTGGCCCTCGGGGATGAGAAGGTCGTGCGCGGAGGCGAAGCGGCGGTTCCCGTCCATGATGATGGCGAGGTGGCGCGGGACCGGCTCGGTGCGGACGATCTGGAGGAGCCGACGCTCCTGGGCCTCCCTCAGGGCCTCGCCAACCGCGTCACCCAAGGTGGGGGTCCGCTCGGGAGGGCGGGACGGCGCCATCCCCACGACAGGGCCC
>JAVYSA010000004.1:46421-58206 GCA_038729445.1 Thermoplasmata archaeon
CCCTCGGGGTTCACCGGCGGCCGGGGAGCGCCCTGGTCGGGAGTTCCGGGTCCGGGGGAGGTCCCCGGACACCTTCGAACCCGAGTCCCAGGCTCGACAGACCTAGATCCTAGACCACTAGACTACCAGGGCAGCGAGGGGCCGTATCCCGCGGGGGCTATCAAACTAACCGTCGCGGCGGCCGCCGCCATGCCGGAGGAGGCCCCTCCTTATGTATTCGGTCCCCGGAGTGACGGACCGATGGGCGCCCTGACCGCCTGGATGGTCTCGATTGTTGTCGTGATCGCCGGGATCCTGGTCCTCGCGCACCTCGGCCTCAATGTGATCCCGGGGATCGCCGCGGCGGTCCACGAGGCCGTCCGGTTCCTCGCCCGGCCGCTCTAGGTCCCCGAAGGGGGGGCGCCGCCGTCAGCCTCGCGCGAGGATGCGGAAGACCGCCGCCCGGAACGTGTCCGCGAGGATCTCGGGGGATTCCCCGTGCTCGGCGATCTCGGCGAGGATCTCGGCCCGATGGCCGATCGGGGGCACCGTCGCGGTGAGCATGCCGAGGCGATGGCCGGCGGCGACGTCGAGCCACCGATCCCCCACGATCGCGCTCCGCCGCAGGTCGATCCCGCGCTCGTCGCGGGCCCGTTCGAACAGCAGGGTCCCCGGCTTGCGGCAGCGGCATCCGGTCTCGGGAAGGTGGGGGCAGTAGTACACGGCGTCCAGCACGCCGCCGGCCGCCGCGATGCGCTCGGCGAGGGCCCGATGGACCCGGTCGACCTGGTCCGGAGTGTAAAGGCCGCGCTCGACACCCGACTGGTTGGTGACGCAGACGATGTCGAGCCCATGGGCGTGGGCCAAGGCGAGCGCCTCGGCGACCCCGCGGTAGACCTCGACCCGGTCGGCGTCTCCCAAGTAGTGGAGATCCGGCATGAGGGTCCCGTCGCGGTCGACGAAGAGCGCCGGGCGGAGGGAGGGGGGCACGGCCGGGCCAACCGCCGGCGGCCTTAGGGATTGTGGCGCCCACGGGCCGGCGCCATTGGTGCCCCGTCCCTCGGGAAGACCTCCCTCCCGGGGATCGGCAAGGAGATGCCCGCCCGAACGCTGGACGGGTGGATGGACCCGACCCTCCCGGCCCGCTTCGCATCGCTCGACGCCGCCTTCGACCGGGCGATGGCTCCCCTCCGCTCCTGTCCGGAACCGCTCTCGCTGCTCTTCTCGGGCGGGGTCGATTCCTCCCTTCTCGCCCACGAGCTCCGCGGACGGCCGGATCTCGAGCTGGTGGCGATCGGGCGGCCGGGCAGCCCGGACCTATTCCAGGCGGCCGAGGCGGCCCGCCGGCTCGGTCGGGTGGCCCGGCTCCATGCGATCGATGATGCGGCGATCGCGCGGGCCGCCTCGGCGGTGCGGGTGGCCCGGGAGCCCCGTTCCCGCGGGACCCTCGCGATCGCGGTCGCCTTCGCCCTCGCGGTCGACCGCACCTCCCATCCGACGGTCGTCACGGGCCAAGGGGCCGACGAGCTCTTCCTCGGGTACCGGCACTTCGTTGGCCTCGCGCCCGCGCCCGCCGAACGGCGGGCGGAGGAGGATCTCTCCCGTCTCCTCCGCGACGACTGGCCGCGGGCCGTCCACCTTGCATCGCGCGCGGGGCGGCGCCTCGTGGCGCCGTACCTCGATCCTGCGTGGGTCGCGGCTGCCCGCGCGATCCCCATCGCGGTCCGGTCTCCGTCCCCCGACGGCGAGCGCAAGGGGCTCTTCCGGGCCTGGGCGCGGCACCGGGGACTGGACGCCGGACTCGCCGCCACCCCGAAGCGGGCCTTCCAGTACGGGTCCCGGATCCAGTCCACGGTGGATCGGCTCGTGCGGGCCCCGGCGGAACCCCCTCCGCAAACGGGTTAAGCCATCCGGGGAGGGGTCCTGCCCGGGTCGCTCCCGTGCTCGGTGTCGAGGAGGCCGCGGCGGGTGTCGCCATCACGGCGGCGCTCGCGGCGATCGCATGGAAGGGAGGGGCCCTGACCCCTGCCGCGGCGGCCGTCGCCTGGGCGTTCGGTGCGGTCATCGTCGTGGGGGGCGGATTCCCCTACCTGGCCCTGCTGGCCTTCTTCGTCTTGGCGAGCACGCTCGCAACGCGCTACCGGTTCGACCAGAAGCGGCAGGGCGGTGTCCAAGAGGGGGCCCGGGGGGAACGGGGGATCTCCAACGTCGTGGCCCACATCCTTCTGCCGGCCATCGTGGTCTCGATCTCCGCCGCCGCGCCGGCCGTCCTTCCCGCTTCCGTGCTCTCCTTCGTCTACGCCTGCGCGATCGCCTTCGCCACGTCCGACACCTTCGCGAGCGAGCTCGGAGTTCTCTCCGGGCACGCCCGGAGCATCGTGACCGGCCGCCCGGTCCCTCCGGGGACGAACGGCGGGATCTCGGGCCCGGGGGAGGCGTTCGCGGCGGGAGGCGCGGCCGCCACGGCCGCGGTGGCGCTCGGGCTCTTCCTCGCGTTCGGCACGCCGATTCCCTCCGCCGCCCTCCTGCTCGTGGGCGCCGCGATCGCGGGCTTCTTCGCCTGCCAGGTCGACTCCGTGCTCGGGGAGCTGCTCGAGAACCGGGGGATCCTCACGAAGGGCTCGACCAACTTCCTCGGGATGGCCGCGGCGATCGCGTTGGGGGTGGGGATTCTCCTCGCCGCCGGGAGCCTCGGATGGTGAGCCCGGTCCGACGACCCCCGCGGGGCAGCGTCGTCCTTCTCTCCGGAGGGATGGATTCGGCAACCTGCCTGTGGCTTGCCCGCCGGGATGCCCCTCCTGTCCACGCACTGAGCGTGGGGTACGGCCAGCGGCACCGCCGGGAGCTTGTCCGGGCCCGGGCCCTGGCGCGAGCGGCGGGAGCGGAGCGGTTCGTGACGGTCCGGTTGCCGATCGGTCCGTGGCTCGACTCGTCACTGACCGACCGCCGCCGCCCGATCCCGGCGCGGGGGGTCGGCCGGTCCGGTCCGATCCCGTCGACGTACGTCCCGGCGCGGAACCTCCTGTTCCTGGCGCTCGCGGTCTCCTACGCCGAGAGCCATGGGTTGGACCGGGTCTACCTCGGCATCAACGCCGTCGACTATTCCGGCTATCCGGACTGCCGGCCCGCCTTCCTCCGGGCGTTCGTCCGCGCCGCCGCCCTCGGGACGCGCCGGGGGACGTCCGAGGGTCGGCCGATCCGGATCCTCGCGCCCCTCCTCCGGCGATCCAAGGCCGGGATCGTCCGGTGGGGGGAGAGGCTCGGGGTCCCGTGGGCGCTGACCTGGAGCTGCTACTCGGGCGAACGTTCTCCGTGTGGGGTCTGCGACGCCTGCCGCCTGAGGGCGGCCGGCTTCGCGGAGGCCGGCGTGGTCGACCCGATTGTCGGGCCCGGCACCTCGGCCCCGTTCCACGGGCGGAGCGCGGGAGCCAAGTTCGCCCGGCGGCGAATCGGGTGGGTTGCCCGGTCGCGAGGCGGAGTGCCTTCCTTGCCTCATCCCGATCGGTGACGTTCGTTCCGGGGAATCCCCATCGCCGCATCGTTCGGGAGCGGGTGTCGACCGGAATGTGGCAGCGGGCGGTGGCAGGGGTCGGGACGAAGGGGATGCGGAGCTTCCGGCCCTCGGCCATCGCCGCCGGAGTCGTGCAGCGGGAGAGGTCGTTCCGGATCCGGCTGGTCCATCCTCTCAAGCGGCACTTCCTTCGGACATAGGGAAGGAATCACGCACCCTCCCGCTCGGAACCGCGTGGGGTGGCGATCGTGGGCTCCCCCCGGCCAACGAACTCCCCCGAGTCATGCGTACGTCGCCGGTCCTCGGTCGAGGTGCCCCGACCGAGCCCACGCGCGACCACCGGTGGGCTGAAGAGAGACCTCCCCATCTCGTCCTCCGAGACTTGGGGGAGGGGACATTCCGCCCGAAGCGATGGTGGTTCTTGGTCTGCTGTCGGGCCTGTTCCTCGCGGCCGAGGACCCACCCCCGGTCTTGGGCCGGCGATGCAAGGGCGGAGGGTAGGACGAACAACACCCGCGGGGCGACGGTCCGGTCGTTCGAGGGGTTTGCCCGGCGCGTTCGAGCGCGACCCATTCCGGTAGAGCGCTCGCGGACCGGCAGCGCGGAGCGGCGGCGGGGCCCGGGTCCGGAACGCGCCCGGGTCGGACTTCCAAGATCCCGGATTCTCGGGCCAAAGGCGGCACTACGGGGCGGTCGGCGTCACCGCCGAGCCGCAGAAGGCGCACTTGCGTGCCCGGACGCTGATGGCGGAGCAGCACTCGGGGCACTCGCGGGTCGTCGGGGGGGCCGGAGGAGGCGGTTTGTGGACCCGCTGCCGCGCCTGTTCGATCGGGTAGACGATCGCGAAGAAGGCGACCACGAGGACGATCACGAAGTTCAGGACGTCGGAGGCGAGGGCGCCGAAGTGGTAGGTCGATCCCCCGACGGTGACGTTCCCGAGGGTGTTGAGGTTCCCCCCACCGGCGAGGCCGATGGTGGGGTTGATGACGTTCGTGACGAGCCCGCTGACGACGCTCGTGACGGCGATTCCGACGACGATCCCCACCGCCATGGAGAGGAAGTCGCCCCGGCTGGCGAACTTCTTGAAGTCGGCCCAGGCCCCCACGGTTTCCCTGCTTGGGGCCGGAGTGGTGAAGAGGCGGTACTTGAACGTTCGTTTGGAGCGGACGGCTACATCCGCTCCAGGCGTTCGATCCCGAGCAGGTCGAGCGCGCGGCCGAGCGCGGTGCGCGTCCCCGCCACGAGGGCGATCCGGCTCGCCCGCTCCGCACCGGAGGACAGGACGGGCACCGCGTGATAGAACCGGTTGAACTCGTCCGCGAGCTCGTGCGCGTAGCTGGCCAGCGCATGCACGTGGTGGGTCCGCCCGATGCCCCGCAGCACCCGGGGGAGGCGCGCGACCACGCGGAGGAGCGCGCCCTCCGCCTCGGTGGTGAGCCGGGAGGGGTCGAGCTCCCGGTAGGGATCCTCGACCCCCGCCTTGCGCAGGATGCTCCCGGCGCGGGCGTAGGCGTACTGCACGAACGGACCGGAGCGTCCCTCGAAGCTCAGGGCCTCCTCCCAGGAGAACGCGACCGGCTTCTCGGGGGCGACGCGCACGATGTGGAAGCGCACGGCACCGGTCCCGACGGCCTCGGCGATCGCGTCGACCTCCCCGTCGGGCAGTCCCTCCCAGCGCCGTCGGACCTCGGTCCGGGCCCTCGCGACCGCCTCGTCGAGGAGGTCGTCCAGCCAGACCGCCGATCCCCCCCGGGTCGACATCCGTCCTCCCCCCTTACTCGTGATGTCCTGGTAGAGGATGAACTCGGGCCGCCGGGGCTCGCCGAGCTCCTGGAGGAAGGCATCGAGCGTGCGGGCGTGGAGGCGGTGGTCCTGTCCGAAGACGTCGATGACCCGGTCGAAGGAGCGGAGCTTTTGCAGGTGATAGGCGACGTCGCGGGTGACGTAGAGGCTCGTCCCATTGCCCCGCCGGTAGACGACCCGGTCCGATTCCTTCGGGAGCCCGTAGCGCGACAGGTCAAGGGCCCGGGCCCCGTTCGCCTCCTCCACCGAACTCGGAAGGGCGTCCAGTCGCCGGAGGATGGCGTCGACCTCCCCGTCGGTGAGCAGGCTCGACTCCCAGACGAAGCTGTCGAAGCGGATGCCGATCCGCGCGAGCGTCGCCAGCATCCCGCCCAGGATGGAGGCCGCGAGTTCACGGTGGTTCGGCGGGGCCTCCCCCGACTCCACCCGCTGGACGAGATCCTGCACCTCCGCCTGCGCCTCCGGGTGTTCCTTGAGGTAGGCGCTGACCAGAGGGTACGGCCTCCCGAACCGGCGGTCGGCCTTCTCCTCGGGGGTGCCCGGAGGAGCGAGCCCTCCCTCCGCGATCGCCGCGGGCCAGTCCTGGGGGGGCTTCGACCAGATCCACGTGATCATGGCCGCCTGCCGGCCGAGGTCGTCGACGTAGTACTGGGTCGTGACGGAATGCCCGAGGGCGCGCAGCACGCGGGCCAGCGTGTCGCCGATGATGCCGTTGCGGACCCGGCCGACATGCAGCGGTCCGGTGGGGTTCGCGCTCGTGTGCTCGACGTTCGCCGTGCGTCCGGTCGCCGGTCCTCCACCGTAGCGCTCCCCCAGCACGGCGATCCGTCCCAGCGTCTCCTTGGCGAGCCGCTCGGTGGCCACCCGGACGTTGACGAACGCCCCGTCCGCGGCGATCGCCGCGATCCCGGGGGGCCGCCGCGCCCCCGCGGCGACCGCCGCGGCGAGCTCGGCCGGGGGGATGCCGGCCCGTGCCGCGAGGCGGTGCACCGGCAGCGCGAGGTCTCCCTGGGGGCCCCCGTCCCGGTCGATCGCCTCCTCGAGGGCCGTTCGGTCCACCGCGATCCCCCGACCCCCCAGGGAGTCGGCGAGCGACTCCAGGACGTCCCGGAGGATGGGCGACCAGGGGTCGGGGTCGGGCGTGAGGTCGCTCGGGTCCGACGTCGCCATCGCCTCCCGGAGGAACGGCTTTAGCGGGACGCCCGTCTTAACCTTGCGCGATGTCCGGCGTGGTCCTGATCCGGTACGGGGAGCTGGCCCTGAAGTCCCCACCAGTCCGCCGGGAGTTCGAACGCCAGCTGCGCCGGAACATCCTCGACCAGTTCGTGGCGGGCGGGATCTCCGGCCGGCTCCGGTCCGACCACGGCCATCTCTATGCGGAGACCGAGGCTCCGGAGGCGGCGATCCGCGTGCTCCAGCGGGTCTTCGGGGTGACCTCGCTGAGCCCCGTGGAGGAGGTGCCGACCGACCCGGGAGAGATCGCCCGCCGCCTCGTCGCCACGGCCGACGCATCCCTTGCGCGGAACGCCTCGTTCGCCGTACGCGCCCGCCGGACCGGGACCCACCCGTTCACCAGCCAGACGCTCGCCGCCGAGCTCGGCGGGGCGGTCCTGCGCGCGTTCCCGGACCGGGGGCTGCGGGTCGACCTGACGAGGCCCGATGTCGAGCTGTTCGTCGAGGTCCGAGGGCCGAGGACGTACCTCTACACGCGGCGGGTCGAGGGGCCCGGCGGGCTTCCGCTGGGGGTCGCCGGGCGGCTCGTCGCCGCCGTCGACGGGCTCCGCGGCGCCCTCGGCGCCTACCTCATGATGAAGCGCGGCTGCCGCGTGGCGGTCGTCGCCGCCGGCGAGGGGGTTTCCCTCGTCCACGGGGTTCTCGCGCGGTTTGATCCGGGCCTTTCGGTCGTCGCCACGTCGGGCGGTCCGGGGGAGGTCCGCGACGCCCTCCGTGCGCTCGCCGACGCCCACCGCGCCGATGGCGTCGTCCTGTCCCTCCCGGTCGAGGAGTACCCCTCGGAGCGGGAAGCATGGGGGGACCGGGTCCTCTTCTCGCCGACGGTGGGGCTCACCGAGGGCGAGGTGATCGAGCGATGGGATCGGGTCCGGGCACTCGCGGGCTGAAGCAGCGTCGCCTCGATCCGGCGGAACCGGCCCTTTCCTCGACGGTCCCCCCTCCGCCGGCGTCCCCGCAGGGATCGGCCCTCCCCGCCGCTCCCTCGCCGTCCGCGATGCCCCCTCCGGATCCGGGGTCGTCGGTCGATGCCCTCTGGGAGCGCCGTCGGCGCTGGATGGAGGAGCGGGAGAGGGCCCGCTCCGCGCCGTGACGGGCCCCGACTCCCCGTCGGGGACGGAGGCGGTTCGACCGGTCCGAAGCTTTATGGGGAGCGCCTGAGTCGGTGACGAGCGCCCCACGACCAGAGCCATGCCGAAGTTCCTCGTGACCGGATCGTTCTATGCCCGCCGGGACACTTGGCAGCCGTTCCGCAAGCTCCACGACGCCCGAGACGCCCGGGAGGCGACCGAGTGGGCGCTCAGCGAGATCGGGGGCTGCCACCATGTCCCCCGCCACCGGATCCGGATCGACTCCGTGACCGAGGCCCCCTCCGCATGAGCGGCCCTCCTCCCGCGCCCGACCCCGAACGGCAGATGCAGGAGGATCTCCTGCGCTTGGACGCCTATCGGAACCAACTGGGGCAATTGGTCCAGCAGCATCAGTTTCTCTCCGCCTCCCGTGCGGACCATGAACGGGCGCGGGAGACCCTCGAGGGTCTCGACCGGGTCGACCCGACCCGGGAGATCCTCATCCCCTTGGGGGCCGAGGCGTACCTGCGTGGCACGGCGTCCGCCGACCGGCCGGTCCTGCTCGGCATCGGCTCGGGGGTCGTCGCCGAGCTCGACCGGGAGAAGGTCGTCGAGGTCCTCCATGAGCGGACCCGGCGGCTGGACGAGGCCGCACGGGAGCTCGACGCCCAGATCCGGATGCTCGAGGATCGGATCGAGCTCATCTCCCGTCGGATCGACGCGATCGGGCAGGGGGCTTCGGCCCCGGACCCGGACGATGTGGGCGGCGATTAGGGCCCGCCTGCGCCGGACGGCGCCCGAGGAGCCGTCGGACAGGCCCGGATCCCCGTCCCCTGTCGCCGGGGGCCCTGCTCCGACGACGGGCCCGTCCCCCCCCACCTCTCCCGAGGCGGGCCCGTTCACGGAGAGCGTCCTGGGTCGGAAGATCCGCGAATCGACGCTCGACGACACCTTGGATCAGCTCGAGATCGCGCTGCTGCAGTCGGACGTCGCCCTGCCGGTCGTCGAGCGGATCCTCGCCGATCTCCGTCGGGATCTCTCCGGCCGCCGGCTGCGCTGGGGCGTCGACGCGGAGGCGGCGATCCGGACGAGCCTCGCGCGAAGCCTGCGGTCGATCCTCGCGCTCCCCCCGATCGACCTCCTGGCCCGGATCCGGCACCATCCCCGCCCGCCGTTCGTCATCCTCTTTCTCGGCGTCAACGGCACCGGCAAGACGACCTCGATCGCGAAGATCGCGCGCTGGCTCGATCGTCAGGGGATCCGCCCGGTCATCGCCGCGAGCGACACGTTCCGCGCCGGCGCGATCGAGCAGCTCCTGGTCCACGGGGAGCGGCTGAAGGTCCGGGTCGTCCACCAGCAGGAAGGCAGCGACCCGGCGGCGGTCGCGTTCGACTCGATCGCCCACGCACGGGCGAGCGGGGCCGGCGTCGTGCTGGTCGACACGGCCGGACGCCAGCACACGAACGAGAACCTGATCGCGGAGGCGCGGAAGATCCGGCGGGTCGCCCAGCCGGACCTGACGCTGTTCGTGGGGGACGCCCTGAGCGGCAACGACGTCGTGGAACAGGCCCGCCTCTTCCAGGAGGCGCTCGGCTTCGACGGGATCGTCCTGACCAAGGTCGACGCGGACACGAAGGGAGGAGGGGCGCTCAGCGCGGTGTTCGTCACGCAGCGCCCCGTCCTCTTCGTCGGGACCGGTCAGGGATACGAGGATCTTCGCCCGTTCGACCCGGATTGGATGGTCGCCCGCCTCCTCGCCGAGGCCGGCGCGTCGTGATGGCCGAGATCGACATCGTCTTGGTCCGGCCGAAGGAGGACGGCAACGTCGGGGCCGTGGCCCGGCTCGCCCGCAACTTCGGGGCCGCCCGGCTCGTCCTGGTCGCACCCCGCGCGCGGGTGGGCTCCGAGGCCCGGCGTCGGGCGATGGCCGGCCTGGGGCACCTCGAGCAGGCGCTGCGGGTGCCGGACTTCGAGACGGCCGTCGCGCCCGCCGATTTCGTCGTCGGCACGACGGACCTCTCCACGGGCCGCTCGACAGCCTATCTGCGCCGATCCGTCTCGCCCGAGCGCCTCGGCGAGATGGTGGAGCCAATGCGGGGCCGGCTGGCACTGGCGTTCGGCCCGGAGGACAACGGGCTCTCCCGGCGGGAGCTCGCCCGGTGCGATCTCCTGGTCCACATCCCGGCCCGACGCGAATTCCCGACCCTCAACCTCTCCCACGCCGTCGCGGTCGTGCTCTATGCGATCCATCGGGCCTCCCGGCCGCCCTCCGACCTGAGCACTCCGGCCCCGGAGGTGATCGAGCTCAACGGGCGGGAGAAGGAGCTGTTCTTGGAACGGCTCTCTGCCCTGCTGGCCCGGACCCGCTACCCGGCGCACAAGCGACGGGGTTTAATCCTCCTCGCCCGTCGCGTGCTCGGCCGCGCAAACCCGACCGAGGCCGAGTATCGGATGATGCTCGGCGTTCTGCGCAGCATCGAGCGGCAGATGCCCAAGGGAGCACGATGAACGGCACGACGGAGTGGTTGCGGGGACGCGGGATCGGTCGGGAGCGGTTTGCCGGGTACCTCGCGGAGTACCTCGGAACGTTGGGGTACGAGGTCGTCAGGACCGAGACCGGCGACCCTCCGAGGACCCTGGTGGCCGCCCACCTGGCCCGGCCGAACCCCGCCATTCCCGCATCGGCCCAGGACCTCCGCTTCTCCTTCTACCCGACCAGCGGCGGGAGCGGCGTTGCATGGGAGGCACCGACCGGCCTCTCCGAAGGCGACGCCGGGCGGATGGACCGGTTCGTGCGGGAGATCTCGACGCACCTGGAACGGGCCGTGTCCACAGGGAGCCACGCGGCGGCCCGCGTGGTCCGGTCCCCGGTCTCGAGCCTGCCGTGGCAGTCGAGCCCGTCGGGGCCCGCGGTCGAGTGAACGGGCAGCCTATTCCTTCCGCTCGTCGGAGCCCTCGGCCGGCTCCGCGGCCTCGCCGCGATACCCCTTCTTGGCCCCGCGGACGAATCCCTTGACCCCGGCGATCGCGCCCTTTCCGATCTTCCCCACGACCGCACCGGTCTCCGTGGCGACGTGCGTCGTGCTCCCGAGGACCCTCGAACCCAAGGGGAGGTCCTTGCCGCACGCGTCACAGCGCTTCGCTCCCTCGGCCAATTCCGCTCCGCACGACGGACACTGCATGGCGGCCCTCACGAACGGGAGCGCTCCTCGCCCGCATGAAGGTTTGCTGTCGGGGCCCGAACCGCTCCGAGCGGCCGATCGCCCTCCTCCCCCCTTGATCCGGCCGTCTGCCTCGGCCGCCGACCCGACCGGGGCCCGGCGCCCTCTGTGGGCCGGGTACGGGGCTCCCGGCTCGCCGTCGGGTGCACGGGCCAGTGCGAAGGGAGGGCGATGCGAGCCTCCGGGGAGGGGGCCCGCCCCAGCGGGGTCGTGCCGCACGGCGTCCCCGGCCAAGGCTTCCCTCGGCGGCCGCATCGGGGCGGGCCAGACCGCGCGCCGTCCGTGCGAATCCCTTAATATGGGTCGGCTCCAACCTCCTTCATGAGGCCCTCCTTAGCGGCGACCTTTGCCCATCGGCTCCGGCGGCCCCTCGCCCTCTCGTCGTTCCGGTCCCCCGGGCTGGTCCTCGGCGTGCTCGCGGTCCTCGTGGCCAGCACCGTCGCAGGGGGAGCCTTCGGGGTGCCGGTGACCCCGTCGAGAAGCCCCTCCGGGCTCTCGTCAGTCTCCGCGGGCGTCGTCGCGGCGAGCGGGCCATGGGTGCCGGTCCCGGATGCGGAGCCCGGCTCCCACGTCAGCGGTGCCGTGGATCTCGGCGCCGCCGGCTCTCTGTCCTTGCCGGTGGTCGTCACGCTCACGGAAGATCATCCTGGCCGGCTCGCCCAGGTGCTCCGGGCGCTCTCCACGCCGGGCTCCCCGTCGTACCACCACTACATGACGGCCTCCGAATTCGACGCGCAGTTCGGGGGATCCCCGTCGGCCTATTCCTCCCTGGTCGCGTACTTCCACAGCGGCGGCGTCTCGCGGCTCGCGACGTACGCGGATCGCCTCACCATCACCTTCGACGCCAGCCCCTCCCAGATCCTCCGGCTCTTCCACGTTCCCGTCGATCGCTTCGAGCTCGGAGACCGCCGCTATGTGGCTCCGGTGGGGAGCCCTCGTCTCCCGCAGTCGCTCGCCGGCTCGGTCGCGGG
>JAVYSA010000005.1:0-53593 GCA_038729445.1 Thermoplasmata archaeon
TCGATGGACTGCACCAGGAGGGCCCCCGAGAGGCCCCCGAGGACGCCGTCGTCCAGGGGTTCGGCGCCGCCCTTGGCGAAGGCCTTCGCCGCGTCGCCCTCCGACGGGCTGACGATGGAGTACACCTTCGGCTCGGGCTGCTCCTCCTCCCCCTCCGAACCCTCGTCGCCTTCCCCTCGGAGGCTGACCCCCTCGAGCGAGATCAGCCACTTGGCCCGCCGGGCCGCCGCCTCCGCGAGCAGCGTCCGCGCGATGGCGACCGCCTGGGGGGATGTCGGCGGGAATTCGGAGAGGACCACCGCGAAGTCGGGGCGGCCGTAGACCCGGATCGGAGGGTGGACCCGCCCGCCCTGGATGACCGCGATCGGAGGGGCCTCGGGGGCGACGAACCGGCCGATCCGGCCGAGCCGAAGCGTCTGCACGATGTAGTGGCCGGCCACCGTGGTGGCGAGACCCGCGCTCGGGAAGCAGGCCAGGATCGTCGCGCCGGGCGTCAGGGCAGGTGCCGATCGGTCGTCCTTCCACGCGTACTCCATGGTCGACCCACGGGCCGAGCGGTGGGGGGGATTTAGGTTGACCGGGGCTCCCCCCGCGCCCGACAATCAAGCCCAAGTACTCGGGGCCCGTCGCGGACCGGCGTGGGGCTTCCGTTCAAGGACATCGCCCGCGGCCAGCCGATCCGGTGGGCCGATCTCTCCGGCCGGGCCGTGGCGGTCGACGCCTACAACGCCCTCTACCAGTTCCTCGCGACGATCCGCCAGGCGGATGGACAGCCGTTCAGCGATCCGGAGGGCCGGCCGACCAGCCACCTCATCGGGACCCTGTACCGGACCACGTCCCTGCTCGCCGCGGGCGTGCGGCCCGCGTGGGTCTTCGACGGGCACCCGCCTTCGCGCAAGGCCGGGACGATCCGGGACCGCATCGCGGCCAAGGAGCGGGCCCGCCAGGCGTGGGACGAGGCCCTCGCGGCCGGGGACTGGGAGACCGCCCGACGCAAGGCGTCGCAGACCTCCCGCCTGACGGCCCCGATGGTCGAGGAGACGGTGGCGCTCCTGAAAGCCCTCGGCATGCCCGCGGTCCGTGCCCCGGGCGAGGGGGAGGCCCAGGCGGCGATCCTGGCGGCGGAGGGGACGGTCTGGGCGACCGCGTCGGAGGACTACGACACGCTGCTGTTCGGCGCCCCGCGCCTCGTTCGGGGGCTCGCGGCCCGCCGCGGGCACGGCGCCGAGGACGCGGCGACCCTGATCGACCGGGCCCGGTGGCTCGAGGAGCTCGGGATCTCCGCCGACGAGCTCATCCTGATGGGGATCCTGGTAGGGACGGACTTCAACGAGGGGGTCCGGGGCATCGGCCCGAAGAAGGCGCTGCGGCTCGTCCAGCAGCATCTCGGGTGGGACGAGACGGTGCGCCGGGCGGGCCTCGACCCCGTGGAGGCCGGCGAGGTCGCCGCGATTTTCCGCACCCCGTCCGCGACGCCCGGCCTGACCCTCCGGTTCGGGGAGCCGGACCCCGAGGCGGTCGTGCGTCTCCTGGTCGACGGCCACGGCTTCGCCGAGGCGCGCGTCCGGGGCGCGCTCGCGCGGCTCGGGACCGGGCCGAAGCGGGCGACCGCGGCCCCCCCGGGGACCGAGACGGTCCGACGCCGGCAGGCGGTCCTCGACGGCTACGCGGAGGGGAGCCCGGGATGAGTCGTCTCGAGTGCGTGCCGAACTTCTCCGAGGGGAAGGACCCCGCCCGGGTCGGCCGGATCGCCGACGCGGCCCGGACGGTGCCGGGGGTCTCTGTCCTGGACGTCGAGGCGAACCCCGACCACCACCGCTCCGTGATCACGCTCGTCGGGGAGGAGGGGCCCCTGGTCGAGGCGGTCCTTGGGATGATGCGGGTCGCCACGCGGGAGATCGACCTCACGCAGCACCGGGGGGAGCACCCGAGGATCGGGGCAACGGACGTGGTGCCGTTTGTCCCGCTCGAGGGGGCCACGATGGACGACGCCCGGCGCGCGGCGGAGGCGCTCGGGGCCCGGGTCGCCACGGAACTCGCCATTCCGGTCTACTTCTACGGGGCGGCCGCCCGCCGCCCCGAGCGGACCGAGCTGCCCAAGGTCCGCGAAGGGGAGTTCGAGGGGCTCCGCGAGGCGATCCGGCACGATCCGGCCCGGGCGCCGGACCTGGGCCCGGCGCGTCTCCACCCGACGGCCGGCGCGGTCGCGATCGGCGCCCGGCCGGTCCTCATCGCGTACAACGCATACCTCGCCACCGGCGACGTGGCGATCGCGAAGCGGATTGCCAAGGCGATCCGGGGCCGGGACGGCGGCCTCGCCGAGGTCCGTGCGCTCGGCTTCGAGATCCGGGAGCGCGCTCGTGCCCAGGTCTCGATGAACCTGACCGACTATCGCCGGACGCCGATCGCGCGCGCACTCGAGGCGGTCCGGCGCGAGGCCGAGCGGTTCGGCACCTCGATCGAGGAGTCCGAGATTGTCGGCCTCGTCCCGGAGGAGGCCCTCTACGACGCGGCCGAGTACTACCTCCAGCTGCACCGCTTCGACCGCCGCCAGATCCTCGAGCGGAGGGTGCGGGAGACCTCCGGCCCTGCCGAGACGTTCGCCGGCTTCCTCGAACGGATGAGTCAGAGGACCCCCACGCCGGGCGGGGGGAGCGCGGCCGCCGCGGCCGCGGCGATGGCCTGCGCGCTGGGGGAGATGGTGCTCGCCTACTCGATCGACCCGAAGGCTCCGGATCCTTCCCTCGAGTCCCTCCGGGCGGAGCTCCGCACCGGCCGGAGCGACTTCCTGAGGGCGGTGGAGGAGGACGCGAGGGCGTACGAGGCGGTGCGGGCGGCCCGCCGCACGCGCAAGGATCATCCCGACGCCCCCCAGGCCTCCGAGACGGTCCGCCGCGCTCTAGAGGCGGCCGCGGAGGTCCCGCTGGCGTCCGCGGAACGCGCCGAGCGCCTCCGCCGCCGCCTGGCGGAGGTCGGGCCGCGGACCCGCCCGACGCTCGCCAGCGACCTCGCCACCGCACTCACGCTCTTCGCGGCGGCCCGCGACGGGGCGGCCGCGAACGTCCGGACCAACCTCGAGGACCTCGAGCGGGAGGGGGCCCCGGTCGGGGCGTGGCGCGCCCGCCTGGAAGCCACCGTCCCTCCCGCGGCCCCATGAGCTCCGCTACGGCAGACCGGCCCGAGGTATGGGTCAACTGTGCCGCGTCGATCGACGGCCGGATCGCCTTCGCCGGAGGGGTGCGCGCCCGCCTCTCGGGCCCGGAGGACCTGCGCCGGGTCCACCGGCTCCGGGCCTCGTGCGATGGCATCGTGGTCGGGGCCGGAACGGTCCGGTTGGACGATCCGTCGCTCACCGTCGATCCGGAGCGGGCCGGCGGTGCTCCGGCACGTCCCCCGACGCGGATCGTCCTCGTCGGCGGGACACCGATCCCGGCGACGGCCCGGATCTTCGACACCGCCGCCCCGACCCTCCTCGTGCTGCCGGAGGAGGGCGGGAGGGTCCCGCCGCATGTCGGGCGGCTGCTCGTCGCGCGGGGGCCCCACCGGGTCGAGAGGCTCTGGGGAGCCCTCGCCGGCCGGGGGTTCCGCCGGATCCTCGTCGAGGGAGGGGCGCGGGTCCTCGCGAGCGTCCTCCGGTCCGGGACGTATGATACCCTGACGGTCTTCACCGCCCCGTGGATCCTCGGTGCCGAGGGGGCACCCCCGATCGCCGAGATGCCGGCGGCCCGTTCGTTCCCGGAGGCGATCCCCCTGTCGCGGACCGAGGTCCGGCCGATCGACGACGGCGTGCTGACGACCTATCGTCCTGTCGGGGGGACAGGCGGCCCGCCGGAGGGGTGAGCACGGCTTATCAATCCGGCCCGCTCCGCTGGCGGCAGGGGCGCGACGCATGAAGCTGGTCCACTTTTCGATCGCCGACCAGTTCCACTTCGGCATGCTGACCGACGGGAACGAGTACATCGACCTCGACACCGCCTGCCGCGACTACTTTGGGGTCAATCCGGTCAAGGGCGCCGACCCGAGCCGGTTCCGGGACATGCGCGCCTTCTTCGCGGGCGGCGCCGAGTCGGTCGACATCACGCGCAAGATCCAGGAGTACATCGACCGGCGGCGGAAGATGGGCTGGACCCCGCGGGCTGCCACGGGGGCACGCTACCTGTTCAAGCCGGAGGAGGGTGTCAAGCTCCTCGCGCCGGTGATCCGGGGCGGGAAGATCTTCTGCCTCGCCTCCAACTCGCGCAGCCACCTCGCCGAGCAGAAGCGTCCGATTCCCCGCCAGCCGTACGCGTTCACCCGCTTCTTCAACAGCCTGGTCGGCCCGAGCGAGAGCCTCGTCCTCCACTCCGCCGGCACGTTCCCCGACGTCGAGCTCGAGCTCGCCGCGGTGATCGGACGGACGGGAAAGCACATCCCTGCCTCGGAGGCGGCCGGCTACGTCGCCGGCTACACGATCGCCCTCGACCTCGGCTACCGGGACCTGCAGTACCCCCCGGAGGGCCCGGTCGACTGGGTGATGGGCAAGGGCTTCGACGCGGCGATGGCCGTCGGCCCATGGATCGTCCCGAAGGAGGAGATCGGGGATCCGTACCCCCTCGCGATGGAGCTCAAGGTCAACGGGACGGTCCGGCAGAGGGGGGACACCAACGACTACGTCTTCCGGCTTCCCGAGGTCATCGCCCATCTCTCCCGCGGGATCACGCTGGAGCCCGGGGACCTCATCAGCCTCGGGACCCTCTCGGGGGTCCCGGGCTACGAGTTCGGCAACGAGAGCCGGCGGCTCACACCGGGCGACACGATCGAGGGTTCGATCGAGCGGATCGGCCGCCTCGTCATTCCGGTGAAGGCGGAAGCTCCGCCTCGCCCCGCAGGACCAGGAACGTCGCCGCCGCCGTAGGCAGCTCCTCCTCCGCCCCGGGCCGGGCGTGGATCGCCTCCCCCGCGATCGCGTGCGACGCCTCGGCCCGGTAGACGACCCGGGCGCTGCCGGGCCAGGAGACGACGGCCTCGGCGAGCGGGTCGAAAGACGGGAGACGATCGAGCGGCACGGGGCGGACCGAAAGGCCCGTGCCGCCGTGCAGCGAGCCGGGGAGACGGATGAGTCGGTGGATGTCCGTCGTCACCGGCGCGTCGGTCTCCCCCTGCAGCTCGATCGCGAGCCCCCGGAGGATCGCGGAGAGCAGCTCGTCCGGCAGGGCCGCCTTCGGAAGGAGGTGGTCGGGGTCGGCGACGATCCGGGCCGCGCCCCCCTCCTCGACAAGGTGCCGGGCCGCGCTCCGCGCCATCCGTCGCGCCTCCGCCGGTGGCTGGCCGGCCGCCTGCACGGTCCGCGCGATCTCCTCCGCCGCCTCCCCCGGAGGGAGCGCTGACCAGGCCTCCAGCCGGGCCAGGATCGCGCGGGCCGTCCTCCCCCTCCAACCCGGTGCCGAGGGATCCCCGATCGCCCGGATCCCCGACGAGCCGGCGGTCGTGGCCCGGTCCCCCGCCGCCAGGGGATCGCGCTCCCGGCGCCGGAGCAGGGCGCTCGCCGGATCGAACCCCTGGCCGGCGAGGTAGTCGACGAGCTCGCGGCGCTCGGCGCTCGTCAGGGAGAGGAACCGGTCCTCGACGACGTGGACGTGGTAGCCCCGGCCGCCCGAGAAGACGATGCGCAGGTGCTCGGGGTCGACGCCGAAGTCGCCCAGCAGGAACTCCTCGACGAGCGTCCGGGTCCTCCGCTGCACGAGCCGGAGCTGGCCCGCGTAGTCGAGGGCCTCGGCCCCCCGAAGGTGGTCGGCGTCGAGATCGAAGATGAGGTCGGCGCCCAGCCACTCCTTCTGGGGCATCGCCGGCCGTGCCGGATGGCGGTAGTACGCCGTCGAGTAGTAGATGTGCCGGGGCACCACCTCGCGGACGAACCGGCGCAGCTCCTCCTCCGAGGCGAAGGCAGCGTGCCTCCGCATCAGGGTCTCCGCCGCGAAGGGGAAGGCGGCGAACTCGCGTCGCGCGATCCGGTCCGGACCGGGCAGCGCCGTCTGGCGGTAGTACTCCTCGAACCGGGCCCGGACCCACGCGGTCGTCCGGGCGTCCAGGGCGACGATCTTCGCCATCGGTCGCCGCTACTCCGCCGGCGGATCGTCCTCCGGGGCGGTGGCCCGGGCGAGCTGGGCGTCGAACCGGAGGCGGGTCAGGAGATGGAAGACGGTCGAGTGCTCGCTCCCGCGGACGAGCAGCTCGACGGCCCGCTGCCCGCGCTCGATCTGCTCCGGTTCCCCGATGAGCGCGATCGTCGACCCGTAGACGCTCACCGCGCAGCCGGAGAGCTCCTCGATCCGCTCGCGGGCCCGGCCGCCCGTGCCGATGACCCGGGCCCGGATCCGGCGCAGCGCCTCCTTCTCCCGCTTTCCGGTCTCGAGCTTGATGTCGAGGATCGCGAGCATCACGCCGTCCCGGGCGAGCCGGAGGGCGCGCGCGGGCGCGAACCCCCGGCCGATAGCGAGCGCGATGTCGCGGGCTCGCAGCGCAGCGAGGGGATCGGTGTCCGGGGCGTGCACGCGGACCTCGCCGTCCTCCGCGTCGATCTCGAGGCTCGCGCCGGTCCGCCGGGCGATCTCCCGCTTCGTCCTGCCCCCGGGACCGATGAGGACGGCGACCCGGTCCTCCGGAATGCGAGCATAGAGGGTCGGCATCGCTAGCCTCCGCGGGGATCGGCGATCCCAAGGCGGTCCAGGAACCCCGGCACCGTCACGGGGAATCCCCGGCGGGTCAGGAACTCGGCCAGGTGGCCGACGTCCCGGACCAGGAGCTCCCGGGCCTGCGGGTGGTCGGCCCCGACCGCCTGGGCGACATCGATCACGACCGGCCGCCCCTCGTGATAGAGGAGATTGTAGGGCGATAGGTCGCCGTGGACGAGGCCGGCCCTCTCCCGCATCCGCCGGATCGCCTCGACCAGGTCGTCGTAGAGGCGGGCGAGGTCCTCGACGACGGCATCCTTGAGCCGTGGGGCGGCCCCCTCGGCGTCGCCGATATACTCGAGGAGGAGGACGTTGCGCTCCACCGCGATCGGCCGAGGCACCCTCACCCCCGCGTCAGCGAGGCGTCCCAGGATCGTATACTCCCGGCGGGTCCACGCGGGGACCAACGCCCGGAGGTTCCGGACCGACCCTTCGCGCCGCAGCTCCTCGAGCGCGTGCGGCGGGAACCGTCGGTAGGCGGCGTTGCCGATGCGGTAGACCTTGATGGCGGCCGGGCCCCCCCGGCTCGTGGCGCGGAAGACCCCGCCCTCCTTGCCCATGGAGATCGGGTGGTCGACCGAATCGATGATGCCGGCGGTGATCAGGCGGGAGATGGCCAGGAGGGTCGGCCGGTCGAAGAACTCGTCCAAAACCTTGCGGTCCGACGCCTCCTTCCGGCGATCCTCCGCGGGCGCGGGTCGGCGGGGGTAGAGGATGTCGACCGGTCGGGGCATCGACCGGAGAACCCCCTTCGGCAGATAGGCTGTGCCACCGGCATGGAACCGGGACGCCAGCGGGTAACGAGGGCGTCAGCGGACCGTTTTGAGGCGCCTCTCCTTGGATTCCCCGATGCCGGCCGCGCCGTCGCCACCCGAGAGGGATGCGCCGCCGCGCTCCGCCCCGGTCCTCGGGATCGGGGGCGCACCGGCGGCCCATCAGCGGCCGCCGCCGCGGGCCCGGGCCCCGGACCTCGATGGGGCTCGGGACTACGATGCGATCTTCCAGATCGTTCGCGCCTCGGTCCGCCGCGTCCTGGGGCGGGAGCGGGCCGGGCTCGGGCTCGCCCTGAGCGACCTGCCGGCGAGCCTCGGGGCCTACTGGCAGGTCACCGGCAACATCATCGTCCTGAACGAGTCCCTCGTCCGTGCGATGGACCGGCGTGCGGGGTCCCCCCGGGAGCGCAACGCCTTCGTCTACGTCGTCCTGCTCCATGAATACCTGCATGCCCTCGGATTCCTCTCGGAGGAGAGCGTTCGTCCGGTGACGGCCCGGGTCGCCCGCGAGACGTTCGGCCCGGAGCATCCGGCGAGCCGAATGGCCGCGGGGGATCTCTGGCGGATGTACCCCTTCCTGGCCGACGTCCCTTCCGGCACGGGCCGATGGATGCGCATGGTCTCCGGCTTCGACTCGGCATCGGTCGCCTCGTACATCCGGTAGGGCGGGGAGGACCGACGGAGAGGGCCGCGGGCCCCCTACCGCCATATAGGGGCCCCACCGTGGCCTTGTCGAGCCATGGTCGACACAGGATCCGTCGTCGGCTGGATCATGCTCCTTGCCGGCGTGGTTCTCTTCGCGTTCGAGCTCTTCCATCCCGGCGCTCTCCTTTTGATCCCGGGTTCCGTCCTTCTGGCCGCCGGGGCGCTCTACCTGTTCCTCCCGAACGTGCTGCTGAATTCATGGATCGGGGTGGTCGTCATCGTCCTCGCAGCGATCGCCGCCGCCTTGGCGGAGATCCCGTTCTACCGTCACCTCTCGCCCGGGCATGCCCCGATGACGACCACCGTGGCCACCTTGGTCGGCCGCGAGGCGGTGGTCGTCGCCCCGGTGGTTCCCGACACGCTCCGTGGCAAGGTGCGGGTCGGGTCCGAGATCTGGTCGGCGACCGGCGCGCAGCCGATCGCCGAAGGGACTCGCGTGCGCGTCGTCGCCGGCGAGGGGGTGGCGCTGCGGGTTGAGCCGATCCTTCCCGGCACCAAGGGCCCGGACCGGAGACCTTAACCCTCGGGGGGGAATCGGTACCCGATGGTCGATGCGCTCACGATCGCCGAGATCGCCCTCTTGGGCGTCGTGGTCATCATCATCCTCCTGCTCCTTTTGAACCGCGCGATCTACACCATCCAACCCTACCAGCAGGGGATCGTCATCTACCTGGGGTCGTACAAGCGGACCCTCAACCCCGGATTCAACATCGTCAGCCCGATCTCGAGCGTGATGAAGATCGACCTGCGCACGCAGGTCCTCGAGGTGCCACGGCAGGAGGTCATCACCAAGGACAACTCCCCGACGAATGTCGACGCCATCATCTACATCAAGGTCGTCGACTCCCCGAAGGCGCTCTTCCAGGTGCAGGACTACCACGTCGCGACGGTCGCGCTCGCTCAGACGACGCTGCGCAGCGTGATCGGCGACATGGAGCTCGACGAGATCCTTTACAACCGCGAACGGATCAACACGCGCCTGCGCGACATCCTGGACGAGGCGACGGACCGCTGGGGCGTCCGCGTCGAGGCCGTCGAGATCAAGGAGGTCGACCCGGTCGGGCCGGTCAAGGCCGCGATGGAGGAGCAGACGGCGGCCGAGCGCCAGCGCCGGGCCGCGGTGCTCCGGGCGGACGGCGAGAAGCGGTCGGCGATCCTCGTGGCCGAGGGCCAGAAGCGGTCGCGCATCCTCCAGGCGGAGGGGGTCCGCCAGTCGAAGATCCTCGAGGCGGAGGGCGCCCGGGTCGCGACGATCCTTGAGGCCCAGGGAGAGGCCCAGCGGCTGAGGGTCCTCGCCCTCGGGGCAAGCCCTCTGGACGCCAAGGCCCTGACCGTCCTGTCGCTCGACACCCTGAGCGCGGTCGGGAACGGGCAGGCGACGAAGATCCTCTTCCCGTTCGAGTTCTCCCGCCTGATGGAGGGCGCCGCCGAGTACCTCGGAACCTCCCGCGGCGTGCCAGACCGGACCCTCAACGCGATGGAGGACCTCGAGAAGAAGATCGGCTCGATGGACGACATCCTGGGCCCGATTCCCCGGCAGGAGGAGCTGATGACGGAGATCCAGTCGATCGAGCAGGAGATCAAGGCCGAGTCGGCGGAGTCGACTTCCATGGTCACGCCGTACGGGCGCCCGGGCCACGGCCCGACGCCGGACCTTCCCGACGCGGACGAGATCGCACCCCCTCCGTCGGCGACCGCCACGCCCCCGGCCGATAGGGCGGCCACCCGCCCGAAGCCGGGCGAGGCGGCCACGGGGACGACGACCTCCGCCCCGTCCGGCTGAGGGGCCTCGCAGGCCTCCTATACCCCCGTCGGTCTTCCGCCGCGATGTCCGAACCGGTGCTGACCGAGACCGATGGGGCCATCCGCACGATCACCCTCGCCCGACCCGAGCGGCGCAACGCGCTGGACGTCGAGGCGATGCGCGCCCTCCGGGAGGCCCTTCAGGGGGCGGCGCTCGATGCCCGGGTGCGCGTCGTCCACCTCACCGGAGCGGGGGGATCGTTCTGCTCCGGGGGCGACGTCGCCACGATGGAGGAGTACCGGTCGCGCGGGGAACTTCCCCGGCTCTTCCACGAGCTCACCGGAGAGATGGAGCAGGGCATCCGGGAGATCGTCGCAATGCCGAAGCCGGTCCTCGCGTCGATTCCCGGGGTCGCCGCGGGTGGGGGGCTCTCGCTCGCCCTCGCCTGCGACTGGCGGATCGCCTCCGAGGAGGCGGTCCTGGTCCCGGCGTTCTCCCGCCTCGGGGCGGTGCCCGACGGGGGGCTGACCTACTTCCTTCCCCACTTCCTCGGCATCGGCCTCGCGCAGGGGCTCTTGTTCCGCGACGCCCGGATCCCCGCGGATCAGGCCCGCGAGCTCGGCCTGGTCCACGAGGTCGTCCCCGGAGCACGCCTTTCGGGCCGGGCCGCCGAGCGGGCCCGGGAGCTGGCCGCCGGCCCGATCCGGGCCTGGGGGCGGCTCAAGAGGCTCCTGCCCGCGGCCTTCCACGAGAGCCTGGAGGCCCAGCTCGCCCATGAGAGGGAGGCGGCGGTCGAGGCAGCGAGGGGCCCCGAGCTCACGGAGGGGATCCGGGCGTTCATGGAGAAGCGACCGCCCCGCTTCGGGCCGGGGTAGCCCGGGCCGTGGGGTCGAGGCGGCCACGGAGGGCGGGCCACTCCGTGGCCAGGATGCTGTAGACCCGGCTCGTCCGCCATCCCGGCGCGCCGCGCCAGACGTGTTCCCGGATCTCCCCCTCAAACGTCGCGCCCAACCCCTCGATCGCGGCCCGGGAGCGCAGGTTGCCCCGGTCGGTGCGGAACTCGACGCGGCGAAACCCCTCGTCCTCGAAGGCGTGGCGGAGCGCGAGCCACTTCGTCTCGCGGTTGACGCCGGTGCGCCAGACCGCGGGGTCAAGCCACGTGCCGAACTCCACGGCGCCGTCCCGCCGGTCGATGTGCAAATATCGGAAGACCCCGACCGCACGGTCGAGCCGGCGGGAGTGCACGACGAACGGGAGCAGGGAGCCCTGCGCCCACTCGGAGAGCATCGCCTCCACGAGCGTGCGCATCGCTTCCTCCGAGGTCGGCGGCGCGAAGCGGAGCCAGCGCCAGACCTCCGGGTCCCTCAGGGCCCGCCATAGGTCCGCCGACCAGCGGGCCTCCATCGGAACGAGCTCGACCGAGGGCCCTTGGAGGACGACCGGCCCACGGAACGAGCTGGCCCACCGCGGCGGTGGCTCGCCCGGGTCGGGCTCCGGCGGAACGACCGGGGCGGCGCGGGGAGGCGCCGGCGGGACGGTCGATCCCGGCAGCTCCCGCCACAGGCGCTCCCGGTGGACCGGCCACTCGGCCCGGAGGATCCCGTAGAGGAGCTCCGTCTCCCATCCTCCACCCTCCGATCTCCGCCGGTCCCGCAGCGATGCCTCGGGCACGGACCCGATCGCCTCGACCGACGCCCGGCCGGCTGCGTCGGTGGCGCGGACCCGCCAGCCGACGCGGTGGACCCCCACCCGCTCGAAGGCATGGGAGAGAAGGGCCCATCCGGCGTCTCGCTCGAGGCCGAGGCCGGTCCATGCGGGCGCGATCCGGACCGGTCGGGCGGTGATCGACCGGTTCCGCAGGTCGATCTCCTCCAGCACGAGGGAACCCACGAGGGGTCCGCGGAGGCCCCCTCGGACCGCGTAGGCAGTCCACGGGAGCAGGGGACCCACCGCCGGGTCTTCCGGGCGCAGGAGATCGGTCGCACGAGGGGCCTCCGAAGGGATCCCGCGCCAGGGCTCCACTGGACCGGTCCCCCCCGGGATCGCCATCTCCCGGGCATGCCCCGGGCCCCACGGTTCCAGCCGGACGAGACGGCCCCGGAGGACCTCCGACGGGTCGAACGGCCCACGGCCCTCCTCGGGTCCCGCGGGCCACGGAGGGGGGGCTTCCTCGGGCACGGGCGTGGCGCTCACGTCAGGAAACCGGGCAGGCGTTAAATAAGGTCTCGCGGTCGGACGGTTGCCACTCGACAGAGGACGGAGGGATTCGGATGCAGGCCGGCGTGGCGACGTTCCTCGTGTTCGCACTGATCGCGGTCGCGTTCGGCGTCGGTTCGATCGTGGCGAACCGCGCGCTCGGCGCCCGGCGCCGGCGGTCGTACCTCCAGTTGACGACCTACGAGTGCGGGGAGGAAGCCGAGGGCGAGGCGCAGATCGACTTCCCGACCCAGCACTACGCCTTCGCGATCGTCTTCGTGGCGGTCGACGTGATCGGCTTCATCCTGGCCCTCTGGGCGCTGACGTTCCGGGGCGTCAACTCCGGACTGACCCCGGTCTTGGTCGCCTTCGGATTCGCGGCCCTCGCGATCGTCGGCATCTACTACGCCCTCAGCGGCGAGCGGCGGTGGGTCGTATGAGCGGTACCGAAGCGACGGTGGTGCAGCCCAAGGCGGGCGGCGGTCGGCAGGAGGCGGCCCTTCCGGTCGTCTCGGAACCGGCCGTGCCGTTCGTGGAAATCGAGACCCTGCGCTCGAAGGAGTTCATTCCGGCGGCCAAGGAGGCGCTGACGGCGATGATCGCGGAGCGCGGCCGGACCGACCTCACCGGCACGGTCTTCAACTGGGCGGGGAGGAACTCCCTGTTCCCCCTGCACTGGGGATTGGCCTGCTGCGCGATCGAGTTCGCCGCCGCCTTCGGCGCCCGCTGGGACGCCGAGCGGTTCGGCGTGGTCCCGCGGTCATCCCCACGGCAGTGCGACCTGATGATCGTCAACGGCACGGTCACGTGGAAGGTCGCGCACAAGCTGATCACCCTCTACGAGCAGATGCCCGAGCCGAAGTGGGTGATCGCGATGGGCAATTGCGCCACCGGCGGGGGACCGTTCCGGACGGCCTACTCGGTAGTTCCCGGCGTCGACAAGCTCGTCCCGGTCGACCTCTACATCGCCGGCTGCCCGCCCCGGCCCGAGGCGATGCTCGACGGGATCCTGAAGCTCGAACAGCTGATCCGGGACCGGAAGGAGTAGGGCCCCCGTCCCGCGAAGAGTGGCCATGGCGACCGATTTCGCTGCCGAAGCCGCCGCGAAGGCCGGCGACCGGATCCTGGGGATCGACCCGCTCCCCGGGACCTTGGGAAAGGTCCGCTTCCGGCCCGGGGAGGCCCTCGCCGTGTTCCGCGCGTTCCATGACGCGCTCGGCTTCGACCACCTCTCGATGGTTGCCGGCATCGACTGGGTCGACCACCGGGAGGTCCTCTACGCCCTGTGGAGCGACGCCCGGCGGGCTTACGTGCTGCTTTCGGCGGACCTTCCCGCCGAATCCCCCCACATCGAGTCGGCGACCGCCGTCTGGCCCTCCGCGAACTGGCATGAGCGGGAGACGTGGGAGATGGTCGACATCCACTTCGACCACCACCCCGACCTGAGGCACCTGCTCATGCCCGACGGATACGTCTTCCACCCGCTGCTCCGCTCCTTCCACCTGCACGAGCCCGAGGCGCTGGAGGTGAAGACACGCAATGTCTGAGATGTGGATCAACATGGGGCCGCAGCACCCCATGACCCACGGGCTGTGGAACCTGCGCGTCCGCGTCGACGGGGAGATGGTTCTGGAGGTCGACCCCGAGATGGGCTACCTCCACCGGGGGATCGAGAAGATCAGCGAGGACCGCCACTACAATGAGATCATCACGCTGATGGACCGGACCTGCTACGTGGCGGGGATCGCCTGGGAGCACCTCTACATCCTCGCGGCCGAGCAGGCGCTCGGGATCCGCCCGCCCGAGCGCGCGGAGTGGATCCGGACGATGAGCGAGGAGTTCCAGCGGATCGGATCCCACATCATGTGGTACGCCGCCTTCGTCCAGGACATCGGGCTGATGGCCCCGTTCCTCTACGGCATGCGCGACCGGGACCTCGTGCTCGACCTCTTCCAGAGCTACACCGGGGCCCGCATGACCTACGAGTACATGCGGGTCGGGGGGGTCCGCAACGACCTGCCGAACGGGTTCACCGACCGGGCGCGCAAGGTCTGCGACTGGCTCATGGACCGCTTCGTCGAGTACGACCGGCTCTGCCTCGACTCCACGATCTTCCACCGCCGGTGCGACGGCCTCGGCATCCTGAGCCAGCGGGACTGCATCGACTACGGGGTCACCGGGCCGGTGCTGCGGTCCGCCGGCTCCCGCAGGGACCTGCGCAAGGACCGACCCTATTCCGCCTACGATCGGGTCGAGTTTGACGTCGCGACGGCCGATGGCGCCGATGTGACGGCCCGCTACCTGGTGCGGATGGAGGAGATGCGCCAGTCGGTCCGGATCATCCGCCAGGCGCTCGACTGGCTCGACCGACACCCGGGGCCGGTGATGGCGGCGCGCGTCCCCCGCTGGCTCGGTGCGCCCTATGCCCCCGTCGGACGCGAGGGATACCTGCTCAAGCGCCAGTACCCGAAGGGGATCGGATTCTCCGCGATCGAGGAGCCCCACGGGGAGGCGCAGGCCTACGTGGTGAACGAGGGCGGCGAGCATCCCTACCGCGTGAAGCTTCGCTCGCCGGTCTTCGTGAACATCAGCGCCGCCTCCAAGTACCTCGTCGGATACCGCGTGGCCGACATCCCGCCGATCATGGGCAGCATCGACGTCTGCGTGGGGGAGTGCGATCGCTAGCGCGGTCGGGAGGGCACGATGACGGTCACGCTGCTGTCGGTCTCGCTCACGATCTCCCAGGTGGTCTTGGGGGCCATCGGCAGCGTCCTGCCGTCGCCGGTCGGGGGCTGGCTGATGAGCGGGGCCGTGGTCGACGGACTGGGGGCGCTGATCTTCGCGGCGATCCTCCTGCTCGCGAGCATGCTCAACACCATCGTGCTCATCTGGTGGGAACGCAAGCTCCTCGGACGCTTCATGGACCGGCGGGGCGCGATGCACGTCGGGTACGCCGGGCTCCTGCAAAACTTCGCGGACGGCATCAAGCTCTTCCGCAAGGACACGGTCCGTCCCCGGGAGGCCGACGCGCTCGGGTTCTGGACCGGCCCCACCGCCTACCTGGTCACCAGCCTCCTGATGTTCGCGATCCTTCCGGTGTCCACCGGATGGAACTCTGGATCGCTGCCGCTGAGCCTCCTCCTGGCCCTGGCGGTGTTCTCCTTCGCCCCGCTCTTCATCTTCGTCAGCGCCTGGTCGAGCAACAACAAGTACTCCCTCATCGGGGGCATGCGCTCGGCGGCCCAGATGATCGCCTACGAGGTCCCGATCCTCCTCGCCGTCGTGGCGGTCGTGGTCGTCTCGGGATCGTTGGACCTGACGACGATCGTCCAGGAGCAGGCCAACTACTGGTACTGGGCTCCGCTCTTCCTGGCGCTGATCGTCTTTGTCGCCGGCATGCTCGCCGAGATGGAGCGGATCCCCTTCGACCTCCCCGAGGCGGAGGCAGAGCTGGTCGAGGGATGGAACACCGAGTACGGCGGGATGATGTTCGCCTTCTTCATGCTCACCGATTATCTCCGGGCGCTGCTCGGGTCATTCCTGATCGTGCTCCTCTTCCTCGGGGGATGGACGATGCCGAGCTGGGTGCCGGGGACCCTGACGAACTTCCCGCTCGCGGGGATCGTCTGGTTCATGGTCAAGGTCTACCTCGTCTTCACCGTCTTCGTCTGGATCCGGGCGAGCCTGCCCCGGGTCCGCACGGACCAGCTCCTGCGCGTCGGCTGGAACCGGATGATCCCGCTGGCGCTCCTCTCCGTCGTCCTGGCAGCCCTGCTCGTCACCGTGAAGTGCCTGCCCGTGCTCGGATGCGTGCCGGGCCTCGGAGGGTGAGGAAGGAGGGATCATGGAGGCGAAGCCACCGTCCGCGGCCGCGCGGAGCAAGGAGAACTCGATCCTCTGGGTCGTCCGGCCGATGGCCACCGCGGCCCGGCAGTTCGGCCGGAGCCTCGTCCGCCCCTCGACGATCGTCTACCCCTACGAGCGCCTTGAGGACCCGAAGTTCCGGGAGGAGGTCGCGGTGGCGGCGGGACGCCCGATCGGGGTCGGTGCTGTCTGGGACAACTACCGTGGCGTGCACGCCCTGAACATCGCGACGTGCATCAGCTGCAACCTCTGCGCGTTCAGCTGCCCGGACCTGTGCATCGACATGGTCACGGTGCCGGGCGGCGACCCGAAGCACCCGAAGAAGTGCCCGCAGATCGACTACGGCAAGTGCAGCTACTGCGGGTTCTGCTCCGACGCCTGCCCGGAGGGGTGCCTCACCATGACCACGCGCTACGAGCTGTCGACGCCGAAGCGCGCGGAGATGGTCTACTCCCCCCAGCGGCTCTACGAGAACTTCCGGCAGAAGCTGCCGATGAGCCCGGTCCGCATCGAGCGGCCGGAGAACGAGGACCGGATCCTGCTCGACGCCCCCCTGTGCATCGGATGCAACGCGTGCGCGCGCGACTGCCCGACGCAGTGCATCACGATGCTCGACATCCCGAAGCCGGAGGCGAAGCCCGGCGAGAAGCTCCCCAAGCGGATCTGGAAGGAACCCGTCGTGAACGATTCGGACTGCGTGCGGTGCGGGACCTGCATCAGCGTCTGCCCGAAGGAGTGCCTGTTCTGGGGGAGCCGGACGTGAGCCTCGAGGAGGTCACGTTCGTCGTCCTGGCCCTCGTCGCCGTCGGGACGGCGGTGCTGGCGCTCATGGTCCGCGAGCTCGTCCACACCATCCTGTGGATCGCGGTCTTCTTCGTCGACCTGGCGGCGATCTACTTCCTCCTGCAGGCCACGTTCTTGGGCGTCCTCCAGCTCGGCGTGTACGCGGGCGCGGTCACGATCCTCCTCCTCTTCGGGATCATGGTGACGCGCAAGCGGATCTTCTCGCGGGAGGCCGCCTCCGGCCTCGGGGCGGTGCCGGTGGCGCTCGCCGTCACGACGTTCATCTTCCTCGTCCTCGCCACCGACGACCTCCCCGGCGGCCCGACCCCCGTGCGCAGCTACGACGTCAGCCTCCTGAGCGCCACGCTCTTCGGCGACTACGGACCGTACCTCCTGCTTCTCGGCCTCGTCATGCTCGGTGCGCTGGCGGGGGCCATCTACCTCGTGCGGGAGGGGCGGGAATGAGCGGGCTCTCGCCGGTGGGCTTCCTCTCGCTGAGCACCGCGCTGCTCGGGATCGCGCTCTTCGGGGTCCTGACCCGCCGGAACTTCATCCTGCTCCTGATCGCCATCGAGATCGGGATGAACGCGGCAATCCTGAACTTCGTGTACTTCGCCGCGTTCTCCGGCGCCGGCACCCCGGTGAACACGACCCTCACGGGGCAGAGCATCGCGATCGTCCTCGTGGGCCTCGCGGCGACGGAGGTCGCGGTCGGGCTCGCCATCGTCCTCGCCCTGAACCGCCTGCGCGGATCGATCAATGTCGCCGAGGCCACCACGCTGAGGGAGTAGGAGGCGGGACCGGGTGGATCTCTACACGACGCTCGACCAGTGGGTCTTCCTGGTCCCTCTCCTCCCCGCGATCGCCTTCGTGGTGATCGGCTCGCTGGGCGAGCGGCTCGCCCGCTGGGAGCACGGGGGATGGGTTGCCGTGGTCGCCGCCGGCGCCTCGATGGTCCTCGCGATCGCCGTGGCGATCGGGGAGATGGCGAACCCCGGGACCTACGTCGACACCCGCTACACGTGGATTGCGATCCCGACGACCGGCGGCACCTTCCCGAACGGCTTCAGCCTGGTGATGGGGACCTTGGTCGACCCGATCAGCGCCCTGATGCTGCTCGTGGTGACGATCGTCGGGTTCCTCGTGATGCTCTACTCGATCGGCTACATGCACCGCGACGAGGGGCTGCCGCGGTACTACGCGATCCTGTCCCTGTTCCTGACCGCGATGATCGGCCTCGTGCTGGCCGACAACCTGCTCATGTTCTTCCTCTTCTGGGAGCTGGTCGGGGTCTGCTCGTACTTCCTCATCGGCTTCTACTACGCCAAGCCGAGCGCCGCGAGCGCGGCGAAGGAGGCGTTCCTCGTGACCCGGGTCGGGGACGTCGCGTTCCTCGCCGGGATCTTCATCTACTTCGCGCTGTTCGCGACGGCGAATCCGGGCGTCGACGGCGGATGGGCCCACGCGGGGTTCCTCTTCGTGAACGGATCGACGCCGTTCCTCTCGGGGGCGCAGGCCGGGGCGAACCAGACCCTCCTCACCATCGCCGGCATCTGCCTGCTCGCCGGCGCGGCCGGCAAGAGCGCCCAGTTCCCGCTCGACAGCTGGTTGCCCGACGCGATGGAGGGCCCGACGACGGTCAGCGCCCTCATCCACGCCGCGACGATGGTCGCGGCGGGCGTCTACCTCCTCGTGGTCGGCAGCCTCTTCCTCGGCTTCACGCCGACCGTGCTGCTCGCGATCGTCGCCGTCGGGGGCTTCACCACCCTCTGGGCGGCCTCGATGGCGGTCGTGCACACCGACATCAAGCGCGTGATCGCCTATTCGACCGTCAGCCAGCTCGGCTACATGATCCTCGCCGTCGGCGCCGGCTTCGCGATGGTCGGCCTCTACCACCTGTTCACGCACGCGTTCTTCAAGGCCCTGCTCTTCCTCGCCGCGGGCTCGGTCATCCACGCCGTCGGGACCCAGGACCTGTTCCGGATGGGCGGCCTGGGCAAGAAGATGCGGGTCACCGCCGCGGCGTTCGTCATCGGGGGCCTCGCGCTCTCGGGGATCCCGCCGTTCGCGGGCTTCTGGAGCAAGGACGACATCCTGGGTTCTCTCTACGGCGAGCTCGGGGCCCACCCGGCCTACTGGCCGTTCTTCCTCATGGCCCTGGTCACCGTCTTCCTGACCGCCTACTACATCTTCCGGGTCTACTTCCTCACCTTCTCCGGGGAGCGGTCCCGGGAACCCGGCCTGAGCGAGCACGCGCATGAGTCCCCGCTCTCCATGCGCATCCCGATGATGGTCCTCTCGGCGTTCGCGGTTGTCGCCGGCCTGTTCGTCTTCGACCCCTCCTTCGCCTCGCTCTTCCAGCCGGCCCTGGGCGGCGTGCCCTTCCCGGCGTCGCTGCCGATCAACGTCCCCCCGTCGTACGGTCCGACGGACCTCGTGCTGTCGGCGATCTCCGTGACCCTCGCCGGCCTCGGGATCCTCCTCGCCTGGCGGCTGTGGGGCAACGGCCGGGTCCAGCCGATGCCCGCGAGCACCGCGGCCCGGCGCCTCCACGCGACGCTCCTCGCCCGCTACCACGTGAAGGCGGCCTACGACCGCTTCGGCCTCGGGATCGTTTACGGAACGGCCCGGGCGGCGGACTTCGTCGACCGGTATGTGATCGACGGGGTTGTCCACGGGTTCGAGCGGACGTTCGCGGGCCTCAGCCAGCGGATGCGCCGGATCCAGACGGGGATGGTGAGCGACTACGCCGCCTACGTCGTGGCCGGCCTCATCGCCGTGTTCGTCCTGCTGCTGTTCGTCGCGCCGTACGTCGTGTCGACCTTCGGAGGAGGGCACTAGCGCATGGCGCTCCCGTGGATCCCGATCGTCCTGGGGACCCTCGCGGCCGGCACGGTTGCCAGCTTCGCCTCCGCCCGGGCCGCCCGGTGGGTCGCGCTCGCGACCTCGATCGCGTTCCTGGCGGAGATCGGCGGGATGCTCTACGGCTACCACTGGCCGGGCCTTTCCGCGGGCCTCCTCGGCATCCCGCAGTTCGCCTATGCCCAGTCGGTCCCCTGGATCTCCCTCTCCTGGCTGTCGATCTCGTTCACGGTCGGGGTCGACGGCATCTCCCTCGTGCTCATCCTCCTGACCGCGGTCCTCCAGATCGCCACCGTCGCCTACAGCTGGAACGAGCCGAAGCGCCCCAACGCGTGGTTCGGCCTGGTCCTCCTGACGTGCCTCGGGAGCGTCGGGGTCTTCGTCTCCCTGGACATCCTCTTCTTCTTCCTCTTCTGGGAGGCGGTCCTGGTGCCGATGTTCTTCATCATCGGCTACTGGGGCGGACTCAACCGCCGCTACGCGGCGATCAAGTTCTTCGTCTACACCCACGTCGCCAGCATCGTCATGCTCGTGGGCCTGCTCGCCCTCGTGTTCTACTCGCACGCGGCGTCCTTCGACTTCGCGTCCGTCTACGCCGCGAGCCACGGACTGGTCGGCGCGCTGCCGGCGTTCCTGTTCCTGGCCCTCTTCTTCGGCTTCGGAGTGAAGTTCCCGATCGTCCCGTTCCACACGTGGCTCCCCGACGCGCACGTGGAGGCACCGACCGGAGGCAGCGTGCTCCTCGCCGGCCTCCTCCTGAAGCTGGGGGCCTACGGGCTCATCCGCTGGGGGGTCGAGCTGCTGCCCAACGGATTTTCGACCGCCGATCCGATCCTCCTGTTCATCGCCCTGCTCTCCATCGTCTGGGGGGCGACCCTCTCCCTCGCGCAGCGCGACGTCAAGCGGCTGGTCGCCTACAGTTCGATCAACCACATGGGGATCGTCCTCCTGGCGATCGCCCTCAACTCCGAGGTCGGCCTGGTCGCCGCCCTGCTCCTGATGTTCGCGCACGGCGTCGTCAGCGGGCTGCTCTTCATGGGGGCCGGCAGCCTCCACGAGGCCTACGGGACCCGGGACATCCCGACCCTGGGGGGCATCGCGTCGGTCACGCCCCGCCTCGCCACGGCGATCATGATCGGCAGCCTCGCGTCCCTGGGCCTGCCCGCCCTCATCAGCTTCCCCGCCGAGTTCATGGCGCTCCTCGCGACCTGGAGCGGCATCGGCTACTGGGTCTTCATCCCGCTCGCGTTCCTAGTCGTCACGGCGGCGTTCTACCTCTGGATGGCCCAGCGGACGCTCTTCGGGCCCCCGCGGGGGATTCCGGGCGCCGTCCGGGACCTCCCCACCCCGGAGGTCGCGGGGATGGGGATCCTGATCGCCCTGACGGTCCTCTTCGGGATCCTCCCCGGTCTCCTTGTCGGACTGATCACCCAGTCGCCGATCGGAGTGTGGCCGCATTGACCAGGTTCTGCCGACCGATCGGAGGATCGCCATGACGCTCGCCGCCACGCTGCTGCCGTTCCTGCCCGAGATCATCCTGCTCGCCGGGGCGCTGCTGATCCTCCTAGTCGACGTCCTGAGGATCCAGCGGACCGAGGCTGTCGGGGGGATCGCCGTCGGAGCGACCCTCGCGGCCGCGGCCGTCGTCCTGGGCGATCTCGGATACGCGCCGTTCACCGCCCTCGCGACGATCCCCCCGGGCCAGATCGACGCCGTGCCCGCGATCGGGTCGGCGCCGCTCTTTTGGTTCACCTCCCTCGGCCTGTTCTTCCAGCTCTTCTTCCTCCTGGCGGCCGTCCTCGTCTGCCTTGCCTCCGTCAGCCGGCCGTCCCGGTCGCCGGGGGCAGCCGTCTTCTTCGCGCTGGTCCTCCTCTCGACCCTCGGGATGATGCTGGTCGCTGTCGCGAGCGACCTCGTCTTCCTCCTCCTCGCGATCGAGGTCGTCAGCATCCCGACCTACCTTCTGGTCGGCTACACGCGCCGCGACCCGCGCGCCATGGAGGCGGCGATGAAGTTCTACATCGTCGGCGCGCTCTCGACCGTCCTCTCGTTCTTCGGGGCCTCCTTCCTCTACGGCGCCTACGGAACCACGAACCTCTTCGTCCTCGCCGGGGGGGTCTCGATCGCCTCCGGCTACGGCCTTCTCGTGATCCTCGGCTACGCGCTGCTGGTCGCCGGCCTGGCGTTCAAGGTCACCCTCGTGCCGTTCCATGCCTGGGCCGTCGACGTCTACGACGGCGCGCCGGACGAGGTCTCCGCGTTCCTGGCCGGGGGCACGAAGAAGATCGGCCTGTTCGCCTTCTTCCTGGTCTTCCTGGGGCCGGTCCTGCTCCTCAACCAGGGGATCCAGTTCCAATGGTTCGCGGGCCTGCCCGCGGTCGACACCGGCCCGGTCTTCCAGGTCGTCCTCAGCGTGCTTGCCGTGGTGACGATGTCGGTCGGCAACGTCCTCGCCCTGATGCAGACGAACATGAAGCGGATGCTCGCCTATTCCTCGATCAGCCAGGCGGGCTACATGCTCATCGGCATCGCGGTCGGCACTCCGGCCGCCCTGACCGGGGCGAGCCTCCAGATCGTCGCGCACGTCCTGATGAAGGGAGGGGCCTTCCTCGTCGTCGGCGCGGCGACGGTCCTCGGGGTCGGCCCGCGGATCCGCGACTGGGCCGGCCTTGGCCTCCGGCGGCCCTACCTCTCGGTCGCCTTCGCAGTCATGCTCCTGGGCCTCGCCGGTGTCCCGCTCACGATCGGCTTCCTCTCGAAGTTCGTCCTGTTCAGCGCGGCCGTCTCGGCCCAGGGATACTTCGTCTGGCTCGCGGTCGCCGGGCTCCTCAACAGCGCCCTGAGCGTGTTCTACTACGCCCGGGTCCTCCGGGTCCTGTACTTCGACCGGCCGGAACCCGGCACCGAGGGCGGTTCCCCAGCGGCGCCTCCCGCCCTCGCCGCCGCGGGCCTCGGCTACGGCCGGGCGATCGCGATCGGCGCGGCCGCGGTCCTCATCGTCGCCCTCGGCGTGGATCCGGCGCCCCTGCTGCAACCGCTCGCCGCGGCCGCGCAGCATTTCTGGCAGCTGGGGCTCTAGCCCTCGGGGGAAGGGGGGCCCCGGGGCGATGCTCCGCTATGACGTGGTGGTTGTGGGGGCCGGGCCGGCCGGTGCCTCGGCCGCGCAGGCGGCGGCCGAACGGGGGGCCCGGACCCTGCTGGTCGACCGCCGGAGCGAGATCGGCCATCCGGTCCAGTGCGGGGAGTTCCTTCCGGCCCCCCATGAGCTCGCCGACCTGTTCGACGCGGCCGACCTGATCCGCCGGGCCTACCGGATCCCGGCGGAGACGATCCTTCGGGAGACCCGATGGATGGTCTGCGTATCCCCCTCCGGCCGCCGGTTCCGGTTTCCGCTCGCGGGGGTCATGGTCTCCCGCCGTGCCTTCGACAAGGCCCTTGCCCACGCGGCAGAGGGGGCGGGCGCGGAGCTGTGGTTCCCCCGGGGGGTCGCATCCGTGAAGGACGACACGGTCACGTTCGCGGATGGGCAAAGGGTCGGCGCGGAGACGATCGTGGCGGCCGACGGACCGACCAGCACGGTGGCCCGGTCGGTCGGGTACCATCTTCCACGCACCCTCTACCGGATGATCACCGCGACGGCCGAGGGGCCGCTGTCGGATGCGATCGAGCTCCACTTCGGCCGGATCGCCCCCGGAGGGTACGCCTGGGTCTTTCCCCGTGCCGAGGACCTCAACGTGGGGCTCGGCGTCACCGCGGTCCGCGGGGGCGAGGGGCTCGACCGGCTGCTCGACCGGTTCGTCGCCGGATGCGGCCTCTCCCCCGTCCGCGAGCGGACCCGGTGGTGGGTCCCCATCGGTCCTCCGCCGGCCGCTTGGAGCGTCGGGCGCGTCCTGTTCGTGGGCGACGCGGCGAACCTCGTCATGGCGACCAACGGCGGCGGGATCCCGACGGCGCTCCTGAGCGGCTGGCGGGCCGGCGAGGTCGCCGCCGATCACGTGCGGCACGGGCTGCCGCGGGAGGAGTACGACCGGTCGATGCGGGCGGCGCTCTCTCCCCCCCTCGACCGCGGGTTCCGCATCAAGCGGGCGACCGACCGAGTGACATGGTCCAACACGGCACTCGCGCTGGGGATGCGCTATATCGGGGCGCAGGGTCTGGATGCGGTGATGCGCCTGCGCTGGCCGGCGCGTCTCGGAGGAGGAGCATGACGAGCGCGACGCCGGGGGAGGCCGCCGAGGCCTCGTTCGAGACGCTCGTCTCGCAGTCGATCGGCAAGGAGCCGATCGGGACCCTGACCGAGCTCCTGCCGGTCCTTGCCCGGGACCTGGCCGAGATCGACTGGCGCCTCCAGGAGGTCCTCGGGGCGCGGTACGCCACCCTCACGGAGGCGGCACGCTACGCCTGCTCGACCGGGGGCAAGCGGGTCCGGCCGCTGCTCATGGCGGCCTACGTCCGCGCGCTCGGCGAGCCGTCGACCCAACGGATCCGCTCGCTCGCCGCGGCCTTCCAGCTGATCCACACCGCGAGCCTCGTCCACGACGACGTGATCGACCATGCGGCGGCCCGCCGGGGGCGCCCGTCGATGCCGAAGGCCTACGGCCTGCCGCTGTCGATCGTGACGGGGGACTACCTCTTCGTGCGGGCGTTCGAGCTGGCCGCGGAGTATCCCCGGTCGATCATCCTGCGCTGCGGCGAGGCCTGCGCCGACCTGGTCGAGGGGGAGGTCCTGCAGGAGGTCGGACGGTTCGACCTCTCGATGGGCCGGGACCACTACTACCGCGTGGTCGAACGGAAGACGGCCGCGATCGTCGCGGCGGCGCTCGGATCGTGCGCGGAGCTCCGGACCGACGAGGCGGACCAGATCGGGGCCGCCGAGACGTTCGGCCGCTCGCTGGGGATCGCCTTCCAGATCCGGGACGACCTCCTCGACGTCTTCGGGGACCCCGACCTCATGGGCAAGCCGCTCTACGCGGACTTCCGCGAGGGGAACCCGACGCTGGTGGCCCTCGAGACCTACGCGCGGCTGGACGGGCGCCGCCAGGCCGAGTTCGAGCGGCTCTTCCAGCTCCGGCGCAAGCGCGCGCGGCACCTGTTGAGGATGCATGAGCTCGCCCGGGAGGCCGGCGCCGAATCGTCGGTCGCGCTCGAGGCGAAGGCCTGGGCGGAGCGGGCGGTCCGGGCCCTGGGGGCGCTGCCGAGCGGTCCCTACCGGCTCCTTCTCGAGCGGCTCGCACGGGCCGTCGCCGACCGGTCCGCGTAGGGGTCATCGGGCGGGCGCCGCGGCTTCGGGTGCACGGAAACCTACATACGGCGACCGGGCCGCTGGCCGGTGCGAGAAGGCGATGGGAACGGCGACCTCGGACTCCGCCCCCCTCGAGTGGGACCACCTGCCCGAGGAGTACGACCCCCACGCGTTCGTCCCTCGCCGGCCGTTCGGCCTGATCGCGATCTGCGGCGCGATCGCCTTCGCCTCCATTGTGGTGATCGTCGCCGCGGCCTTCTATCTCATCGGCACCTACCTCGGAGGGTGGTTGCCGGCGGGATCCCTGCCCGCGTCGCTCACGATCCTCAACGGCCTGTCCCCCCTCAGCGCGGGGATCCTCCTCGTCTTCGGCGGGGCGATGATCGGGGTCGCGACCGCGCTCTGGCGGCAGGAGACGTGGGCGTTCTACACCGTCGTGACCGTGCTCGTCGGGGGCATCGCCTACCTGCTCGTGACGGCGACCCTCGGGATCCTCCTGGTGGTGCTCGCGGGCCTGTTTCTCTACCTCATCGCCGTCCGGCACTACTTCTACTGAGCCGGAGGTCCGGATGGCGGCTGCGGGTCGAACCGGCCCCTTATCAATCCGCGCGGGACGCCCGGCCACCGTGGTCCCCGCCCGCACGATCGCCGAGCAGCTCGCCTCGCGCCAGCGGGAGATCTCCGTCGCCGAGTTCTTCGAGAGGAACCGACAGATCCTCGGGTTCGACAACCCGCAGCGGGCCCTCCTGACCACGGTCAAGGAGGCGGTCGACAACAGCCTCGACGCGGCGGAGGAGGCAGGAATCCTGCCGGAGCTCTCGGTGGAGATCGCGCGCGAGGGAGACTCCGGCGACCGCCTCCGCGTCGCCGTGACCGACAACGGCCCGGGGATCCTCCGGCGGGAGGTGCCGAACGTCTTCGCCCGCCTGCTCTACGGCTCGCGCTTCCATGCCCACCGCCAGTCCCGGGGCCAGCAGGGGATCGGCATCAGCGCCGCGGTCCTGTACGCCGGCCTGACCACCGCCCGCCCCGCCCGGATCGTCACGAAGGTGGAGGAGGAGGGGACGGCCCACGAGATGGAGCTCATGATCGACGTCCAGAAGAACCTCCCGCGCGTGCTCAAGGAGGACGTCCTCCTCTGGGACCGTCCCCACGGGACGCGGGTCGAGCTCGTCCTCAAGGCGAAGTACATCCGGGGCCGGCAGTCCCCCCTCGAGTACCTGCGGGGAACGGCGATCGTCAATCCGCACGCCCGGATCCTCTTCACGGAGCCGGACGGGACCCGGGTGACCTTCGAGCGGGCGACGCAGGAGATGCCCCCGATCCCACGGGAGACGCCGCCCCACCCCTACGGCCTCGAGCTCGGTGAGCTCGGCAGCTTCCTCAAGGCCTCCCGCCGGGCGACGCTCCTCGAGGCGATCACGCGGGACTTCTCGGGGGTCAGCCCCCGCGCGGCCCGGGAGATCCTCGCACGGTCCGGCCTCACGCCGTCCGATCCCCCCTCGTCCCTGTCGGGCGAGGGGCAGGAGCGCCTGCTCCGGGCCCTGCGCGAGGCCCCGCTCCTCCCGCCGTCGACCGAGGGGCTCTCCCCCATCGGCCCGATGCTCATCAAGCGCGGCCTCCGCAACGTCCTCGGGGAGGTCCGCCCGGAGTTCTTCGCGCCGCCGGTGAGCCGGCCCCCCAAGGTCCGGGGAGGGTTCCCGTTCCTCGTGGAGGTCGGGCTCGTCTACGGGGGCGGGCTGCCCGCCGACCAGCCGATCCAGCTCCTGCGCTTCGCGAATCGGGTCCCCCTGCTCTTCCAGCAGGGGGCCTGCGCGATCACCAACGCCGTCGCCTCGATGGACTGGCGGCGCTACGGGCTCGAGCAGAAGGGGGGTTCGGGCCTTCCGGTCGGTCCGGCGCTGCTCCTGGTCCACGTCGCCTCGACGAAGATCCCGTTCACGAGCGAGGCGAAGGAGGCGCTCGCCGAGGACCCGGAGCTCGACCGGGAGCTGACCCTTGCCCTCCAGGCGGCGGCCCGCCACCTTAAGGTCCACATCTCCCGACGGACCCGGAGGGCCTTTGCGCAGGAGAAGTTCGCCATCATCCGCCGGATCCTCCCGCGGCTCGCCGAGAAGACGAGCCACCTGGTCGACCGGCCGGTGCCGGACCTCACGCCCGTGATCACGCGGATCATGGACGTCGTCTCGCTGGAGCCCGAGCCGGCACCGGCCGAGACGACGAAGGGGACGTCGCTGCTCTCGTGGAGCGTCACGAACTACACCCCGCGGCCCCGCGTCCTCGAGGTCTTCCTCGAGATGCCGCCGGACCGGATCCCCCTCGCCGCATTCGACCCGGCGCCCGACGGCACCGACCTCACCCTCGGACGGGCCTGGTGGACCCTGCCGAGGCTCGGCCCGAGCGAGCGGAGCCGCGTCGCCCTGCGCCTCCCCGCGACAGCGGACGTGGAGCCGAACGACATCGACTGGTACGTCGCCGGCGTCGACGAGGCGCACCTTCTGGGGGCGGAGCCGCTGCCGGGCGACTGGGACGTGCGCCTGCCGCGGGCGATCGTCGAGGCCGCGGAGGAAGCGAAGGCGGCGGAGCTGTCCCCGGCGTCCGACGAGGAGGAGGTGGACTACGATGCCGCGGAAAGCAGCGCCGGCGTCTCCGAAGACGACGGATGAGGCGGGACCGGGCCGGGCCGACGCGCTCGCCCCGACGCTCGCCCTTGCCGAGCAGATCCATGCCCAGCTGACGCGGGGGGAGATCCCCCGCATGCGCCTGCCGCTG
The DNA here is from genome assembly GCA_038729445.1 of Thermoplasmata archaeon. Lineage (GTDB taxonomy): Archaea > Thermoplasmatota > Thermoplasmata > Lutacidiplasmatales > UBA184 > Lutacidiplasma. The sequence goes on from JAVYSA010000005.1 coordinate 27,652, forward strand.
CGGACCAAGCAGAACATCGCCTTCCAGATGCGGGAAGGGGTCTGGCGGCTCGGCAAGGCGATGGGGACGCGCAGCGCCCGCAAGCTCGACGGGGCGCTCATGCTGCTGCGGACCTTCTACCTGGTCGACTTCATCAACGAGATGGCCCGGGACGGCAAGACGTCGACCCTGCGGGAGCTCTACTACATCAGCGAGGGATGGCAGGAGGCGAAGTTCCACAGCGAGGACGAGTCGAACCTCCTCGTCGAGGACCTCGAGGTCCTCTGCGAGCGGCTGCGGGAGGACTTCCGCCTCCACCCGGAGGAGAACGGGGCCTCCATCCTCGGGGACCTCACCATCCGCGAACGCAACCGCAAGGGCCAGGTCAAGACGATCAACTGCCGGGACGACGTCGGGGACGGCGGCTACGCGCTGCCGTCGAACGTCGAGAAGGAGAAGATCGAGCTCGTGTCGACGGGGGCGAAGTTCATCATCGCCATCGAGTGCGGCGGCATGGTCGACCGGCTTGCCGAGAACGGCTTCGACGAGCGGCAGAACGCGCTCCTGGTCCACCTCAAGGGCCAGCCGGCCCGGTCGACGCGGCGCTTCCTCAAGCGGCTCAACGAGGAGCTCCGCCTGCCCGTCATCGTCTTCACCGACGGCGACCCGTGGTCGTTCCGCATCTACGCCAGCGTCGCCTACGGCGCGATCAAGACGGCGCACATCTCGCAGTACCTCGCCACGCCGAGCGCCGAGTTCCTGGGGGTGACCGCCTCGGACATCGAGAACTACGACCTCCCGAGCGACCGCCTCTCCGACCAGGACGTCCGGGCGCTGCAGGCGGAGCTCACGGATCCCCGGTTCGCCACGGCCGAATGGCACAGCGAGATCGAGCTGATGCTCAAGAACGGCAAGAAGGCCGAGCAGCAGTCGCTGGCCAAGTACGGCCTCAACTACGTGACCGACCGCTACCTTCCCGAGAAGCTGACCGAGATGGGGGTCCTGTAGGCCCCGCGGCCTAGCGGTGGACCAGGCGGCGGACGGCCTCGGGGCCCAGTGCCCGGGCCCGCTCGCGGGGGAGGTAGACGAACGCCCGGTCCTCCGGCGCGAGGCGCACCCAGGCCGTCCCCTCCTCCTCGAATTCCGACGGCTCCGCGGCGGACTCGACCGCAAGGCCCGGCCGGCGCGGGGCCAGCGACCCCCCCGGCGCGATCCGGAGGAGGTCGATCGCCGCGTCGTAGGCGAGCCATTCGCGCGGGACGGCGACGGTCAGGTGGACGAGCTGCGGGCGGAGACGGCTTTCGCTCTCGGTCTCGGTCCGCGCGAACACGGCGTAGTCCCGTCCGGCCACGCTCTCCGACCGGACGAACTGGAACGACTTCTGCCGGAACTCGAGCAGGTTCCCCTCCAGCTCGCTGTCGTCGATCATCGCGGCCCGGAGCCCGGCAGGTTACATAACCCGGGACCTGCCGCCTCCGGGGGCCCCGGCCCCGCTAGGCGGTCACGGTGATTGTGCCGGCCATGTATCCCGGCACGTCCATCGGGAACCCCATCATGCCGTCGCTGCCGCACGGGGCCATGCACCACCAGGGGTAGGTCCCCGGCGCCACGATCGTGGAGAAGGTGACGGTCGAGTCCCCCGGGCTCAGCACGTTGAGGTTGAGCCGCGGGTCGGTGAACGTGTGGGCCACGTTGCGGTTGGGCACGACGTGGTAGGCCGTCCCGTTGATCCACTCGACGGATCCGATGGTCCCGGAGACGACGCAGCCGCACCCGGCCCACGCCGACGGGCTGTCGTGGTCGACGATGCGGAAGACGACACGGCCGGCCGGGACGGTGACGTTCGCCGGGACGAACTGCGGGGCACCGTTCGTCGTGTTGATGACGATGGTGAGGTTGACGTAGTGGGTCGGGATTGCCGGCGAGGAGGTCCCCGGGGAGGCGGCCGGGGGCGCGAGCGCCGCGGCCGAGCCGAACCCGACGGCCACCCCCACCACTGCCACGACCGCGACCACCATCCCCACCGGCTGGAACCACTCCCGCAGCGTCATGGGCCGACTCCGACCAACGCAGCGGGCGCGGAGGATTTATCCCACGGGTCAACCACGGTTGACCTCGCCCGGGCGCCTCGAGAGCGGGGAGGTGGGAGCCCGGCCGGGGCGAGCCCTAATAAACCGACGACTTTACCCCCGCCCATCCCCCGGACGGGATCGAATGAAACGATCGTCGCGCGTATGGAAGAAGGCCGGCCACATGCGATGGAAGTGGCGCAAGAAGCGGATGCGCCGCCGCATGCGGGCCCAGAAGATGCGCAAGCAGTAGGGGGCCCGGCGACGGGCCCTGCCGGGAGGACCGGAGCCGTCCGGTCCGCGGCTCACCAGTCGAGCCGGGAGAGGGTGCGCGACTCCTTCGTCGCCTTCTTCCAGGTCCGGTAGTGTTCCCGGCAGAGCCCGGCACGGCGGCCCACGCGCTCCGGGAGGTCGGGGAACGCCTGGCGTGCCTCGGCGAGCGCCAGGTGCCGGACCGCCGGGCCTGCGCAGCCGGGAATGGAGCACGAGTCCGGGCCCTCCCGGGCCGGTGCCCGGCGGGCGGGGGGCGGGCCGCCGTCGCTCACGAACGGCCCCGCTCCCGCAGGGTCCGGGCCACCAGCTCGGGGATCTCGTACGGGAAGTGCCCCACGATCACCCCGGCGGCCTCCAGGGCCTGCTGCTTCGATTCGGCGGTCCCCTTCCCCCGGCTGATGATCGCCCCGGCGTGGCCCATCCGCTTCCCCGGAGGGGCCGACCGGCCCGCGATGTAGGCGACGACCGGCTTGGTGAAGCGGTCCCGGATGTACTCGGCCGCGTCCTCCTCCGCCGAGCCGCCGATCTCCCCCACCATGACGAGCAGATCCGTCTCCGGGTCCTGCTCGAAGAGCGGGAGGGCATCCACGAACGAGGTGCCGACCACCGGGTCCCCCCCGAGCCCGATGCACGTCGACTGGCCGAGGCCGATCTCCCGGATCCCGTTCACGATCTCATAGGTCAGCGTGCCGCTGCGGGAGATCACGCCGACCCGGCCGGGCCGGAAGACGACATTCGGGATGATCCCGACCTTCGACGGCGCGATCGGCGTGGCGATCCCCGGGCAGTTCGGGCCGATGATCCGGCAGCCGCGGGCCCGGGCGTAGTGGTACATCGTCAGCATGTCGTGGAAGGGGATGTGCTCCGTGACGATCACCGCGAGGCGGATCCCGGCGTCGACCGCCTCGATCAGCGCGTCCTTCGCGTAGGGTGCCGGCACGAAGATGCACGAGGCGTTCGCCCCGTGCCGGTCGACCGCCTCCTGGACCGAGTCGTAGACCGGAACTCCCTCGACCGAGCTGCCGGCCTTGCCGGGGGTGACGCCGGCGACAACGGCGGTGCCGAAGGCCTTCATCTGGCGGGTGTGGACGGTCCCCTGGTGGCCCGTGATCCCCTGCACGACGACCCGGGTCTCCCGGTCGATCAGGACGCTCATGGCCGGCCTCCGGAGGAGGCCGCGCGCACGACCGCCTCGGCCGAGGTCCGCAGGTCGGGGTTCGACTCGATGCCCGCCTCCCGGAGGATCGCGATCCCCTCGGTCTCGTTGTTGCCGCGGATCCGGGCGACCAGCGGGAACCGGTCGGCGGTCGGCACGCGCCCCATCGCCTCCACGAGCCCCTTCGCGACGGTGTCGCACCGCGTGACCCCCCCGAAGATGTTGAGGAAGACGGCGCGGGGCTTCGCCCGGGCCATCAGGAGGAACGCCTCGGTGACCTTTGCGGGATCGTCGGTCCCTCCGAGGTCGAGGAAGACTCCCGGGCGCCCGCCGAACTGCATGAGGACGTCCAGGGTCGCCATCGTCAGGCCGGCCCCGTTTGCGATCACCCCGATGTTCCCGTCGAGCTGGACGAAGGCGATCTCCTTCTCGCGCGCGATCTCCTCGAGGGGGGTGCGGTCGTCCCGGACCTCGGCGATCGACGGATGGCGGAAGGAGGCGTCATCCTCGACGATGACCTTGGCGTCGAGCGCCACGAGCCGGTCGCCGACCACCGCCAGAGGGTTGATCTCCGCCAGTTCGGCGTCCTCCCGCACGAAGACCTGCCAGAGGGCGTCCAGGAGCGGGGCGAGCGCCTTGGCCGGACCACCGGTCAGCCCGAGGGCGGCCGTCGCCCGGCGCTTCGCATACGCCGCCATCCCGACGAACGGGTGGATCGGCAGGCGCAGGATCTCGGAGTCCGGCACCGACTCGATCTCGACGCCGCCCTGGGCGCTGGCCAGAAGCACGGGGAGCCGAAGCGACCGGTCCAAGGTGATCGAGACATAGAGCTCCTTGCCGATCGGCAGCCGCTCCTCCACCAGTACCTCGCGGACCTTCTCCCCCTGGAAGTCAAGGCCGAGGATCGCCTCCGCCGCCGCCCGGGTCTCGGCCGGAGTGGTGGCGAAGCGGACGGCCCCCCCCTTGCCCCGGCCTCCGCTGAGGACCTGGGCCTTGATCACGCATGGGAGAGGGACCGTACCGCTCTCCACGAGCCCCGCGGCCTCCTCCCCCGATCGGGCGACGTGGCCCGACGGAAGAGGGATGCCGTACGTTCGGAAGATCTGCTTGCCCCGCCACTCCGCCAGTTTGACCATGGCCCTCGGCCCGGCGAGCCGTCGATCGACTTAACGCCGACGCCGGCGGCGGGCCGACCGGCGGAGGACCGCGGAGGGCCGCGATGGACGGGCGGGCGTCGCGGCTCGGGGAGGTGCGGGGAGGGGCGAACGCCCCAGATCGTCAAGGAGCTTGCCGGCAACCTCCTCCTTCGCGCCCGTGAGCCAATGGCGCTCGCCCGTGCGCGAGACGACCAGGGCGTGGATCGCGGGGCTTCCCATGGTGCCGGCCCCGTTCGCGACGACCCCGTCGAGATCGGCCTCGTCGGCGAGCCGGGCGGCCGCGCCCGCGAGGGAGCCCTCGTCGGAGGTCGCCTCCAGCTTGAACCCGACGAGCAGGCAGGGACGGGGGGCCAGCCTCCGCAGCGTCGGCAGCACCTTGGCGGCACGGACGAGCGACAGCTGGAGCGTCGGGTGGTCCCGGGAGGAGATCTTCCCGTCCGCCGGGGAGACCGTGTAGTCGGCAAGGGCCGCCGGAACGATCACGAGGCTCGCCCGTGCGAGGGCTTCCTTCCGGCGCTCGGCCAAGGCGACCAGGTCCCCGACCGTCCTCCACGGGTGGACCTCGAGATACGGCGGGAGGGGCACCGTGTGGTGGCCCATCCACAGCTCGACCATCGCTCCACGATAGTGCGCCTGCGCCGCGAGGGAGACGGCCATCGCCCCGCTGCTCTCGTTCGTCAGGGAGCGGACATGATCGATCGGCTCCCGGGCGGCGCCGCCGATGACGACGACCGTCCGACCGCTCCATGGCCCCCGGGCCAGGCGGTGAAGGACCGCCGCGGCGATGGCCTCCGGCGGTGCGAGCTTCTCCTCGCCCTCGGCCGAGACGGTCGGGACGAAGCCGACCCCCCAGCGTCGGAGGGCCTCGAGCGATGCCTGGACCGCCGGGTTCCGGTGCATGTCGGCGTGCATCGCGGGGGCCAGGAGGATCGGAATCCCGCCGCCGAGGGCGACCGAGGCGCAGCTCGTGACCGGGGTGTCGTCGATCCCGTGGGCGATCTTGCCGATCGTGTTCGCTGTCGCGGGGGCGATGAGGAGCAGGTCGGCCCGCCCCTCGCCGGGGCCGAGCAGCGCCACGTGCTCGACACCCCCGGTGAGCTCGGTCACCGGCGGGTGGCCGGTCGCGAACTCCATCGCCTCGGGGGTGATGATCCGACGGGCGTCCGGTGTCATGACCGCGACCACCTCCGCCCCGTGGCGGAGAAGCTCCCGGGCGATCCGGGGTGCCTCGATCGCGGCGATCGAGCCGGCGATGCCGAGCACGATGCGCCGCCCCTCGAGGAGCCGGGAGGTCCGGCCCCGGATCGCGCGGCTCGGATGCATGGGCTCCGTCGGCGCGGATGCGCTCGGGCCCTCATAGCGTGAGGGGGAGCGCCGCGTCCCGGGGCCGGGACCGACCTCCGGTCCCGGCGGGAGGCTCCGCTGGTCCCGGGAGGCGGAGGAAGCGTCATATGCTGCGGCCCCCCGCCGACGGGCGATGCCGCGACGCCCTCCGGAGCATCCCGGGCCCGTCTCGGGTGCCGAGGAGGAGGTCCCCCTCCCCGTCCTCGGCGGCACGCCCTCCGGCTTCCGGCCTCCCGGCGTCCCACCGGGCCCTCGGCCCCGCGGCAGCCCATCCCCCCCTCCGGAGCCGATGACGGTCCCCCGCGGGGTGGTCGTCTTCGATATCGACGGGACCCTCATGGACGACCTCGCCCGCATCGCGGACGTCGCCGCGGACGTGATCCGACGTTCCTTCGGGGTGCCGCCGGAGCAGGGCCGGATCCACTACCTCGCCACCACCGGCATGCCGTTCGAGGCACAGCTTGCCCAGCTCTTTCCGGAGGCCCCGGCGGCCCTGCGCGAGACAACGGCGCGCCTCTTCCACCAGCGCAAGGTCGCGGAGGCCTACGCCCACGCGAGCCCGTTCCCAGATGTCCCGCGGCTCCTCAAGCGCCTCGCCTCGGAGCGCTGGACGCTGGTCGTCTCGACCGGCGCGGAGACCGAGATGGCCGAGCTTCTCCTGGAGCGGGAGGGCCTGCGGTACTGGTTCGATGCCGTGCTCGGCTCGGGCGACGGGACGAAGCGGGAGCACCTCGCCGAGTTCCGCCGCCGCTATCCGGGCGCGCGGATGTTCCTGGTCGGGGACTCCCGGTTCGACATGGAGGCGGCGCGGGACACCGAGGGGGTTCTCCCGATCGGCCGGGCCACATCGATCCCGGGATGGACCCTTTCGCCGGAGGACCTGCGCGCCTGGGGCGCCGCGTGGGCCGGCTACTCGCTCGCCGAGCTCCCCGACGTCCTGGCCCGTCTCGAGCGCTCACCCCCCCGCGGGGCGGTCCCGCCGCGGACGGCCCGACACCGCTCTCGTCCGCCCCGCCGATCGCGCTCGGCAGGACCGTCCCGGGCGCGCGGCACGGCGCGCCGGCGGGCTCGGTAGGGCCGGGACCGAGAGTTTCCGGGTCCGGCGGAACCCGAACCCCTTTGAACCCGGGTCGAGGGATCCACAGTCCCCCAGGATAGGCCAAGCTACCCCATCCCGGCCACGGGCACCGACTCCGCCCCGGACTGAAAAGGCTTTGCGCCTCATGCCGGGGGCCGGCGGGACGGGGAACCCGATTCGATCCGGGCGAGCTCGCGGCGGCGTTCCCGTCCCTCGGCCCGAGCGATGGCGAGGAAGAACGCCCCGAACGCCACCGACAGGGCCGCACCCATGTACGCCGGATACTCCAGCCAACCGGCGCCGGCCCACCAGAGTCCGGCCACGAGGGCGATCCCGAGCGCGATCATGACCCCGCCGCCGATCCAGAACGCGTTCTCCCGGAGCATGCAGCCTCCCCTCCCCCCGGACACGGGCGAGGCCGTTATCAGCTTGCGGCGCCCTCGCGTCGCGATGGAGGCCCTGCGGCCGATCACCGCGGAGGAGCTTCGGGCGCTCCGGTGGATGCGGATTCCCGAGGCGCGCCACACCTTTCTCCTGACCTCGGAGACGGGCGCCCATGCCCGCCTCGCATGGGACCGCGGCGGTCACCGCCAGGCGCAGCTCTGGACGGTCGAGGGAGAGTACGCGCTGGTCCGCCGGGGCTTCCTTCGGCCCCGCGTTACGATGTACCGGACGGGAGAGAACGCCCCGCGCGGGGAGCTGGCCGCATCCCACGACGGGGAGGGAGGGGTCTCGATTTCCGTCGGGGAAGAGGGGGGCTGGCGCCTCGCCCGGGCCGGTCGGGCCGTCCCTGCGTGGACCCTGACCCGGAAGGACGGCGCCGAGGCGGCGCACATCGAACCGGTCCGGGAGGGTGCCACGCTCGACGGCGCGATCATCGCCGTCCCTGCGGGGGCGATGGAGCCGGGAGCGGCCGCCTACGTGCTCGCGCTGGCGTGGTACTTCATCGCCCTCGCGTGGGCGGAGGACGAGATCGTCGCCGAGTGGGTCGACCACGCGGAAGGTCAGTTCTGAGGGGCCCGTCCGACCCGCCGCGGCGGAGGGCCCGGACGACGCCCGGGAAGATCGCGTCGTACCGGCGGGCCACATCCCCGTGCCGGCCGGAGAACTCCCTCCAGTCGACCGGAATGCCGAGCGCGCGCGACCGGGCCGCGAAGATCCGCGCACCGAGATCGAGGAACCATTCGTCCGACCCGCCGGCGTCGAGGTAGACGTACCAGCACCGGCGGAGCGCCTCCCGATAGCGGGCCACCGCGAGCATCCGGACGGGATCGAAGGCGAGCCACCGCCGCCAGACCGCCGGGAGGAGAGCGCCGGTCTCGAGGTCGAACGGGAGCTCGAACGCCCCCGGGTCCCTGGGAACCGGCGAGTAGCACGAGGCATAGGCCATCATCTCGAGCGCCGTCGATTCCGGCGATCCCGGCCCGAGCCCGTCGACCGGTCCGCCGAAGATCCGGCGGAGCAGGCGATCGGTTCCCCCCGCCCGGCGGATCGTCCGGGCCGCCACCGGAAACTCCGGAAGGTAGCAGTAGTCGAAGTACATGTCCCCCGAATCCGATGCCGCAGCGCGGAAGACCTCCGGGTGCCGCATGGCCAGGCTCAGGGCCCCGAACCCTCCGCTCGAGGTGCCCACCACGCCGACCGGCCCGGTGCGGTAGCGCTCCCGTACCCACGGCACGACCTCCTTCGTCACGTAGTCGTCGTACCGGCCGGTCGCGGCAGAGTTGAGGTACTGGCTCCCGCCCAGCGTGGTCCGCGCGTCGGGGGCGACCATCACGGCCTCGGGCATCCTTCCCGAGACGATGAGACGGTCGAACTGCTGGGCCCGGCTCTCCGCGAGGTAGCGCGGCCTCTGGAAGTGCAGCGGACCGGTGCCGGTGTACCCCGAGAGCAGGACGACCAGGGGGAGGCCCTCCGTCCGGCCCGACGGCGGAAGGTAGACGGGCAGCTCCCGCTCGGAGGGATCGCCGAGCGGGTTCCCGCGGAGGCATGCGCTCGGGAAGGTGTGCCATGCGATCGCGCCGCGGAGGGGGCGGGGGAACACCGAAGGGCTGCGCGGGGCAGGGGGGAGTCGGACGGGCACCGACCGCCGCACCCCGGCGGACCTGATAGCCCTTCACCTCCTTCCCGAGGGGGACTCGCATGCCCGGCCGGCGCGGGAGGGACGAGGAAGGGGAACGCTGGCGGCGGATTGCATCGGATCGGCGCCGAGGCGCCTCCGCGCTGGGGGAGGAGGCCCTGACGGTCCTCGCGGAGGATCTCCTCCGTGCGAGGGAGACGACCGCGCAAGCCCGACGCCGCCTGCGACGATGGGCACGGCGGATGGGTGCCGCCCAGCCGGCGATGGGGATGTTCCTCCGCTGGCAGGCGCTCCTTCGCCGGGAGGCCGACCGACCGATCCCTCGGCCGGCGCGCCTGGGGCGCCGGGCCCGGCGCGAGGCCCTCCAGATCCGCCGGGAGAACGAGCGGCTGTCCCGCACCGTCGCGCGAGGGATCGCCCACGACCGCCGCCTGGCGACGTTCAGCCGCAGCCGCGCGGTCGAGGGCGGGATCCTGCGGGCGTCCGCCCGCGGCTGGCGCGGCGCCGTCCGCTGCCTGGCGAGCGATCCGGGCGGGGAGGGTCGACGCCTCGCCCGGTCGCTGCGCGCCGCGGGCGTCGATGCCCGAGCGGTCCCGGACCGGGCGATGGAGCGCACGGTACAGTGGGCCGACCGGATTCTCGTCGGCGCGGACACGCTGCGGCCCGACGGGGAGCTCGTCCACAAGGTCGGCACCCGAACGCTGGCCGCGATCGCCGCGCGCCGGGGGAAACCCCTGACCGTGGTGGCCGGCCGGTCGAAGCGGCTGCCCCCGTGGGCGGACCGGAGGTTCCGGATCCCGCCGCTGTTCGACCGCACGCCTCCCCGATGGATCGGGGCCTACTGGACCGAGCGGGGCACGCGGCCGGGATCCGTGGGAAGGGGAACCCGGTCGGCAAGGTGAAGTGCGCCGGTTCCGTGGAGGGGGGATGGAGCGCTGGACGGAGAAGGACTTCGAAGGGTCCCGCAGCCGCCACCCCGGGCTCTGGGTGGTCGCCTTCCTCGCCGACTGGTGCCCGTTCTGCCGGGCGTTCCGTCCGGAGTTCGCGGCGATGGAGGGACGGCATCCGTTCCCGATGGCGGTCATCGACCTCACCGACTTGGAAAGCCCCCTGTGGGAGACGTTCGCGGTCGAGGTCGTGCCGACCGTCGCGGTGTTCGCCGACGGGAGGCTGGTCTGGCGCCGCGACGGCATCGCGATGCAGGGACTCGGACGGCGGGATCTGCAGGACCTCGCCGCCGCCGCCCGGGCGGCCGGCGGGCACTAGCCCTTTGTAACGCGGGGGCATGATCCCGCGATGACGGACCGCGCTGACGCCCCGGTCGCCCTGGTCACCGGGGGAGGGACGGGGCTCGGATTCGCGATCGCGGGCCGGCTGGCCGCCGACGGCTACCGGCTGGCCCTCGCGAGCCGCTCGGCCGATCACCTCGAGCCGGCCGCCCGGCGCCTTCGCGAGGCCGGGGCCGAGGTCGTTGCCCCCACGGTCGATGTCCGCGATCCGTCTCGGGTCGACGCCCTGATCGACGCCGTCCGATCCGCCTACGGGCGCCTCGACCTGCTCGTGAACAACGCCGCGGGCAACTTCCCCGTCCCCGCCGAGCGGCTCAGCCCGAACGGGTGGCGGGCGGTTGTCGGCATCGTGCTCGACGGCACGTTCTTCTGCTCCCGGGCCGCCTTCCCGCTGCTGCGGGAGAGCCGGCGCGGCGCGATCGTCAACATCGTCGCCGCGTACGCGTGGACCGCCGGCCCGGGAACGGTCCACTCCGCCGCCGCGAAGGCCGGCGTGGTCTCCCTGACCCGGACGCTCGCGGTCGAGTGGGCCCGCTTCGGCATCCGTGTCAACGCCGTGGCCCCGGGACCGGTCCGGACCGAAGGGACGGACCGCCAGCTCTGGACGTCCGCCGAACGGATCGAGCGGATCACCCGGGGCATCCCGCTCGGGCGCTTCGGGACTCCCGAGGAGGTCGCGGAGGCGGTCGCCTTCCTCGCCGGCGACCGGGCCCGGTACATCACCGGGGCCGTGCTTCCCGTCGACGGGGGACAGTGGCTCGGTCAGGGGCTGATGGAGCTCCGCGACGCGGAGCCGGTCGGGCGCCCGGCGGAGGAGTCCCGCTGAACGGGGGAGCCGCGGTGCCGCACTCGGGACCGGCTCGGAACGGGCCACGGGGTCGGGCATGAGCTTCCTCTCCCCGTCGGAGACCACCGTCGCCATCCTCCTGCTCGGGGCCACGATCCTGCTGGCCTTCGGCAGCGACGTGCTGGCCGAGCGGTTCCGGGTCCCGGACGTGCTCTGGCTGATCCTCTTCGGCCTCCTGGCCGGACCGATTTTTCACCTGGTCACCCCCGGCCAGGTCGAGCACCTCGGGGCGATCCTGGGAGCGGCCGCCCTGGTGCTCATCCTCTACGACGCGGGCATCGACTTCAACATCCGGGACCTCCGCTCGGTCGGCCTGGCCGCCAGCGCCGTGGCCTTCGCGAGCTTCGCCGCCTCCACCCTTGCCCTGATGGCGGTCGCCTACCTCGTCCTCGCCCCCGGCCAGCTGCTCCCCTCGGTCCTCTTCGCGCTCTCCCTGGCCGGCGTCTCCGGCGCGGTGGTGCTGCCGGTGGCCCTGCGCCTGGGCTTCCCCGACCCATGGCCGGTGATGCTCGGGCTCGAATACGCCATCGAGGACACGGTCGCCGTCCTTTCGGTCACGATCCTCGTGAGCGTCGTCGCCCGCGGCGGTGGGCTGGGGGAGGTCGTCCCGGCCGTCCTATTGCCCCTCCCGCTCGCGATCGCCTTCGGCCTGCTCGGGGGCTTCGTGGGGATCCAGTTCCTCTCGCGCTGGCAGAGCCGGACCTACGCCGGGCTCGCAACGATGGGAGTCCTCTTCCTCGTCTACGCCGCCGCCGAGTCGCTCGATGGCTCAGGGATCATGGCGGCGCTGATCATGGGCATCGTCCTCGGCAACGACGCCTTCTTCCGGCGCTGGCTTCCCCGCTCCTCCCGCCGGACCTTCGCGTTCGACCCGAGCGTCCGCCAGGTGCACAACGACATCGCGTTCGTCCTCCGCGCCCTCTTCCTCGTCATCCTAGGGATCCTCGTCCCGTTCCAGCCGCTGGGCTGGATTGCGGTGGGCGCCGTCGTCGGCCTTCCCATCGTCCTGCTCATCGTCCGACGCGCGCTGCTCCGGGCCGCGGCGAACTCCGGGCGGATCCCCTCCGGGCTGGTCGGCCGCTTCGCCGGGCTCTATGCCCGAGGGCTGACGAACGCGGTCGTCCTGATCCTTGCCATCGATCTGCTGCCGGTCGCCTCCTCCGCGGCGCTCCAGAACCTGTTGCTGCCGGCGTTCGTGATCATCGTGGGCACGAACATCGCGATGACCGTGCTCGTCGCCATCGGCCCCGGCCCGGCCGCGCCGCCGGCCGGGCCGTCCGGCCGCCCGGTCACCCCGTACGCCCGCATGCTGCTCGAGCCGATCCCCCCTCGGTCCCCCGCCGCGGAGGAGACCCCGGCCCCTACATCGATGGGACCTCGCGCTCCGCCAGGAACCGCAGCAGGACGGCGGCGTACATCGACGGATGGCTGAGGGCCGGCCAGTGGCCGACCCCCGGCAGGATGAGGGTCGTTGCCCCCCCCAGGCGATCGGCAAGCGTCCGCGAGGCCGCCGCGAGCACCCGGGGAGCGCGCGAGCCGACCGTCACGAGGGCCGGGCTCACGTACTCCGCGAGCGCCACCGGATCCGGCCGGTCCGCCTCAGGGTCCGAGACCTCCTCGACCCACCGGGGGCCGAGTGCCGACCATGCCGCCCTCCGCTCCGGCGGAAGCGCCTCCCAGGCCGCGACGTCGCCCGCGAACTCCTCGAAGAACGATGCCGCCACCTCCGGGCCCCGCCCCCAGCGGACGCCGGCCTGCATCGCCCGGACCCGCTCGAGCCGCCGGGGCCGGTCCCAGTCGGCGCCGAGCGGGTCGGGGATGCCGGCGAGGATGCCGAAGCACGGAGGCTCGTGGAGCACGAGGCTGCGCACCAGCTCGGGGCGCGTCCCCGCGAGCCGAAGGGCGACGAGCGCGCCGAACCCCTGGGCCACCACGTGCGCCGGGTAGAGGTCGGTCTCCTGCAGCAGGTCGGCGAGATCTTCGGCGTCCTGGCGGACCGGGTGGGTGCGCGGCGGACCCCGGCTCCCCCCGTAGCCGCGCCGGTCGTAGGTCAGGACCCGGAGGGACGGGGCGATGGCACCCGCCACCTCCCGCCAGACCGTCCGGTCCGACCAGGCGCCGTGCACGAGGACGGTGGGATCCCCGCGGTCGCCCTCGGTCTCGTAGGCCAGCTCGGAGCCGGCGGGCCCCCGGGCGATCCCGATCACCGGCCTGCCTCTCCCGCCGGGACGGGGAGCCCGCGACGGGCGGAATAGACGAGACCGAGGGCGTTGCCGGGGGCCTCCCGGGTCCGGATCCGGGTGAAGCCGGCGGCCGCGAGGAGCGCTCGGGTCCTCGCTTCCCCGCCGCAGGCGCCCAGCCCCCCGGGGCCGCCGAAGCGGGAGACGGGAAGGCAGTAGGTCACGCTGATGCCGTAGAGGTAGGTCGCCCCGCTCCGCCCGAGGTTCTGCGAGAGGTCGCTGGAGGCCCGCGGCTCGGTGGCGAGCAAGATCCCTCCCGGACGAAGCCGGCGCGCGATCCCCCCCAGCACTTGGGCGGGCCGGGAGAGGTCGTGGATGACATCGAAGAGCGTCACCGCGTCGAACCGGTCGCCCGGATCGAGATCCTCCAGCGTCCCCTCCGCATAGCTCAGGTTCGGCAGCCGCTCGCGGGCGGCGCGCCGGCGCGCGAGGGCGACCGACCGGGCATCCGGGTCGATCCCGAGGAACCACGACCTCGGGAACGCCCGCGCGAGCAGCAGGAGGGGATATCCCCGGCCCGTCCCCACGTCGAGCACCCGGATGCCCCGGGAGAGGGCCGTGGCGAGCCCCGGGGCGCAGCGGACGTACGCGCTCGCCAGGAGTGCGTCGTAGCGACGGCGATTGATCTCCTCCATCACCGCGGGGAACTCCTCCACGTAGGCGGCGGGGGAGATCCCCCGTCCCGTGCGGAAGGCGTGGGCGAGCCGGGCCCCTTGGCGGGCCCCGAGCGTGACCATCCGGCTCGCCGGGGCGAGGTTGTAGATCGACGGACCGGCGAGGCAGCGCGCGCGGGCCGACGAGAGCGAGAACCGGCGCCCCTCGGGGGCATAGCGGGCGATCCGGGCGCAGGCGATCGCGCTCAGCCACTCCTCCGCGTAGCGCGCGTCGACGCCCGCACGGGCCGCGATCTCGGCGGCGGTCCCGGGGCCGGCGGCGAGGGCCTCCCACAGGCCGGTCCGGTGGCCGAGGTCGATCATCGTCACGGTCTCCGCCTCCGCGTACAACCTCAGGAGGCGGCGGGCGAACGATCGGGTGGCGGGGGAAGCCTCCGTGGGCGCCGGTGCCATGGGCGAACCATATGGGCCCTCAGGCTTAGCCTGTCCGGTCGAGGGCGGGGATGAGCGCGATCTTCCAGCGGCCGCTGTGCGAGATGGGACGGGCCTACGACTTCGCCTACCGGCCGATCCTGGGCGATCCGGGGCCGGGGACCGGAGGTCCCTGCGACGACCGGCCGACCTCCACGGTGCTCCTTGCCGCATCGGCCGACCCCTCCCGTCCCGACCCGCCCCGCCGGTCGTTCCTCCTCTGCCCGGAACACCGGGACCAGCTCGCCCGCATGGACCTCACGCTGCGGGAGCGGGGGATCGCGCCGCGCCGGGTGCCATAGCCGACCGGCCCGGGGCGGGCGCGAGGCCCGTGCGCTCCGCGCAGATCTCCCAGAGGCGGGCCGCGATCGCCGGATCGCTCGATCGGGCCGAGCCCCGGACCAGGCGCTGTCGGGCGAAGTATCCCCCGGTGATCCCCGCCACCGACGGGTCGGTCGCGAGGAAGAGCGGCGTCCGGGCCCCGCGCTCGGGAGCGATCGCGCCGATCGCCTGGAGGACGCGGAAGAGCCGGGGACCCCATCCGCGACCCTCCAGGCCGAAGTGGCTGCGCACGAACCCCGGATGGCAGGCGTTGACCGTCACCCGGGAGCCGGGATGGCGCCGCGGGGCCTCGCGCGTCAGGAGGAGGAGGGCGAGCTTCGACTGCGCGTAGGCCGCCCACGGGCCCCACCGCCGGACCCGGTCGAGGTCGTCCAGCGCGATGCGCCCGCTCCGGTGCGCCGCACTCGAGAGGTTGACGATCCGCCCCGCGCCGCTCGCCTCGAGGGACGGCCAGAGGCGCTCCATCAGGACGAACGGCGCGAGGACGTTGAGGGCGAAGGTCCTCTCGTCGCCCTGGCGGTTGACGCGGCGCTCGTGGAAGAGGGCCCCGGCGTTGTTGATCAGCACATCGATCCGCGGCGGGCCGGCCCGCAGCCGGTCGGCGAGCTCGCGGACGGCGGCCGGTTCGGCGAGGTCGCAGACGAATCCCTCGGCCGAGCCTCCCCCACCGGTCAGGAGGCGGAGCGTCGTGTCGAGCCGTCGGGCGTCCCGCGCGATCAGGAGGAGGTGCGCCCCGCGGCGGGAGAGGGTCTCGGCCATGACCGCGCCGATCCCCGAGGTCGGGCCCGTCAGGACGATCCTCCGGCCGGCAAGGTCGTGGCGGGCATCGGTGTCCGTCGGTGCGCCCATCGTCCTCGCCGCCCGTCGGCCGGATCCCGGGAGGCACCGGGCGATGGCCGTGCCGTCCATAAGCCCTCTCGACGAGCGGGGGGAGCGGCGGGGCGGAAGGCCGGACGCCGGCACGCTTATACCTCGGCGGCGTTAGCGAGGCTCACGGGCGAGGTCCCGCGGGACGATGGTGAGCGTCGAGGTCGACCACAACAAGTGCACGGGGTGCCAGCATTGCCGCGATGTCTGCCCGGTCAACGTCTTCGAGATGCAGCCCCGGGAGAACTTCCCGGATGCCGTCGATGATCCGGCCGTCGCCGCGAAGTTCCAGTTCCGCGCCGAGAAGTCGGCGGTGATCAACGGGCCGGACTGCATCATGTGCGAGGCCTGCCTTCAGGAGTGCGAAGGCGAGTGCATCACGATCGTCGACGACGAGGGCAAGGTCCACCAGTCGACCTACAAGTAGGGCGCCCCGGGTCCCCCGCCCGCGGCTACGCTCCGGGGGTGGACCGGCCCTCGGCCGGGTCCCAAGGCATCCGCACCCGGCGGAATCCCCGACGGACCGCCACGGGAGGCGCCGCCGGATCGTCCGCGAGATCGACCTCCACCGTCGCCCACCGTCCGAACGTGCCGAACTCGATCGAGTACCAGACGACCTTCCACCCGCCCCCGGACCGGCGGGTCGCGTCGGCGAACTGGAACGAGTCCTCCCACCGGCGCATCGGTCCGCCCTCCCGGAACGGCGCGGAGCGTGCGATCGCCGCCGCAGGAGTGGCGATCGGGCCCTCGCCGACCGTCGTCGGCAGCGTCAGGACGTACGGCCCCGAGAACCCCCGCCCCAGGCGGTAGCGTCCGAAGGCGATCGTCCGGTGTCCCCCCTCGGTGCGGTCCCCGTAGAGGTACCACCGGAACGGGGTCTCGGTCGGCACCACGTGGTCGAACGGACCGAACCGGGACTTCGCCCGGCCGAGCCAGAACCTCAGCGAGAGGCGGAGCGCGAGGTATGCCGCGAAGAAGGCCCCCAGCGCGTCGACGGTCGCCCAGTAGATGCCGAGGGCCACCTGGTTGCGCTCCACCCCGAGCAGCAGGTACATCGCCAGGACGCTGAACACGAGCATGCCGAAGTTGACCGCGCGCTCGGCGTCATAGCAGATCCTCTGGCGGGAGAACGGGAGCAGCGGCGGGACCGAGTAGTTGGTGAAGGCGTCCAGGCCGATGTGCAGCAGCCCCCCGAGCTCGAAGACCGCGGCGTAGACGAGGGCGCTTCCCGGCGCGATCAGCGGCGCCAGGGCGCCGGCGACAACGGCCACGACCGTGACGCCGAGGAAGGAGTGCGTGATCCCCCGGTGCCGGAATGCCGCCCATCGGCGACCCAGCGGGAAGAGGAGGGCATCCGCGTCCGGGAGCCCTCCCGCCAGAGCCCCGGCCGCCACGTACTGCGGATGGAGACCCACCACGCCGAGGGTGAGGAGGTAGCTGATCAGGACGTGCGTGATGAGGTCCACGGCCCCGGGGGCCTAGAGCAGGCCCTCCTCCATGACCTCGACCGACTCGACGCCCGGCACCTTCGCGAGCGCCTGCTCGACCGAATCGAGGAGCCCCCCCTCATCGTTCATCACGACGCTGACCAGAAGGGCCCGCAGCCCGTAGGCGATGTCCTTGGCCTGCATCCCACGGATCGTCACGCCCCGCGGGATCGCCTCGGGGATCTTCCGCGCCACGCCGGCGAGATCGGTCTCCACGCCCTGCGGCATCAGCCGGAACAGCACCGCCACCTGGCCCATCGATCCCCTCTCCCGGCCCCTCAGGGACCCTCGAACCCGCACGAGGGGCAGCGATACCGCACGCTCTGGTCGCGGCAGCGGGGGCACCGGCCGATCACCGTCGCGAGGCAACTCGGGCACAGGAATTGCGTCGCCCCCCGCACGGGCAAGGGCCCGCCGCAGGAGGTGCACTCGCTCGCGCGTGGATCGGTCACGGTGGGAACTCCGGGCTCCGCGGTGCCGGAGCCTCAGCGGCCCCCGGCGCGGCGGCGGGCGCCGACGAGGATGAGGGATATAAGAATGACCCCGACGAACGCCCCGACGCCGAGCAGGTAGTAGAGGGTGTAGTCCGGCGGCGGTCCGGTAACGTAGAACGATTCGGAGAAGCTGGTGGCGCCGTTCGCGAAGCGGACCTGGCCGTTCGGCACCGAGAGGCTCAGCGTGAAGGTGTGCTCCCCCGGCGGGAGGCCCCGCGTCAGGTAGTCGAAGGTGAAGTTGTACCCCTCGTGCGGGAGCAGCGTCGGGATCGCGATTGCCCCGACCGGGGTCCCGTCGAGATCCACCGCGATCGAGAACGGCAGCACGGTCTGGGTTCCGGCGACGACCTCTCCCGAGACCGTGTAGGGGCGGACCACGTAGAGGGTGGTCGTGATGTTGATCGATTGGTTCTGCGACTGGTAGACGCTCGAGAACTCGACGATGAGCGTGACCGTCTGGGGGACCGGCCCGACGTTCACGAGGAAGGTGTAGTTGGAGGTTCCGGTGAGGCCCCCGAAGTTCGGGTTCACCGAAAGTCCCGAGGTGTTCGCCCCGAAGATCGTCGCATGGTAGGTCAGGTTCCCGACGAGGGTTCCGTTCGGGGCGAAGGCCGGTCCTCCGGTGGCGTTGATGACGAACGGCTGGCTCGCGTTGAGCCGAAGAAGGGTTGGCCCGTGGACGGTGCCTGTCAGGGGGGCCGACGCGGCGCCGGCCGGGTGGCCGACCGCAGCGGGGGCCGGCCCGGCGGCCGAACCCCCGGCCGGGTGGGATCCCGCGAGAAAGGAGGCGCCGACGAGAAGGAGCGCGACGAGCAACCCGAGCCGGATCCGTGCGCCCACTCGGGGGCGCCGATCGCCCCGCGCGGGCGGGGCAGCGGGGGCTTCGGGCCCGATCATGTGCGTTGCCACCTCCGGGTCCGGTTCCACCGGTAGACCGCGACCCCGACCGCGACCGCGATCGCGGGGATCAGCGCCAGGAGGATCAGCACCGGCTCGGGAAGGACGCTGGGGACCGGACCGAGGGAAGGCCCGGCGACGCGGAACGGCGCCGGGACCGCGACCGTGGCGGAGGGGATCGTGAGGGTCAGGCTCTGCTGCACCGCCCCCGTTGCGTTGAGCACGCTGATCTCAACGACCCCCTGGGTCGGAGGGATGAGCGCGGGTCCAAGCGCGGTGAGGTTCAGCTCGAAGGTCTCCGTCGCGCCGGCCGGAATGATGGGGACCGCCCCGGACTTCTCCGGGGTGAGGACCGAGGCCTGCCAGCCGAGCCCGGCGAGTGCGGTCGCGTTCACGACGCGCGCCCCCACCCCTTCCGGGACGTTGCCCGTGTTGCGGACGGTGAACGGGACGAGGATCCGCGTCGAACCGACCTGGGAGGGGCCGGTGGCGTAGGCGAGGGAGACCCCGTAGGAGGGGGCGATCGTCACCGTCGGGGTCCCCTGGACGGTGGCGAGCACGCTGCCGTTCACCGGGTTCACCACGTCCACCAGGAGCGGCGGATGGTCGACCAGCGTCCCCGCCGGTACGACGAGGGTGACGACGCCGAAGGTCGTGTTTCCCTGCGGGCCGACGCCGACCGTCACGTTCGTGAGCGACGTCGTGACGTTCCAGTACGCCGGGCTGATCGAGAGGCTGAGGCGCTCGGGAGATGGGCCCGCGTTCGACACCGTCACGCCGAACCGGACGATGCCTCCCGACGCCGGCAAGTCGACGACGGAGGGGCCGCTCGCGCGGGCGCTCACGGCCACCGGGAACGACCAGGAGAGCGGCAGCGCCGTCGCGAGGTTCCCGCCGGCCAGCGTCGCCGATCCCGATGCGGCCGCCGGGGCGGGAAGCCCGTAGGGGGTCCCGTTCGCGGTCGCGACGAAGCGGTACGATCCGATCGGAAGCGCGAGCGGGAGGTCGGTGGAGAGAGGGACAGCGGGAATCGACCAGTGGGCTCCCGACGCCGAACTGACCGTCAGGGACGCCGTTCCCGAGGGGATCCCGAACGCGGACGGGGGCAGGATCCGGACCGTGTCGGTCCAGCCGGGCTCGAGGTGCACGGTCCATGGACCGGTCCCGGGAAGGACGGTGACCGCCGTGAGGTTCGTGAGCGGGCTACCGGTACTGAGCGCCGTGGCATAGAGGGCGTAGCTTCCGGGAAGGAGGCTCGTCGAGAACGTGCCGTTGGAGGCGGGGATGGAGACCATCGTTGCGGACGGGTACGGGCCCTCGAGGGTCAGCGTGGCTGGCAATGCCCCCGGGGCCCCGCCCGCGACGACCGTTCCCGCGAACGGCACGAGCTGGGTGGTTCCGGTCATCACGACCGAGCAGTTCGTGGGATAGGCGCCGACCGCGCACGTCGCGCCCTCCGTGGCCTGCACCCATCGGACGAGATACGTCCCGTTCGGCCCCGGCGTCGGGACCATCGTGGGAGCGACCGTCACCCCGTAGGCGATCCCGCCCGGCAGGACCAGCGAGAAGAGCCCGGAGGCGCTGGTCGCGGTGGCGGTGGCCCCGTCCGGCGCCACGAAGTGGACGGGGACCGACGCGGCGACGACCGTCCCGTTCGGCCCGACCAGGCGGCCCGTGACCGCGACCCCCGGGGCGCTCAGCCGCACGGCGGGCGTGACGGTCCCTTGGCTCGCGATCGTGATCGCCGTCAGGTTGACCAGGGTCTGGCCGCCGGGGCCGGGGACCGTGGCGTGGGCCGAGTACTGGCCCGGCGCCGCCCAGAAGCCGCCGCGGAAGGCGGTTCCGTTCACGGTGATGTTCGTCGGTCCGGTCAGCGCGATCGTGGCGTTCGCGGCATCGATCCCCGCCGGCACCGCGATCGTGCCGGTCGCGTTCACCTGCCGCTGCAGGACGAGGGAGACCGAAGCCGTCGCGGCCCCGAGGGGCACCGCAAGCCCGGCCGGGGAGAGGTTCCGGTACACCACGCGACCGGGAACGCCGGGCGCCACGGCGGTCACCGTGTAGTTCCCCGGGTTGACGGTCAGGGAACCGGACCCGACGACCGAGATGCGGTAGGTCCCCGCCGAGGGGCTCGTGCCGTTGAGGAAGACCGACGCCGCGACCCCCGGCGGCGCCCCGGTGACCAGGATCGTCGCGGGAATCGGGGCGAACCGCAACGACAGCTGGGTGGTCGACGGGAGGGAGCCCGGCGCGATCCCGCATTCCTGTGCGGAAAGGTACCCCGTCCCGGAGGCCGACAGGCAGTAGCTCTGCGACGGGCCAAGGGAGGCCGGCGCGAGGAAGGTGACGGAGCCCTCGGCGTCGGCCTGCGACGGAATCTCTGCCGAGGTCCCATCGATGCCGAGCGTCACCGTCGCCCCGGCCGCGGGAAGAAGGGTGCCGTCGGAGCGGGGGACGCCGACCTCGATCGTGGCGCGGACCGCCGGTACGAGGGCGACGGAGAGGGAGGCCCCGCCGCTCGCCAGGGAGACCGGGGCCAGCGCCGCATCGATCGGCCCGGTGCCGACCAGCGTCGACTGCAGCGCGAGCGCGGTGTAGTTCCCCGCCGGCAGGAGGGCGGCGATCGTTCCGTTCGGAGCCCCGGTGAGCAGCGATCCTCCGTCGTCCCCGTAGATCAGGACCGCGGTCGTGGCGTTCGGCTGCTTCGTCAGGATCGTGCCCCGCAGCCAGCTCGCCGGGGCCAGCGCCAAGGGTCCGGCGCTCACCGGGGGCCCGTCGGGGGACACCGCCACGGTGCCGAGGGCCGCCATCGGCGAGGAGCCGGAGAGCGTGCTCGCGTAGACCGAGTATGTCCCCGCCGGAAGGTACGCCTGGATGGCCCCGCTCGCATCGGTCGTGAAGACAGCGGCCCGCGCGAGGGCCTCGGTGAGGTTCGTCACCGACGTGGTCGCATTGAGGGTCGGGACCTCCGTCAGCCGGACGGCGACGCCGGGGGCGGCCAAGCCCCCTTCGGTCACCGTGAGCCGCACCGGTACCATCGGTTGCTCGGTGAGGTTCACGGTCATCTTCTCCCCGAAGCCGGAGACGTAGAGCGGAACCCCCATCGAGCGCTCACCGTTCGCCGGGCCCACCGCGGTCATCGTGTAGTTGCCCGGGCCGAAGGACTGGAGCTGGTAGCTCCCCGAGGCGCCCGTCGTCGTCGAGACGTCGACGCCGTTGGCCCCCTGGACCGTGACCCGGGCGCCGGCGATCGGCAGCCCGTTCTGGCCGAGGACAACCCCGGTCACGTTGGAGGGCGTCAGGCCAGCGCTGGCGTTGATGGGAGAGCTGCCCGGGTCGACATAGAGGGTGGGCTGGGTGAAGTTCGCCCCTTGGTAGAGCACGCTGTAGTTGTAGATTCCCGGTGGGACGTCGGGAAGCGAGAAGGTCCCGCCCGCATCCGTGGTGACGGTGATCGGCGTCGCGTTCGCCACCCCCCAGAGCCGAACGGTCGCGCCCGAGACCGGAGGGTCGAGGATCGGGGCGTAGCTGCTCGAGTTGGCCAGGTTCCAGTAGACCATCCCCGACACCGTGCTCCGGGGGACCACGATCGTGCGGACCAGGGTCGGTGCCTGGATGCTGAAGCCGACGGCGTTCGGCACCTGGACGGGGACCGAGGTCAGGAGGATGTTCCCCTGCTGGGAGAGGCCCTGGAGGGTCCCGATCGTGACGTTCACGGTGTCGTTGCCGGGCGGAAGGAGGAGGGAGTACTGCCCCTGGGGACCGGTGATGACCGTCTGGTGGGGGATCCCCCACTGGTCGGTGACGGTGACGCGGGCGCCGGCCACCGGGGTACCGTCCGGCAGGGTGATCGTTCCGGTCATCGGCTGGCCGGGATAGTAGACGAGCATCGACTCGCCGCCGCTGAAGTAGGCGCTCATGTTCGTGTTCGCGACCCCGCCCTGGCTCTTCGCGAGAGCGAGCGCCGTCGGCTTGTTGGTGGCGGAGTAGCAGTTCTGGTTCGCGGCCTGCGCCGGGTTCGGGCAGTAGTAGGCCGTCTGGTAGACGACCATGAAGTGGGACAGCATCCAGCCCGGCTCGACGGTGTAGTTCACGAGGGAGCCCAACAGACCGGGGATCCCCGTGCCGAGCCCGATGTCGGTCCCGTTGTAGCCGAAGTAGATGTGGTAGATCATCGAGTTGTAGAACGGGCTGAAGTAGTTCACGTAATACTGGACGGCGCTCACCGAGGCCGGCAGCTGACCCTCCGGATAGTACTTGCCGTCGGAGCCGAGGACGGTGACGTTGAAGTACGTCTCGGGATTCCCTGCGGAGTCGATGATGCGGCCGGTCAGGTCGGCCGGCGCGTAGTAGATCCCCGTGCTCGTCCCGCTGAAGGGGATGAGCCGGCTGTCCGTCATCGCGTAGCGGATCGACCAGCCCGTGTAGGCCATGAGGTCGTTGTAGACCCGGGCGACCGCGAAGGGGCTCAGCGTCGCCAGATAGTAACTAGTCACCATGTAGATCGCGTTCTTGTCGGTGAGCGTCGACGGGTTGACCGGCAGGTAGATCTGCGGGTTGGCGACGACCTGCGCCCAGTCGCTCGACCCGTTCGAGAGATCGTGGTTGAGCCGGGTCACGTTGACGCCGTCGGAGGCGAGGATCGCCGCGAGGTTGGGCGGGATCGAGGAAGAGTGGTTCTTGACTAGCATCGCCTCGAGCAGCGTCGCGGAGAGGACCCCGATCGCGATCGACTGGTTCTGCGCCAAGAGGAACTGGCCCGCGGGGTCGATCCCGTTCTGGAAGTTGTCCGCGACGCTCGGATGCTGGCCTTGGTCGATCGTCTGGAACCCGTAGTCCCACCAGGAGATCACCGCGGGACGTTCCGGTTGCGGGATCGCCGTATCCTGCTGGGCGAGCCAATTGTAGCCGGCCGAGTCGTAGAGGTTGGGCGTGTCGAGGGACGAACCGGTGGCCCCGAAGTAGAACGAGGAGGCCTGGCTCGACGCGGGCCGCAGCCACGAGGGCAGGGTGTTGTAGACCTGGTCGGAGATCCCTGCCTTCGTGTTGCCGGGAATCGCGGCGTCCATCCCGTACCAGATGTTCGGCAGCAGCAGCCCGACGACGACCAGGACGACCAGGACGTGCCGGGCCTTGAACGATCGCCGGAGGGCCGTCAGGCGGCTGCGCGTGTCCGCGAGGGAGCGTACCCCCTGCCGCAGCTCGGAGAAGCCCGCCAGGTCCCAGAGCCGACGGACCGCCTCCGCGCTCAGGATCGCGAAGGCCGGGGAGCCGACGAGGAAGAACTTGGAGGCGGAGATCGGCAGGTAGACCGAGACGATCGCGAAGACGAGGAAGAAGACCAGCCAGCGCGGGAACCGGCTGCGCACCATCTGCCAGCCGTACAGCGCGAGCCCCACGAAGGCGAGGAAGAAGGTGACCACCCCGTAGGAGATCGCCAACGAATCGAACGACGGGGCCTGCGCCTCGGCGACGGTGGAGTAGATGAGGGTCTTCACGAAGTACCCTTGGCCGGTGAGGATTTCGGTGAGGTAGACCGGGCGAAGGACGAACAGCGCGAAGGCCCCCGCGAGGTAGATCGCGACCAGACCGGGGATCGAGACGACCCAGGGGATGTCCCGCATCAGGAGGAACGGCAGCAGGAGCGCCAGGATGCCGAAGTAGAGGATGAGCGGCAGCTCGAACCAGCCAATGAACTGCTGCTGCACGTAGTAGTACGGCATCCCGATCGGGAAGCCGACCAGGCCGACAATCCAGGTCCCGATGTAGAGCCCGAAGGAGTCGACGCGGCGGATCCGCTCGATGATCATCGCGGCGACGATGAACACCCCGATGACGGCGATCGCGAAGGTGTATCCCTGCCAGGACAGGGCGAGGGCTCCGAAGGCGACCCCCGTGAAGACCGCCCACTTGATCCCCGTCCGTTCCGTCCGCCAGAGCCCGCGTAGGCCGGCGACGATCGACCGCGGATGCCGGTAGGAGTCGACCCAGCGGCGGGTGCCGATCGCCTTGACCATGCGGATGTAGGAGTAGATGACGACCAGGATGACGAACGTGTAGAAGCTGAGGTAGTTCCCGTAGCCGAAGACCGACTCGACCACGGTGGCCGGCAGGAACGCGAAGATGAACCCGGCGATGATCCCGGTCCGCCGATCCCCGACCTCACGGCCGATGAGATAGATCGGGAAGACGCTCAGGGCCGCCCAGAGCGGGGCCTGCAGGTTCAGGAAGAACGCCCCCGCGGCGTCGGCGTGGCCCCCGAAGAACGGGGCGAAGGCGATCCCGAGGGCCGCGTTCATCCAGTCGAAGAGCGGCTCCCGCGGGTTGATGGCCCCGATCGGGTAGTTGAGCAGCGGGTCGAAGATGAGGTTGGTGTGGTTCGCGATGATGTACTGCATCACGCGCGAGTGGTAGTACGAGTCCGATCCCCCCCCATAGACGTAGAGGTTGCCGAACTGGGTCAACAGGGGAAGGTTCCAGATCGTCCGCAGCGCGAAGGCGATGCCGAACGCCGCGAGGAGCAGGGCCACGGTCCAGCCGTGCCGGGCCCACCAACCCTTCCCATCCGGATCCATCGAATGCCGGCGCCCTCGGGCCGGCGGGCCGCGAGACCTTGGGGCCCTATAAATAGCCTGTCCTTTCCGGCCGCCGGCGGCCGCCCGCAGCCCGCGTTCCGCTCAGCCGACGACCACGAAGCGGTAGAACGAGCGCCCGTCGGGGAGCTGGTACGGCTGCACCCGGACCGGATCCCCGATCCGCAGCTCGGTCCATGGGCGCCCGTCGATCCGTCCGTAAAGGCGCAACGGGACCCCGTCCAGGTCGACCAACCCGACCGCGAAGGGGACGTCCGCCTCCATGCCAAGCGGGGCGCCGGCGAGGACGGCGCTGAACGCGTAGATCCGGCCCGACGTCGGCAAATCCGTCCACTCGATGGACTCGGCGTGGCAGGAGGGGCAGGCGACCCGGGGAGGCCAATGGACGGCCCCGCAGGCCGGGCAGCGGGTCGTAGAGAACCGCCCCTCGCGCAGGCGCTCGAAGAACGCGGCGAGGCGGGTCTGCTCGGGGCTCTCGAGAGGGTAGAAGTCGAGCAGGAACGGGAGCGGGATCGTCGCGGGGGTCGGACGGGGACGGGAGGCCGGACGGACGGGCTCGGCGGGCGCGGGAGGCTCCGACGCAGGGTCCGTCCCGGCCGGGGGCAAGGGGGCGCGCTTGCGCGCGGGGGCCTCTGCCGCCATCAGGGAGGACCTCCGGCCTGGTA